>NZ_QWKI01000001.1 GCF_009911645.1 Pseudoflavonifractor sp. 60
TTTACACGAAGTTTCCCTTGTTGTCCTCCCTTTTTTCTTGTGTTGCACTTCATATGATAATCTTTCGAGCCCCTTTGCCAAAGGGGCCTGGCCCTGCTTCGCAGGGCCGTAAAGCGGCAGGCTAGGGTCGTCCCTTCCTACAAAAGATACTTTACGAATTAAAGTTTATGCGGAAGACACCTTGACAAAGGAAATCTCTTATGGTAATATGCTCCATACAAAGGGGAGTAGTCGGCACGTCCAATGGGCGTGCGGCACCAGTCAACAAGCATGGGCGGCAATAAGGCCGCTCTGGCTGTGCCTGAAATGACCAGACCTGCGTTCCAACGATTTGGAGCGCAGGTCTTTTTATATAGATAGCTAAAAACAAGAAGGAGTGGATCAACGTGGATTTTTCTTTTCTGTGGCAGGGCCTTGTATCTATCACCTGGCAGCAGCTTGTCATGTATGCCATTGGGGGCCTGTTAATCTGGCTGGCTATTGAAAAGGAGCTGGAACCAGCCCTGCTCATGCCTATGGGCTTTGGAGCAATCCTGGTCAACCTGCCTCTGTCCGGTGTAGTCAATCAGTTCAGTCAGGGGATGGGGGAGACCCGTGGAATTATTCAATGGCTCTTTGAAGTGGGAATTGAGGCCAGTGAGGCAATGCCGATCCTGCTCTTTATCGGCATTGGAGCTATGATTGATTTCGGACCGCTGTTGGCAAATCCCAGGCTGTTTCTGTGCGGTGCGGCGGCTCAGGCAGGCATTTTTCTCACCATTATCATAGCGGCGTTCATGGGCTTTGATATCAGGGATGCGGCCTCCATCGGCATCATCGGTGCGGCTGACGGACCGACCGCTATATTGGTGTCTCAGGTGCTTCATTCCAAATATGTGGGGGCCATCGCTGTGGCGGCCTACTCCTATATGGCGTTGGTACCAATCATACAGCCTCTGGCCATTAAAATGGTAACAAGCAAAGAGGAGCGGGCTATACCTATGACCTACACCGCGCAGGGCGTCAGCAGAAGAACGCGGATTATGTTTCCAATATGGGTCAGCGTCATTTCCGGTCTGGTTGCGCCTGCCTCGGTGGCACTGGTAGGTTTTCTCATGTTCGGCAATCTGATTCGGGAGTGCGGTGTGCTGGCCGCCCTGTCCCGCACTGCCCAATGTGAACTGGCTAATTTAATCACGCTGCTGCTGGGCATTACCATCTCCTTTTCTATGAAAGCGGACCAGTTCATTCAGCCGGAAACCCTGATGATTATGGGGCTGGGTCTGGTGGCCTTTGTGCTGGATTCTGTGGTGGGGGTTCTGTTTGTCAAGGTACTGAACCTGTTTGCCCCTGGCAGCAGGATCAACCCCATGATTGGGGCGGCGGGAATCTCCGCGTTCCCTATGTCTGCCCGGGTCATTGAGAAGCTGGGCCTGGAGGCAGACCCCCAGAATCATCTGCTGATGTACGCCATCGCCGCCAATGTGTCTGGCCAGATTGCCTCCGTGGTGGCCGGAGGTGTGGTACTGCAATACTTTGCCAACATGGCTTCATAAAGGAGGGAAGAGTATGAATCAGAATGTAATTTATGCTTTGGAGATGCTGGGGCAGGGGATGTTGGGAATTTTCGTCGTACTGGGCTTGATTGCACTGGGAGTTTTCCTGCTTCAAAAGCTGGATGGCAAGAAGAAATGAGAGAACACAATGCTGTATAGCTGTTTCACCTTACAGCCAATCCGCAATGATATCCTCCAATCCAGCAGGGCCTACGGTGTTGTCCACCAGCAGCGTCAGGAGCTCATCGATACGGGAGGCGCTGGTAGTAATTGCGGGGATTTTACGGTCTTCGCCGCCCTCCTCCGCAATATGGACCCCATAGTTTTCGCAGAAAAGGCGAGAGGCTTCTTCCTGATCAATTGTGAGATAGTAGTGAAAGCGACGGGCGCATCCTCCCTGATCCCAGCATTGACGTGTTGCAATCTTCATTTCCATGATATTGTGTCTCCTTCCAAAAAAACGATTCATTAGACACATTATATAGCGCTTTCCGCGTTTGGGAAAGGAAAACATATCGCAGAAAAACCAAGACTGCGACCTCCTTCGTCACCGAACACAGCGAGAGGTGTTGGATGCCGTCGCATGAAGAGGATTTATCAGGAAACTTTCTTTTCACTCAAAGGAACACCTGTAAAGGAAAAATACTTTAAAATATATTTTAAGGGAAAATACTTCCTTTGGAGTGTCAGCAAAGAAAAGTCCCTTGTAAGGCCATTCGGCTTTACAGGGGACTTTGAGATAAGTATTAGAGTTTAAAATCCTCGTCCCGCAAGCTGGAGGCGGACAGTTTGACAGGGCGAGGCGGGACCCGTTTTAGTGGGTCATACTTGAAGGAGCTGCAGTGGGAGCCGGCGGACATGACCCCCCTTTTGGAGCAGACAACCTGTCCCGCCTCCAGCTCCCGGCTTCTGGCACAGTAGGCACAGCGGGGTTCTATGGACGTTTGAAACAGCTTTATAATGGCTCACCTCTCTCCGCAAAATTGATTCTGCCTCCATTATACTACACTACGCTGCTTTTTTCCACTGTTTTTTTGTACCACATAGACGGTGAGGGCCAGGAAGAACAGCCACATTCCCCAGGCTGCGGCGGCGGAGAGGGTAAGGGCCTGCTGAAAATCCAGCTGGGCGATTGCCTGGGTCTGCTCCGCCAGATAGAAGCTGGCGGGACTGCTCAGGGGACAGACGCGCAGCAGCAGGGAGGTCAGAGCGGCGGAGAGGACCCCGTGGAGCAGTTTTCCTGTTACGTAGGTGCGCACAGACAGACCGCTGTCCCCCAGAAAGGCCAGTACTTGACAGTGTACAGAAACACCTGCCCAGCCCAGCATAAAGGCGGCCATAGACAGCCGTCCGGGCAGGGAGCCGTCCGTCAGGGAGGACACGCCGGAGGACACCTCCACCAGGCCAGTGAGCAATCGCTCTGCCCAGGTCTGGTCCATTCCCAGCGGGGCCAGCAGAAGGGAGAGCAGGTGACCCAAGGTGTCCAGAATTCCAGAATGGGCTAAAATACGCAAAAATACGGAAAAGAACAGGATAAATGCACAGATATTTAGGGTTGATTGGAGGGACCCGGTCACTGAGCTGGTAAACGCTTTGGAAAAGCTGACTGCCTGAAACTGAGGAGTGCCTGCCCTGCTGCGCTGGGGACGATCCTGAGCCTTATAAAAGCGAAACAGGACCCCAACGCATAGGGAGGCCAGCAGGTGGGTGAGGTAGAGGAGCAGCCCCGCCGCCCCACTGCCGAAAATACCCGCTCCCACCACACCCAGGATGAATGCGGGGCCGCAGTTGTTGCAGAAGGCCAGCATCCGCTCCGCTTCAGTACGGGTACACTGACCGTTCTCATAGATCTGGATGGCAGTCCGAGCCCCCACAGGGTACCCCCCCACAAAGCCCAGAGCCAGAGCGGCGGCGCAGTTCCCATTGACACAGAACAGGGGAGCCATGACCGGTTCCAGCAGTCTGCCCAGATAGCGGGACATTCCCAGCTCCACCACCAGAGACGAAAGCACGAAGAAAGGGAACAGGGAGGGCAAAATCACATTGCCGCACAGCTTGATCCCGTCCCGCATAGCTCCCATGGACTGCTCCGGCCACAGGACCAGCGCCAGCGCAGCCCACATCAGTCCGGCGCCCAGCAAAATATCCCGATACTGTGCCTTTCCTATAATTCGTCCCATCCTGGTCGCCCCTTTTCTGGAAAAATACACGTCTAAAGGTATGCGGGAAAAAGATATTTCTTGCCTGTCCCAGAAAAGAATTGCGGAATGGGAGGATTTACAGTATAATGGAGTGAAATTGGCGGGATGCATAAAACCCGCAAAAGGGGAACGATTCATGGAACAGCACGAAATCACGGCGGCGGGGCCGCTGTTGGATGAACAGGGAAATCTGCGGGAGGCGGGCTACGCCAAGCAGCTGCTGCCAGTGTACGACAGGAAGCGGATCAAGGCGAACCCTCTGCGTATCAAGGAATGGGACTACTATTTGGTGATGAATGGCCAGTTTGGGCTGGCCCTGACCATTGCGGACAACAGCTACATGGGACTGGATTCCTTTTCTCTGCTGAATTTCTGGGAACAGACGCAGATCACCAGGAGTATTGTCCGGTTGATGCCCATGGGGAGCACCGGGATGCCCTCCTCCTCAGCGGTGGGGGACTGCGCCTCCGGGCGAAAGGGACACTCTCTGCTGTTCCGGAAGGAGGAGGACCGGCGGCTCCTGTACGCCCACATGGAGCACTTCCGGGGGCGGGATCCGCTGGACGCCTACATTGAGCTGACCCAGGAGCCGGAGGAGTCCATGGTCATCTGTACCCCCTTTGACAAACCAGGTCACTTCTACCTCAACCAAAAGATCAACTGTCTGCGGGCCTCCGGCAAGGTGACAGTGGGGGAGGACGAGTATATGCTGGACCCCGCCGACTCCTTCGGGGTTTTGGATTGGGGCCGGGGCGTCTGGACCTACCACAATACCTGGTGTTGGGCCTCCGCCTCCGGACTGGTGGACGGGATCCCCTTCGGCTTCAATCTGGGCTACGGTTTTGGGGACACCTCTGCCGCCACAGAAAATATGCTCTTCTACAACGGAAAGGCCCACAAGCTGTCCAAGGTGCGCTTTAAAATTCCAGGCCGGCGCCGGAACCGGCGCTATATGGAGCAGTGGGAGTTTACCAGCGACGATGGCCGGTTTGAAATGCGTTTTGACCCCATTTTGGACCGCTCCGCCTGCTCCAGCGCGGCGGGGGTCATTAAGTCCGACCAGCACCAGATTTTTGGGAAATTTACTGGTCTGGCCCTGCTGGACGACGGCAAGGAAATCTTTGTCAAGGATTTTTTGGGGTTTGCGGAGGAAGTGGAGAACAAATGGTAACACCGGCGCTTCCGCAGCTGCGTTTAGTGGACACCCCTCAGGGACCGCTCACCTATACCCTGACCCGAAAATCCGTGAAGAATCTCAACCTGCGCATTGGCGCCAGCGGGGAGATCTGCGTCTCCATCCCCCTGCGCTGTTCTGTCAAGCAGGCGGACGATTTTGTCCGGGAAAAGGGCGGCTGGATTTTAGAGGCGCTCAACCGCCAGACACAGCGCCGAGTGGAGCCCCTGCCGCCGGTGTCCCGTGCGGAGTGCGCCAGGCTTCTGAGCGAGGCCCTGAAGCGGGTCTATCCCCTTGTGGAGCCGCTGGGGGTCGCCTTTCCACCCTTGAGGCTGCGTGCACTGAAAAGTCAGTGGGGCAACTGCCACTGGGCTCAGGGCTATATCACCCTGAATACCGCACTAGCCCGGTGTCCGGAGGAGCTGCGGGACTATGTGGCCCTCCACGAGCTGGTCCACTTTCTACACCACGACCATGGACCGGGATTTTATGCCCGGATGGATACCCTGATGCCTGACTGGAGGCAGCGGCGCAGGGCACTGAAGGGCTATAGCGGAGCCCTGGAACATCATTGAGAAGGACGCGAGGCAATTTGAAAAATCCATATCGCTGGCTGATCTATGGCCTGGGCATGGTAGTGCTGGCCCTGGGGATCGCCTTGAACACCAAAGCGGGGCTGGGGGTGTCGCCCATTATCTCGGTGGCCTACTCTGTATCCCGGATTTATTCTCTGAATTTTGGAGACATGACCTTTTTGCTCTACGTGCTGTTTGTCATCGTCCAGCTTTTTCTGCGGAGCAGAGAGGAGCGGGCGGCGACCCTGCTTCAGATTGTTGTCAGCCTGATTTTCAGCCGTATGCTGAACCTATTTGATGCCTTGATCCCATATAGCTCTGGACAACACAGTTTGGCTGTCAATCTCATGTTGCTGGCCGTGGCGATTTTCTTGACTGGGCTGGGCATCGCTATGACAGTGAACATGCGGCTGGTCCCCAACCCCGGAGACGGCATTGTCCAGGCCATTGCGGAAAAAATCGGTCGGGACCAGGGCTTCACCAAAAATATCTTTGATATAGGCTGTGTTTGTACCACCGTGGCGGTGGGACTGATTTGTTCCGGTCAGGTGGTGGGGATTGGCATCGGTACCATCGCCGCCATGATTGGAGTGGGCCGGGCCATCGCGCTGGTGAATCATATTGGGAGAGATAAAATGCTGTCCGCTGCCGGAATGGCTTAGCTGGAAAGGGGAGGGCTGCTGTGGAGAACCGGGATCTTCAGCAAGAATTTAGCCAATTGTTTGGCACAGGGCAGACATGGCGGGAAATGTCTGACAAATTGGATACTCTGCTTCAGGGGCATTCGGATCCGGAGGAGTACAGGGAGCTTTTCTGTTACCGGCTGCTGCACGATCTTTCAACGGGATATTGTACTTACGGTGACCTGAAAGAGGTCAGAAAGAGGGAGCTGGTCTCCTTGTTAATCGAAAACATCTCAAAATTGCCCGAAGAGAAGTACTATTATCATGGGGTGTCGGCGTTTTTCTGCGGAGAATATGAACGGTGCATCGCCCAATTGAAGCTGAACTATTCTGACAGTGTATTAAAAGAGAGGGACAGCAAATATCAGGAGACAGATATTTTTGATGAATTGATTGAGCCATTTAAAAATGCCTTTCCGGGTTTCTGGTCCCAGGTACAAAAGCTGATTTATCCTCTGTGCAGGCAGGATGGCACGGAATATTTATGTCAACTGATGGCTGATTATTATGCCTGCAGGACAGACGAGGAGGCGGTGGACATTTTGACGGCATATATTCAAACATATCCCCATTCTACTCTGGCCAGAGAATACTTAGCCTGTACTTACTACGACCTCAAAATGTGGAACAACACAATTGCATACCTTCAGACGGTTGGGCGGCCAATACTCTTTATGTTTACCAGATATCAAATCTATTTTATGATGGCCTGGTCATATGGAAAGATACGCAATTTCAAACGAGAGGAATCATGTTACCGGGCATGTCTGAGATTTTATCCGCAGGCAGAAAATGCTCTGAACAATCTGGGCTATTGTCTCTACAAGCAGAGGCGGTATCAACAGGCTAAGGAGGTCTTTGAACAGTGCCTGAAAGAGGGGCGTGATTTGCCATACGCCGCAAACAACTATGTCCAGGTCCTGATTGCGCTGGGCCAGTACACGCAGGCGCGGAAATTCGCGGCCACAACAGGTGTTAAGCTGTCTAAGGGGCTCAGGGAGCGAATCAACAAGCTGCCTGAGAAGAATATGGAACAGCCCCAGGTATATGTGAGGGAACCGGACGAGGATGTCGGCGATACAGCAGCAGAGAAGACTATCGACATGGGCGGAAAGCGGGAGCAGTTTAGCAGCGAAAAGCTCCTGGAAGACGAACTGACGCTCAGAATCGAGTCCGGCCAGCCTGTGTTCGGGATGAAGCTGACAATATACAAGCGGCCTGGCGAGTATGGGCGGCAGTATATCATTCCAATTGGCCGTTTGGACCTCCTCTGTGAGGATAAGGCCGGAAATCTCTATATTATTGAGTTGAAAAAAGATAGCGGCTATGACGATGTATACCGGCAGATTACCGATTATTTAGATTGGTTTGAGCAATCACCGCAGTTTAGGAATCGGAGCATTTATGGAATCATCTGTCTGAACAACCCAACACAAAAACTGATCTCTCAGGTACATAGCGATTCAAGGCTTCGGCTGTTTGAATATGGGATATCCTATCAGGAAATTTAAAATTAGGAAGTGTTTTTATGGCATACCGTCCCTTGGCGGACGAGATACGGCCCACCAGTCTGGACGAGGTGGTGGGGCAGACCCACATTTTGGGCAATAACGGCCTGCTCCGCCGCATTGTAGAGGGGGGCAGCGTGCCCAACCTGATTTTCTACGGTCCATCAGGTACAGGCAAGACCACGGTGGCCAACATCATCGCCCAGCGAACCAACCGGCCTCTCCACCGCCTCAACGCCACCACCGCCTCCATCTCCGATATCAAGGACATTATGGCGGATATCGGCACGCTGCTGGCCCCGGAGGGGGTACTGCTCTACCTGGACGAGATCCAGTACTTCAACAAGAAACAGCAGCAATCTCTGCTGGAATTTATGGAGGACGGGCGGATCACCCTCATTGCCTCCACCACGGAGAATCCCTTCTTCGCGGTGTTTGGGGCGGTGCTGTCCCGGGCCAGCGTCTTTGAGTTCAAACAGATTACCGCTCAGGACGTGCTCCCCGCCATTGACCGGGGGATCTCCATTATGAGCCAGCGGCTGGAGGCGGAGGTGGTCTGTGAGGAGGGGGTCCGGGAGCATATCGCCTCTGCCTGCGGGGGAGACGTACGCAAGGCGATGAACGCCATCGAGCTGCTGCTCAACGCCGCCAACAGGGAGCAAGGGAAACTCCTTGTCACTCTTGACGACGCCCAAACCGCCGCCCAGAAGTCGGCTATGCGGTACGACCGGGAGGGAGACGCCCACTATGACATCGCGTCCGCCCTGATGAAGTCTCTGCGGGGCTCCGACCCAGATGCCGCCCTCCACTACCTGGCCCGCCTGCTGGAGGCCGGAGACCTGATTACCGCCATCCGCCGGATTCTCTGCTCCGCCAGCGAGGACATTGGACTGGCCTATCCCATGGCGGTGCCCATTGTGAAGGCCTGTGTGGACAACGCCCTTCAGCTGGGTCTCCCTGAGGCCAAACTGCCCCTGGCGGAGGCGGTGATTCTGCTGGCCACCGCCCCCAAGTCCAATACCGCCTGCATGGCCATCGACACCGCTCTGGCCGACGTCCGGGCAGGACGAACCGGGAGTATTCCCCGTGAGCTGCAAAACGTCCACGCCGACTCCGCCGGTCAGGAGCGGGACCAGGGATACCAGTACCCCCACAGCTTTCCCCGGCACTGGGTACAGCAGCAATATCTGCCTAATGAGCTGGTGGGCACACAGTACTACCAGTACGGCGACAACAAGACCGAGCAGGCCGCCAGGCGGTACTGGGAGGAAATTAAGGGAAAGTAGGAAAGAGAAATGGAGTTTTCAGAGCTGGCACATATTTGGATAATCGTCTGTCCGCTGGTGTTTCTGGGCGGATTGATTGACGCAGTAGCTGGAGGGGGCGGTCTGATCACCCTGCCCGCCTATCTGCTGGCGGGGCTGCCTGCCCACATCGCCTCAGGAACCAACAAATGCGGCAATGCCTTTGGTACTGTTCTGTCCACCGGCCGTTTTTTGAAGCGGGGGGATGTCCATATCTCCAGTGCTGTGGCCGGAGCGGTTGGGGCTCTGATTGGAGCCTGGGCAGGGGCGCGCCTCAACCTGATTATGCCTGAGCAGATGCTCTACTACATCATGCTGGCGGTGGTGCCCGTTATGGCGGTGTTTCTGCTGCTGAAGCGGGACTTCGGCCAGGAGGACCGCTCCGGGGAGCTGAGCCGGGGACAGCTGCTGGCAATGGCGCTGGGGATCGGCTTGGTCATCGGCGGCTATGACGGCTTCTTCGGACCGGGGGCGGGGACCTTCCTTATGCTGGCCTTTACCGGGCTGTGCCGGTTTGATCTGCTCACCGCCTCCGGGAATACCAAGGTCGCCAACTCTGCCAGTAATCTGGCGTCACTGGTCACCTTTGCCCTGGCGGGAAAAGTGATGTGGAGCGTGGGCATCCCCGCCGCTCTGTGCGGGATTGTTGGAAACTATGTGGGTTCCAGTCTGGCCTTGAAGGGTGGAGCCAAGGTAATTCGGCCCATGTTCTTTGTGGTGCTGGCCCTGCTGCTGGCAAGGCTGATCTATGGTTTGCTCTCATAAAAAAGACGCCCCACGGGCGGCTTTTTCTATCCATAGTAGCTGACCAGCAGGTCCACGCAGGCGCCATAGGAGCGGATGCCCAGCTCCTGGTCGTTGCTCTTGAGAAATGTATCGTATACATCGCCAGCGGCATCCTCCACGGGGGAATCCAGTGCGGCCCAGTAGGCGTTGTTGCCGTTCCAGTCGGTGGAGAGCTCCGGAGTAAAGGTCCGTTCTGCAATGTCGTACCAGAGCTCGGGGGAGACTGGATACAGAGCGTTGCACAGCTGGATCAGGCCCATCAGGTACCCGGAGTACTGAAACACCACATCGTCACAGGATGTACAGGCGGCAATACCCACAAAGTTGGCTTCCAGTTCCGAGGCAACCATCCGCTGGTGGGCCATTTCGTGGGCAACAGTGGCGGGAATTAGACAGGCGGGAGCGTCTACGTTTATGTTTGCCTCCCCGGTGAAGGGGAAATAGATGCCGGTAAAGCCAAGAATGCTTTGCAATCTGGAGAACAGCAAGGGCTTTGCCTTTACGGGCTTTATATTCAGTGAGGGAAATTCTTCGGCAATATTTAAGTAGATTTCCGGCCCTCTGGGGAAGAAATCAGCGGGCGTTTCTTCGAAGTTTCCAGCCTCGTCCCGGGGGACCTGGGGGGCCAGGGCGGCGGCCTGCCGGGCAAAGTACTCGGTGACGGCGGCCAGCTCCTCTAACGAGCAGGGGGCGCTCTCCAGTCCCTCCCGCTGGGCGAAGGAGGGGACATAGTAGGCGGCGTTCCACATCCAGCACAGTCCTGCCCATAGCCAGAGCCAGGCGGCCCCCAGTGCCCAGAGGCGGCGCAGAAAGGGGAGAGCCGCCCTCTTCCGCCAGAGCAGAACGACGGCCCGCGCCAGAAAAATCACATTTCCCACTAAAAACAGGGCAGTAAGGGCCTCTGCTGCGGAACATGGGACGAGAGACCACAGCCGCCCCAAAAACCGTTCCACCGGGGCCATGATACGGAATACCCAGACGGTCATCAGGGGTTGATTTTCCTTCACCGCTTCGAACAGGATTATCAGCGCCGCAGGCAGGGTGATTGCCCCCAGCCAGAGCCAGGTTGGATTCATTGGATGATTTCTTGTTTTCATAGACTCTCCTTTGTGTGCGGGGCTCAGTTTTTGTGCTTCCTGATGACAACGGGATTTCTGGTCCATTCCAGTCCACCGGGGCGCGGTGTGGGAAAGCAGAGACCGAACAAGTCGGTAAAACGCTCCTCCAGGGCAAAAAGGGCCTGGGCCTGTGGCGAGAGGCGGCGGTTGTGGGCGGGTTTGACGAAAAAGGGGAGGGACGCCCTGGTATTCATCTCTCTTAGCAGTTCCTGCCCCCGCTCGTTGAAGCCCAGGACCCGGATGTAGGGCGGCGCAGCGGGGACATCCTCCTTATGGATCCCCAGCAGGGCGCACAGGGCCAGCCGCCGTACCCGGGCGTGGGCATAGGTCCGGGTTTTGGTCAAGGAATACAGCTCCTCCAGCTTAGCCGTCTGCCGGGCGGCGCACAGGAGCCGGGCAGCCAGGCCGTCACCACCGCCAGGGAGAGCCTCCGCCTCCTCCAGCGTCATGGTGCGTAGCCGGGCAATGAGGGCCCGCTCACACCACGCCATATCTGCCGCTTCTCCCTTCCAGGGCAAGGACTGAAAGGGGAAAGCCCTTGACACCTCTCCCGCCCGGAGCCACCGCCGCAGCAGGGAGGCGGAGGCGTGGGTTCCCGCCGTTTCCCCATCGTGGACTGCTCCCTGTCGGGCTATGGTGACCGCCTCCATCCCATTTGGCAGGAAGCGCAGGTACTCAACTCCTAAATTGTTGTTGGGAGTATCCAACAGGGCAGCCCGGCCTGGCCCCAGAAGCCGCTCCACCGCACTTCGGCGGCACTGGGCAAAGGATTTTTTGGGTCCCAGCTCCTGGCGGAGGACCAGGGAGAACACCGGACTGTTGAGACATCGGGCCAGTTCCAGCAGGGGGGTGATTTCTCCTGTTTCACTGCCAAAGGAGAGGACATCCACCACGCCTGCCGCCTCCAGAATGGCCATTGTCCCTCGGGCAAATCCCTCCGCAGAGGCGACAGCCCACACGGTGGGGAGCTCCAATACCAGGTCCACGCCCCCCCTCAGCGCCATCTCAGTCCGAGTCCACTTGTCGGTAATCGCGCACTCTCCCCGCTGGACCCAGTTGCCGCTCATCACTGCCACAATGGCGGTCTCCTCCTGAAACAGCCAGCGGCTGGCCTGAATGTGATATGCGTGTCCAGAGTGGAAGGGATTGTATTCTGCGACGATTCCGATGGTCTTCATAGGCGGTCCTCCTGGTCAATTGACTGATTCTATGAAATGCGGCAAAAAAATATATGGAAGAAATGTGAAAAAGTGGTTGTCGTATTGGAAAAAAAGCGTTAAAATAGAAGTATCAGCCGGGCTGTCTCTATTGTAGTACATTCCCCGTCTGGAGGCAACCCAAATTTGATTTGAGAAGGAGACGATTCCCATGAATATTTTGGTAATCAATGCCGGCAGTTCCTCCCTGAAGTATCAGCTGCTGAACCCTGAAACCCAGCAGGTGCTGGCCAAGGGCCTGTGTGAGCGTATCGGCATTGACGGTAAGTTTACCTACAAGCCCGAGGGCAAGCAGGCAGTCAAAGAGGCCGACGTGGCTATGCCAACCCACAACGAGGCCATCAAGGCGGTGCTGGACGCTCTAGTGGACCCCCAAAACGGCGTCATCGGCTCCATGAAGGAGATCGACGCGGTGGGTCACCGGGTTGTCCACGGCGGCGAGAAGTTTGCCAAGTCTGTCCTGATTACCGACGAGGTCATGGCTGCCATTGAGGAGTGCAACCCCCTGGCCCCCCTCCACAATCCCGCCAACATCATCGGCATCAAGGCCTGTCAGGCTCTCATGCCCGGGACCCCCATGGTGGCCGTGTTCGACACCGCTTTCCATCAGACCATGCCCCCTGTGGCCTACACCTACGCTCTGCCCTATGAGTACTACGAGAAGGACAAGGTCCGCCGCTATGGCTTCCACGGCACCTCCCACAAGTATGTCACTCAGCGGGCTGCCGCTATGCTGGGCAAGCCCATTGAGGAGCTGAAGCTGGTCTCCTGCCACCTGGGCAACGGCTCCTCCGTCACCGCTGTGGACGGCGGCAAGAGCGTGGACACCTCCATGGGCTTTACCCCTCTGGCCGGCCTGCCTATGGGGACCCGCACCGGCGACATTGATGCGGGCATCCTTGAGTATCTGATGGGCAAATACAACATGGATATCAAGGAAATGCTGAACATTATGAATAAGAAGTCGGGTGTGCTGGGCGTGTCCGGTGTATCCTCTGATTTCCGTGACCTGGAGGCCGCCGGGAAGGAGGGCAACACCCGCGCCGCCCTGGCTGTTGAAGTTTTCGAGTACGGCGTGAAGAAGCTGATTGGCTCTTACGCTGCCGCCATGGGCGGTGTGGACGCCGTCATCTTCACCGCCGGTGTGGGCGAGAACGGCGGGAACAACCGCGCCAGCATTGTCTCCGGTCTGGAGTTCATGGGCATCAAGATTGACCCCGAGAAGAACAAGGTCCGGGGCGAGGAGATCGACATCTCCGCCGAGGGCGCCACCGTCCGCACGCTGGTCATCCCCACCAACGAGGAGTTGATGATCGCCATTGACACCGCCGCGCTGGCTAAGTAAATCTGAAGTTTGATTGAGAGCGCCGGACGCCATCGGGGGTCCGGCGCTTTTTAATAAGAGGTACCGGTATGGAGCTTTGCAAGCAATGGACCGTGCGGATGAAAAACAACATCAGCGGCGGGGGAGTTATGGCGCCGGTTTCAGACCCCTTTGACCCATCGGCCTTTTACGTCTCCGACGGCTGGGGGTCCTGCTACGCCTCGATGCGTCTGCGCAAGCTGTCCCTTGAGACAGGGGAGGAGCTGGCCAGCGTTCCGACCAGGGACAGCACAAGATGTATCCAGGTGGAGGAGGACCGGCTGTTTGCGGTTTTGAACAAGCGAATCCTGGAGCTGAACCGGAGCGATTTAAGCCTGAGGAGGGCCTACAGGAAGGGAGTGCCTCAGTATTCGGATTACGTCGGATTTAACGGCCGGGATAAGCTGCTGCTGATGAACTGGATGGGCGGCTTCTTGAGCGTATTTGATCTCAATACGGAGACGGCTCGAAAGAAGAAGGTGGACACCTGCTGCGGGATCTGGAAGGAGGACGAAAACTCTTTTCTGCTCCTGAATGGGGACGCCATCCTGCGCTATGACCTGGCGGGGAACAAGCTGAAAAAACTGGCGGATACCGAGCCCTGCGTACAGTGCGCGCTGGGGCCGTCCGGTCAGATGTACCTGCTGTGCAAGGGCCCGATTGAGGGTAGCACTATATCCTCTAAAATCGTAGTACTCCCTGCCGCCCTTGGCGGAACGCCTCAGGAGTTCGTACCAGGGGAGCTGATTCAGCATTTCGCCCTGTCTCAAGACGAGACCAAGCTGTTTTTGAGCCGGGATAACTGCATATGGCTCTATTCCATCCCGGAGAGAAGAGTCGTATTCCGGCATAAGTTTGAGGGAGAATTTGCGTTTGAGGACGGCCTTCATATATTCCATGAGAGGATTCTTACCTACCGCTGGAGTGAACAAGAGCTGACCTGCTGGCGAATGGAGGAGTGATGTGGTTGACAAGGGCATGAATCCTATTTTATAATAGGGTTCAATCTGCCGGGAAAGGGGAAAAACGGTATGAAAAAGTGGTATGATGAGGAGTACGAGTTTGAGGTGGAGGTCATCGGCTTCCTCCGCGGCGACCACACCGAGCGGTACTGCCGCAACGGCGAGGAGGTTGGAGACAAGTACACCTGCACCTACGGCTGTCCGGTCAACGCCCAGGGCTGCGGCATCTGCTCCAAGACCATGATGATGCTCTTCCCTTTGATGGAGGCGGTCCGCAGCGGCGGCGACCTGACCAAGGTGGGCGGAGATGACAAGTACAGCAAGGTGGTGGTCTGCCCGGACGGCTGCGTCATGTTCCGTCTCACGGCGAGACCCCTGGGGAACGAGAACTTTTTCACCGGGAAATTCTTCGACTGACGTGGATTCTGGAGGCGGTGGCATGAAGTGTCAGGTAAAAGTAACTGTGATTGATAAAAAGCTGTATCCGGAATTGCAGAGAGCGTATTGTGCTGACCCGGACGCCGGCATGTGTCCCTGTTACAACATTGGCGATGAATTTATATTTGAGCGGGATGAACACCAGGACCATTTCTGGCATGGCGGCTTGAATACCCTGGTCAGGACGGACGCCGACCCCGACACCGTTGCGGGCGGCCCCAATATGCCGCACTGTTCGGAGGCGTGGGACGCGATTGCCCGCTACATCTATACCGGATTGCAGGGCGGTTCTATTATGAGAGGCTGGATGAAGGAAGAACATACCATGATTGCCTGCTGCTCAGACGGCACCAGGCCGGTCATATTCAAAATTGAGCGAATTGATGTGGACGAATAGCTGGAGGGAATTGATATGGACATCCATGTCAACGATATACTAAGGATGAAGAAGCCCCACCCCTGCGGCAGCGGGGAGTGGCTGGTGCTGCGGGTTGGGATGGACTTTAAAATGCGCTGCCAGGGCTGCGGCCACGAGGTCATGCTGCCAAGGAGCAAGGCGGAGAAGAACATTCGGAAGGTGTTCCGGGACGGCCAGCCTGTAGAAGCACCATAATAAGAGACGTCACAGGAGAGGAGTATGTGATATGCGATATGACAGCGATTTGCTGTACCGGCCGCCAGGGGAGTGGAAGAGCTACCTGCTCCAGTGTACCATTGGCTGCTCCAACAACAAGTGTACCTTCTGCGGAATGTACAAGGAGAAGAAATTCCGCATCCGTCCGGTGGCGGAGATTTTAGAGGACATCGACATGGCCCGGGTGTACTACGGCCCGGACCTGGAGCGGGTGTTCCTCATGGACGGCGACGCCATCATTATGAAGACGGAGGAACTGCTTCAGATTCTGGATAAGCTCTATAAGACCTTCCACCGCCTGGAGAAGGTGACCCTCTACGCCGGGCCCAAGAGCACCCTGTCCAAGACACCGGAGGAGCTGAGGACCCTGCGCGAGGCGGGACTGTCCCGGGCCTATCTGGGAGTTGAGAGCGGCAGCGACCAGGTCCTCCAGTTCATTCACAAGGGCTGTACCGCCGATGAAATGCTGCTGGCAGGCCGCCGCCTGGTGGAGGCGGGCATCGACCTTTGGGTCACCATCATCCTGGGTATGACCGGGGCCAACGGGGAGGGGGGCGACTGGGAGGAACACATCCTTTCCACCGCAAAAATGATGAACGCCATGAAGCCCCGGCACCTATCCGCCATGACCTTCGCTCCCGCCAAGGGAACCCCGCTGGGAGAGGATGTGCTGGCGGGCCGATTTGAGGTGTGCTCCGCCGACCACGTGCTGGAGGAGTGCCGTATGCTGATTGAACACCTGGATGTGGACCCGCTCCACTTCACCAGCAACCACGCCTCTAACTACCTGCCTCTGAAGGGGGGACTGCCTGAGGACAGAGAAAAGTTCCTGGATATGATCGATCAGGCCCTGGCGGGGAAAATCCGCCTGCGGAAGACGCTGAATCGCGGCATCTGACGGTAACAAAACCGGCGCTCACCTATGTGGAAGGTGGGCGCTCTTTTACTGTCAGAAATGGACCTGGATTGGAAAAAGAGGAGGAAATCGGGCTTATTCCTGTTTAATTCTGACAACTTACACAAGAACAGGGGGCTATTTATAGTCAATTTTGCCCTTGTTTTGTATTCTGAAATTGGTTACAATGTGGTTACAAAAGTAACAGTGATTGCTTTTGGTTGTCATAATTATGACAAATCCGTATCCGAAGGAGGCAGATAATGAAGCGCAAGCTGTTTTCCATTGTACTGAGCGCCTTTGCTCTGCTCCTCCTGATGGGCGCCGCCGCAGATCCTCAGCCGGCTGCCGCCCTCCTGGCAGAGGAGGAGAGTGCAGTTTCCAATGAGACAGCACTTGAGACTGAAGCGCAAACGACACAGACCCCAACTGAATCCCCCGACATCCCCGCCGGGGAGGAGACGCCCGCTGAAGAGGATGCGTCTGCCAATACCGAGGACCCCGCCGGAGAGGGGATGCCCGCTGACACAGAGGCTTCTGCCGAGGACAGCGCACCCGCCGTGGATGAGGTCCCCACAGGGGATACCAAGCTGCTGATTGATGGGCAGCCGGCTCCCCTGGAGCTGGGTAAATACTATCAAAAGGGCACTACCTATGTTTCTGTGGCCCTGATGGCTCAGCTTCTGGATCCCGCCGCCCAGATCGCCTGGGACGGCGAGACGATGACAGTAACTACACAGCAGCTTACTCTGACCGCTCAGGCGGGCAAGCTCTATGTGGTGGCCAATGGCCGGTATCTTTACGTGCCGGAGGAGGTGCAGCTGCCTGAGAATGGCCAGCTTTCCGCCCCCCTGTCCGCACTGACCCGAGCTTTCGGCGCCGGGCTGGTGTACGATGTCAACACCGGCGCTGTCTCAGTGACACGCGGTGTGGAGGCCATTGCCTCCGGCGACAGCTTCTATGATGCAGAGGACCTGTACTGGCTCTCCCGCATCATCTACCGCGAGAGCGGCAACCAGTCGCTAGAGGGACAGATGGCTGTGGGCAACGTGGTGCTCAACCGGGTTGCCAGCTCCATTTTCCCCGATACGGTGGAGAGCGTGCTGGCTCAGAAGAACCAGTTCAGCTGCTACAAGTCCGGGGCGTTGGCCAAAACCGACCCCTCCCAGACCAGCGTCATCGCTGCCAAACTGGTGATGGACGGGGGAGAAGTGGAGGAGACAAAGGGCGCGCTGTTCTTTGACTCTGGCTCCAACAGCTGGGCCGCCCGCAATAAAAAACTCATTGCGACTCTCGGCGGCCACAAATTCTACGGCTAAAAAATCAGGGACTTCCCAATTGGGAGGTCCCTGATTTTTTAGCCAAACGACGATTTCATATGGTGCGGTCAAAGCTGCATCCCACTCCAATGCGCATAAAATATGACTTGGGATAGAGCTGAAGATTTTTTAAAAACTGATTGACAGGGTCATGTTCTTTTTGCGTACCAAAGTTCAGAAGAGCTCCCACGTTCATCAGGTCACTTTTGTCTTTCTGGAAAATAACATCTTTGCTGACCACTCGACGAATGCCGTTCTCGTCTGTATAGGCAGCCCAAGTTCGGCCTGTATAAAAA
Organism: Pseudoflavonifractor sp. 60; assembly: GCF_009911645.1. GTDB lineage: Bacteria > Bacillota > Clostridia > Oscillospirales > Oscillospiraceae > Lawsonibacter. The sequence continues at coordinate 18,009 of NZ_QWKI01000001.1, forward strand.
ATCTTCTGGGTCAAATTTATCCCGCCATCATTGTTCCGCTGCACCGCAATTGATAAGATTTTTTGCCGAAACTCATCATAAATCGCTTCTGTACAAGCCTGCTCCTGATAGGGTGCAAGTAAAGGAATCGGATAACCCGCCCAGGCGGTAGATTCGAACAGGCCATGCGCCAAGTTTTGAAATGCCGATGCCAGCTCATCTTCGCTCATCGTTACATCCATGAACTTCCCAATGGCGGAATATGCTTGATCGCTGATGGTTTTCCAGATATCCCGGGTCTTAGGATTATACTGCAAACTGCCAGCAGTGAATTTGGGCTTCATTTTCGATATTTGCTTTTTCAACGTTAAGGGTTTGACTCCCGTCCATTTGTCAGTACACTTATCTTCCTCGGACGAGGGACTTACCTGAAGTTCGACCTCTTTGAAATCCCAACTCCCCTAAGCATTTGTGTATCGATGTCCGCCCTCAATTTTTGTGATTGTGGATGAATAGTCGATGGGTTCAATCATGGATCATTCTCCTTCAAATTCCGATATCCATATCGCAATTTCGACGTCTCTATCAAACTATATATCAGAATTGATTTGGAAAACTTAACCACGTGCCGTCAAAATCGACTGAGTCAGGCGATGGAGCAGGACTTCCTGCCGGGCTGTCCGCTCCCGCTCCTCCCGGAACAGCCGGAGCCGCTCCTCCTGAAGTTTCCGCTCCTTCTCCTGTTCCGCATGCCGCCGCTCCGTCCTGGAGTTTCCCACAGCGGGCAGTCCGGAGAGACAGGAGGAGGGGAGACGGATATCAGAGGCATCCTCGGACTCCAGGGAGGCTTGCCAGGGGTGCTTCGGGTCTATGAGGACCCGTCCATACTCGTCCGGGACCCAGTAGGTGATATCATGGCGTTCCGGCGCGGCGGCCAGCTTCTCCAACATCTCCGTGTAGTTATATTGGCCCAAGGCCATTTTTCCGGTAGAAGAATCATAGTAGTAACAAGGGCGATAGACGGGCTCTGTCGGGATGGAAATACTCATAAAAACCACCTTTCAAGGTAATGATTGTACTGCACTGGACTGCTCCTCCAGCCACTTCGCCTCCTCCTCTATGTCGGTCAAGGTCTTCTCCAGCCAGCCGACTGAGAGGACATCTTCTGTGCCCAGATCACCTACGGTGACCCGGCTGTTTTGGTCAATGACAGGAAAGGCCCGCTGCTCTGGTTGCTGCTGGAGGTTGATCCCAATGAGGATGCCAACCACCAAAATCAGGACCGCCAGCAGCAGAGCGACCAGAGTGGTATGGGACCTCGCCGGGGCCGGTGCCAGGGGGTTCTCCGCAGCCGCTGGAGTTTCCTCCAGTGCTTCCACTTTTGTGTCTTCAAACCTGACCAGGTCGTCCAGCGGCACGCCGTACACCTCGCTCAGGCTCACTAAATTGTCCACCGTGGGGACTGCCGATCCCACCTCCCATCTTGATACGGCCTGGCGGGAGACGTTCAGCATCTCGGCCAGCTCCAGCTGTGTCAGTCCCTTTTCCTTCCGCAGTTGGGACAGCTTTTTCCTCAGTTCCATTCCTGTTCACCTCGTCCAGCTTAGGAAATTTTCCCACAAATGTAAACCGCATCCCCGTTGCATTGGGGCAACCAGCAGTTGCGCAGCCCCTTTTTCTGTATATCGGCCACACCTCTGCGCAAATTGACCATCTCTGAAAAGAATTTCAAATTAGGGCTTTTCTTTTTGTATATTCATGTATATAATAGGAATGGTTTATAAAAGGGAAGATTGCTGGGAGGATGTACCTATGACAAGAAACAGTGCGAGGGAAATCGCCGTACATATTATTTTTGCCCTGGGTTTTGACAACCGCAGCGCTCAGGAGGTGCTGGAGGCGGAATTGAACAAGGAGCGCTTTCAGGAGCTGGCGGAGGAGCTGCCCCTTTATGAGCAGTTCCCCAATGAAAAGCAGGAGAAATACATCCGGACACTGGTCCAGGGGGTGTTTGCCCATGGTCCCGAGCTGGACGACTGTATCAGCCGCTACTCGGTGGGCTGGGCCTTTGCCCGCATTCCCCGGATGGCGGCGGCCATTATGCGTACTGCCATGTATGAGGTACTCTATATGCCCGATGTGCCAAATGCTGCCGCCATTAATGCAGCGGTGGAGATGGCTAAGAAATATGAGCCGGTGGAGATGGTCTCCTTTGTCAACGGCATTCTGGGCACCTTTGTCCGCACCGAGGTGGAGGATAGCCCGCCGAAGCCGGAGAAGGATACGGTCCAACTGGAGGAGGAGACAGACTGATGGCTGTCCTTGGCTTGGATACCAGCAACTACACCACTTCTGCCGCTCTGTTTGATGGGGTGTCGGGGACCAATAGTGGCCGTCTGCTGGATGTACGCCCGGGAGAACTGGGCCTGCGCCAAAGCGACGCGCTGTTTCAGCATGTGAAGCGGCTGCCGGAGCTGTTGGAACAGCTGTTGGGCGTGCGGCAGGAGATTCAGGCGGTGGGGGCGTCAGCCCGGCCCAGAGCGGTGGAGGGCTCCTATATGCCCTGTTTTCTGGCGGGGGAGTCCCAGGCCCGAGGGATCGCCGCCGCGCTGGGCGTACCCTTCTACGCCCACTCCCACCAGCAGGGGCACCTGGCCGCCGCCGCCTGGTCCGCTGGGCGGCTGGAGCTGCTGGACGCCCCCTTTCTGGCCTGGCATCTGTCGGGCGGCACTACGGAACTGCTTCTTGTAAAGCCAGAAGGGTTTACAGTGTCAGCGGAGATCATCGGCGGCACCAGCGACCTGTCCGCTGGTCAGCTCATCGACCGCACCGGGGTCCTGCTGGGACTCCAGTTTCCGGCGGGAAAGGCCCTGGACGCGCTGTATCTCCAGGCAGATACCTGCTATGAGCCGCGTGTAAAGCTGAAAGGCCTTACATTTTCTCTGTCCGGTATGGAGAACCAGGTGAAGGCCCTGGCGGCGGAGGGAGAAAAACCGGCCAACATCGCCCGCTTCGCCCTGGACGCTGTCTTCAACGTGGTAGTCCGCGCCACGCAGGAGGCACAGCGGCGGTATCCCGGTCTGCCGGTGCTCTGCTCCGGCGGCGTGGCCTCCAACTCCAAGCTGCGGCCCTGGCTGGCCTCCTACGGGGCCGTCTTTGCCCAGCCCCAGTATTCCACCGATAATGCCATGGGAACCGCCGTGCTCACCTGGCGGGCCGCCCGGGCGGAGGGGATAATATGAGAGAAACTTCCATTCTGACCCCCAGTCAGGTGGGGCAGTATTTGAAAAATATGATGGACCGGGACCGCCTGTTGTCCAACCTGATGGTGCGGGGGGAGCTGTCCAACTACAAGATGTACCCCTCCGGCCACCACTACTTCACTCTAAAAGACGGGGATGGGGCCCTGCGGTGCGTCATGTTTCGGGGGGATGCCCAGTCCTTGCGCTTCCGGCCCCAGAATGGGATGCAGGTCATTGCCGCAGGTCGGATTTCGGTGTTCCCTAGAGACGGACAGTATCAGCTGTACTGTGTACGCCTCACGCCGGAGGGGGTTGGAGATCTGGCCCTGGCCTTCCAGCAGCTGAAAGAGAAGCTGGCCCGGGAGGAGCTGTTTGACCTGGACCACAAGAAGGAGATTCCTAAATTTCCCAAACGGATTGCTCTTATCACCTCCACAGCGGGGGACGCAGTCCATGATATGATCGAGATTTTGGGGATGCGCTGGCCCCTGGCGGAAATCAAGGTCGTTCCCACTCGGGTCCAGGGGGCGGAGGCTCCGGAGGAAATTGCTGCCGCCATCCGTTGGGCCGACGCCAACCACGTGGCCGATCTGCTGATTACCGGGCGGGGCGGCGGTACTGCGGAGGATCTGTGGGCGTTTAATGAGGAGGTGGTGGCCCGGGCCATCTACAACGCGCAGACCCCCATCATCTCCGCCGTGGGCCATGAGCCCGATGTGACCATTGCCGACTTTGTGGCAGACCTGCGGGCGGCCACACCCTCTCACGCCGCCGAGAGTGCGGTGCCGGACCGGAAAGAAATCTCGATGACCCTTATGGGAGAGGGAAAGCGGCTGACAAGTGCAATGAATAGCCGGCTAGTCCAACAGCGCCGGCGTCTGGATCGGTTGGTAGCCAGCAGACCTATGACAGACCCCTCCTTTTATTTTCGTGAGAAGCGTCTGCTGCTGGACTACCAGAGTAGCCGTCTGGTCCATGGACTTCGAAGTTGTGCCAGCAGTCAGCGGGTTCGCTTGACCACACTGTCCTCCGCTCTGCCTGGCGCCGCCCAGCACGTGTTGGCCAAGCGCCGGAAACAGCTGGAGACCTTGGCCGCCGCCCTGGACGCGCTGAGCCCCCTGAAGGTGCTGAGCCGCGGCTATGCCATCGCCCGGCAGGGAGACGGAACGGTGGTTGCGTCCGTGCGGGACGTACACGCTGGTGACAAATTGAGCTTGACCTTGACAGACGGCAGTGTGGACTGCCAGGTATTATAGAAAGGGAGTAGGTCTTATGGCCGCAAAAAAGAAACTGGATTTTGAGGGCTCCATGGCCCGGCTGGAGGAGATCGTCTCCCTTCTGGAGAAGGGGGACGCACCTATGGAGCAGGCGATGGCCCTCTTCGAGGAGGGGGCCAGGCTGCTGCGGGAGTGTACCGCTCAGCTGGACGAGGCGGAGCAGAAGGTGTCGCTGCTGACCGCGGGAAGATCGGGAGAAGTTGTGGAGGAGCCCTTCTTGGGCAATGGCTGACATGGAAAATAGCTTTACAGAGAGAATGGCCCTGGATCAGGAGATGATTCAGTTGTATCTGTCCCAAGTTTTCGCCGGTGAGCCCCGCTATGCTTCGTTGCAGGAGGCGATGGAGTACTCCCTGCTGACGGGTGGAAAGCGCATTCGGCCCATCCTGACCCTAGAGACCTGCCGGATGTGCGGCGGAGCCCCCGAGGCAGCTCTGCCCTTTGCCTGCGCGGTGGAGATGGTCCACACCTATTCCCTGATCCACGACGACCTGCCCGCCATGGACAACGACAGTCTGCGCCGGGGACGGCCTACCAACCATGTAGTCTACGGAGAGGCCACCGCCATCCTGGCCGGTGACGCCCTGCTCACCGCCGCTTTTGACCATCTGACCAGAGCAGAACTGCCGGCTGGTCAGGTGGTGGCCGCAGTTGCCTGTCTGTCCCGGGCCGCCGGGTCTGCCGGCATGGTGGGCGGACAGGCATTGGATATGGCCGGTGAGGGCCGTGCGCTGGATTTGGAGGAACTAGAGCTGCTGCAAAGCCTGAAGACCGGTGCGCTCATCTCCGCTGCCGCCGAGCTGGGCTGTATTGCCGCCGGCGGGACCTGGGAACAGCGGGAGCAAGTACGCACCTATGCCCTGGCTCTAGGCCGAGCCTTTCAGGTGCGGGATGATATGCTAGACGTAATCAGCTCCCAGGAGGAACTGGGCAAGCCTCTGGGGTCCGACCAGGCCAACGAAAAGAGTACCTTTGCCTCCGCCTTGGGGCTGGACTCCTGCGCTGCTCTGGTGGAGAAACTGACCCGTCAGGGAGTAGAGGCACTTCAGTGCTTTGAACACCCAGATTTCCACATCTGGCTGGCGGAAAACCTGGCTTTGAGGATGAAATGATCCCAATATAGTGGAGGAACCCAACATTGACAACATCTGCCACCAAAAAAGAATATGAGCCCATCCTCTCCCGCCTAACCGACCAGGAGGGAGAGGCTTTGTGCGTCCAGCTGCGTCAGGAGCTGGTGGAGGATGTATCCTGGACTGGGGGACATCTGGCCTCCAATCTGGGGGCGGTGGAGCTTACAGTAGCCATTCACCGGGTTTTTGATACCGCAGTGGACCGGCTGGTATTTGATGTAGGCCACCAGTGTTACCCCCATAAGATGCTCACCGGCCGCAGGGAGGCCATGTCTACACTGCGGCAGTATGGCGGCGTCGCCGGCTTCCCCAAACCGTCAGAGAGCGTACATGACGCGTTTATCGCCGGCCACGCCTCCAATTCGGTGGCGGTAGCGCTGGGGATGGCCCGGGCCCGAACCGTGCTGGAGGAGGACTACAAGGTGATTGCCCTCATCGGCGATGGGGCCCTTACTGGCGGTCTGGCCTACGAGGGATTGTCCAACGCTGGGGGCAGTGACCAGCAGATTTTGGTCATCCTCAATGACAATGGTATGTCTATAACCCCCAACGTGGGCGGCGTGGCAGACCACCTAGCTAAACAGCGGCTCAAGCCCCAATATCTCACCTTTAAAAAGCACTACCGCCGGATCATGAACGCCACCACGCCTGGGAGGGCGATTTACAAAGTGACCCACCGGCTGAAACAGGCGCTGAAACAGGCACTGCTGCCGTGCAGTATGTTTGAGGATATGGGCTTCCGCTATTTGGGGCCAGTGGATGGCCACAACCTGCCCCTGTTGACTAACATTTTGCGGTACGCCAAAGACATAGATGAGCCGGTACTGCTCCACATCAAGACTGTAAAGGGGAAAGGCTTTCTGCCCGCAGAGGAAAATCCGGATGCCTTTCACGGGGTCGCACCCTTTGATGCCATTACTGGTAAACCCAAACAGGGGTCTGCCGAGAATTTTTCAGTTGTTTTCGGTCGGACATTGGTGCGGCTGGCGGAACAGGACCGGCGGATCTGCGCCATTACCGCCGCTATGACCGGCGGCACCGGTCTGGAGCGCTTTGCACAAAAATTCCCAGACCGATTCTTTGATGTAGGCATTGCCGAGGGCTGTGCCGCCTCTATGGCTGCTGGAATGGCCAAACAGCGGGCGATTCCTGTCTTTGCGGTTTACTCCACATTTTTGCAGCGGGCCTACGATATGCTTCTCCACGACGCGGCCATTGACAATCTCCACGTGGTACTGGGGGTGGACCGGACCGGTTTGGTAGGGGACGATGGCGAGACCCACCACGGCCTTTTCGATGTGGCATATTTGGACAGCATTCCTAACATGACGGTGCTGGCCCCCTCTAGCTTCGCGGAGTTGGAGGTCATGTTAAGCCGGGCTCTTTTTCAGATTGAAGGCCCGGTGGCGGTGCGCTATCCCCGGGGCGGTGAGGGGCAATACGTGGGGACCGGAGGAGAGGACCCTGCGGTCATTCTGCGTTGGGGCAGCGACATTACCATGGTGAGCTACGGCACTGAAATCAACGAGGTGCTGAGTGCCGCAGAGGTGCTGGAGACTCAGGGAGTCCAGGCGGAGATTGTAAAGCTAAATCAACTTACACCCCTTGTGCCGGACCTGGTAGAGTTGTCTGTTCGCAAGACGGGGGTACTGCTGGTGGCAGAGGAGCAGTGTGCCCGAGGCTGTGTGGGACAACGAATCACCTCTGGGTTGCAGCTGGCCGGGCTGCCCACGAAAACAGTGCTGGTCAACTGTGGTGAGGGCTTTGTGCCCCACGGAGCTGCCAGCTTGCTAAAAAAGGACTATTCTTTGGACGAAGCCGGTTTGGTTCGTAAGGCGTTGGAGGTGTTGGGACGTGGCAAAACGGCGTCTTGACGTTGCAGTTACAGAGCTGGGACTGTCGGAGAGCCGGCAGAAGGCCCAGGCCCTCATCATGGCGGGTGAGGTGTATGTCAATGGGCAGAAGCAGCTAAAGGCTGGGACTCCGGTTGCTGAAGACGATGTGATCGAAGTGCGGGAGAAGCGGTCTCTTCGTTATGTAAGCAGAGGCGGTTTAAAGCTGGAGAAAGCTATGGAGCTGTGGCCCATTGTCCTGGATGGAAAAATTTGTGCAGACATTGGTGCATCCAAGGGTGGTTTCACCGACTGTATGCTTCAAAACGGGGCAAAGCTGGTCTACGCTGTGGATGTGGGTTACAATCAACTGGATTGGCGGCTGCGTACCCACTCTCAGGTGGTTTGCATGGAGCGGCTCAATGCACGCTATCTCACCGCAGAACACATCCCAGAGCTCCTGGATTTTTTCTCCGTGGATGTCTCCTTCATCTCACTGAACCTCATCCTGCCGGCCCTGCGCCCCCTGATGGCTGAGAGGGGGCAGGCCGTCTGTCTGGTAAAGCCCCAATTTGAGGCTGGGAAGGAAAAGGTGGGAAAAAAGGGTGTGGTACGGGACCCAGCGGTTCATTTAGAAGTATTGGAGCACTTCCTGACCTACGCCGCCTCTGCCGGATTTACTGTAAAGGATATTACCTTTTCACCCATAAGGGGCCCGGAGGGCAACATTGAATATCTGGGTTATTTACAGGTGGGGACAGGTCCCGACTATGAGGGGGACCTGAGGGCGCTGGTGGAACAGTCCCACAGGGTTTAAAAGGAGGAAGTGCCATGAAAATCGTACTCAGCTCCAATCCCTACCGAGACAAAGGACTGCGTGTTGCTCTGGAGGCCCGCCGGATTCTGGAGCACGCCGGTGCAAAGACTGTCATGTGTCTGCCCTTTCAGCCCAGGAAGGGGGACCGGCTGGATCTGCCCCGGCAGGTGGCTCTGTCTACTCTGGAGAAGGAACTGCCCAGTACCGATTTGCTCATCTGCTTTGGCGGGGATGGTACCATTCTCCACGCCGCACGGGACGCAACCCTCCACTCAGTTCCCATTCTGGGCGTCAACACCGGAAGCGTAGGCTTTATGGCGGAGCTGGAACGCTGTGAACTGCCTCTGCTGGCCCCTCTTGCCCATGGGATGTACACCATTGAGGAGCGGATGATGCTGGACGTTAAGGTGCTCCGGGGAGATAAGCTGGTCAGCCAGGACCTGGCGCTCAACGACGCGGTCATCTCCAAGGGCTCCATGGCCCGAGTGGCAGAGATGGAAGTGCTGGCAGATCGTGTAAAGGTAACTTCCATTACAGGAGACGGCATTATTGTTGCCACGCCGACCGGTTCCACCGCCTACTCTATGTCGGCAGGAGGGCCCATTGTAGAGCCTACCTCCAAAGGTATTATTATAACCCCGGTGTGTGCCCACCAGCTGGCGGCCAGAGCTATGGTACTGGCGCCAGAGCGTGTGGTCACTGTCCAGCTTCCCAGAGGGAATAGAAAGTATTTATACTTGTCAGTGGATGGAGGAAAAGCTGTCCGGCTGACTGGCGGGGACCGGGTTGAAATACAGCAGTCCGAACGGTGTACGCAGCTGCTCCGTCTGGCAGACCGCAGTTTTTATCAGGTCATTAATCAAAAGCTGGGAGGGTTGGCGCCATGAAGAATGTACGGCAGAATGAGATTTTGAAAATCGTACAGACCCAGGATGTGGAGACCCAGGAGCAGCTGCTGGAGGAGCTGAAAGCCCGAGGATTTTCCACCACTCAAGCCACTATTTCCCGGGACATCAAGGAGCTTCGTCTGGTAAAAGAGCTCACGGGAGTAGGAGGGTACCGGTATGCCCAGTCAGACCGTAAGTCCTCATCCACCACCGACGCCCGCCTGCGCAATATTTTCAAGGAGGGAGTCATTTCGGTGGACGTAGCCCAAAACATTGTAGTGGTGCGTACCATGCCCGGCTTGGCTTCCGCTGCCTGTTCCGCCCTGGACGCAATGGCCATTGCAGGTATGGTGGGCAGTCTGGCCGGGGACGACACCGGAATTTTGATTATGCGGGACAATACGTCCGCCCAGCAGTTCTGCGGCGAGGTCCACAAGCTGCTGCGGTAGGATAAACGGTTAGGGTTCTTTTCTTTTGATAAAGACGAACGGGATAGAAAGAGAGGAAAAGACCATGCTTTCACTGCTTCACATCGAGAATATCGCCATTATTGAGTCGGCGGACATTAGCTTTGACGCGGGCTTTAATGTACTCACCGGCGAGACGGGCGCGGGCAAATCCATTGTCATTGACTCCATCAGCGCAGTGCTGGGGGAGCGGACCAGCCGCGAGCTGATCCGCACCGGAGCCAAATCGGCGCTGGTCAACGCAGTATTCACTGGGTCTTTCCCCAAAAAGTGGCTGGAGGACAACGGCTTTCCGTCAGACGGAGAGGAGCTGATGCTCCAGCGTGAGATTCAGGGGGATGGCCGGAACGCCTGTCGGGTCAATGGCCGGCCGCTGACGGTTGCCCAGCTGCGTGAGCTGGGGCGGCAGCTTTTGAACATCCACGGCCAGCACGACGGCCAGCAACTGCTGGACCCGGAGTGCCATCTGGGCTATTTGGACAGCTTCGGAAAAACCGGGCCCCTGGTGGAACACTATCAGGAGGCCTACCGCTCACTGGCTCAGCTGCGCAGGCAGATCAGCCAGCTGGAGATGGACGAGGTGGAGCGCTCCCGGCGGGTTGACACGCTGGAATATCAAATCAAGGAATTAGAGCGGGCGGAGCTGAAACTCGGTGAGGACGAGGAACTGGACGCCCGGAAGGCGCTCCTCCGGGGGGCTGGAAAGCTGATGGAGGCCGTTCAGGAGGCCCAATTTGCCCTGTCCGGCGGAGAGGACAGCCGGGGTGCCTGTGATTTAATCAGCGAGGCAGAGGGGGCAGTGCGCTCTGTGGCCAAGCTGGGTCCCCAGCTGGAGGAGCTGTCGGAAAAGCTCAGTGCCCTGCGCTGTGCCGCCGACGATGCGGCGGAGGTTCTGCGAGACTTTGCCGACGACTTCGACTTCTCACCGGAAGAGCTGGACCGGCTGGAGAACCGGCTGGATATTATCTACCGGCTGAAAAAGAAATATGGCCCCACTGTGGCCGATATGCTGGACTATCTGGAGCGGTGCAGGGCGGAGCTTGAACAGATCCAAGATGCGGACGACACCATTCAGCGGCTGGAGAAGGATCTGGAGCAGGCGAAGAAGGCGGCGGCCAAGCAGGGGGCGGCGCTGACTAAGGCGCGGAAAAAGGCGGCGGAGGATCTCCAAAAACGGGTTCAGGAGGAGCTGCGCCAGCTGGATATGCCCAAGGTGCAGTTCGTCACCGATTTTGCCCCCAGCCCCGGTCAGGACGGCATGGACGACACCGGTATGGACCAGGTGCAGTTCCTCATGTCCGCCAACCTGGGCGAGGCACTGAAGCCCATCCAAAAGGTGGCCTCCGGCGGTGAGCTTGCCCGAATTATGCTGGCACTGAAAAACGTGCTGGCGGAGGACGACGGAATCGGCAGCCTGGTCTTTGATGAGGTGGATACCGGCGTGTCGGGACGGGCGGCCCAGAAGGTGGCCGAAAAGATGGCCGACGTGGCCCGGCGCAAGCAGGTGCTGTGCGTGACCCATCTGCCCCAGATCGCCGCCATGGCGGATACCCACTTCTCGGTGGAGAAGGGGGAGAAGAAGGGGCGCACCTTCACCAACGTGGTCCGTCTGGAACAGGAGGGCAGGGTAGAGGAGCTGGCCCGGCTCATTGGCGGCGTAGCTGTCACCGACGTACTCAAGCAGAGCGCCGCTCAGTTGCTGGAGCAGGCGGAAGCCTATCACAAGAAAATTTGATGGAGGCCCCAGAAATGTTTCGAGAAATGAGAAGAAATAAACAGCTGCTGTCCTCTGAGGAGACGGCAGCTGTGCTGGAACGGGGGACCTCCGGGGTGCTGGCACTGGCGGGCGACCAGGGCTACCCCTATGCCGTCCCCATCAGCTATGTGTATGACGGAGAAAAGATCTTTTTCCACTGCGCCAAAAGCGGTCACAAGCTGGACGCCATCCGCCGGGAGGAAAAGGCCTCCTTCTGCGTCATTGACCAGGACCGAATCATTCCAGAGGAGTTCACCACCTACTTTCGCAGCGTCATAGCTTTTGGCCGGATGCGCATTCTGGAGGAAGAAGCAGAGAAGCGCTCAGCCATTGAAAAGCTAGCCCTGAAATACGTCCCGGACAGCACACAGGAGGCAAGGGGGCAGGAGATCCAACGGGAGTGGAAACCACTGTGTGTCCTGGAGATGACCATTGACCATATAACCGGCAAGGAGGCCATTGAGCTGGCGCGAGAGCGGAAGACATAAAAAATTGACCGGTATCCCAGAGGACGCCGGTCAATTTTGCTGTAATTTACGGGATACGCATAAACTCGCTCACCTGACCATAGAGGATGAAGGCCATTGCGAAGGGGGCGATAAAGCGGATGCAGATATTGAAAAAGGTATACAGACCGTCGCTCATCTTGTGTTCTCCCAGCTCCACCTCATTCCGGATGGTCTTGGGACCGATGACCCAGCCAATCAGAAGGGACATGACCAGCGCACCCAGCGGCATTGCTACGCCCTCAGAGATGAAGTCCATGAAATCCAGCCAGGAGCCGCCCAGGTTCCGTCCGGTCTCGTGGAGCGGAATCCACAGACCATTGGAGCCCAGACCGTCGGCAGCTACTACGGCGGCCTCAATGAAAAGCACCAGACAGACCACGGCAACCACCGTATTCCGCTTCGGCGCCTTGCCCTTGGCGGTGCGCAAATCGATCACGAAGGTGACCAGCACCTCGGTCAGGGCAATGGCAGAGGTAATGGCCGCCAGCACCACAAACAGGAAGAACAGGATGCCAAAGATGGGCCCAAAGGGACCCATTGCGTTGAACACGTCCTGAAGGGTTATAAACAGCAGCTTGGGTCCGGACAGCTGGGCATTCTCACCGCCAAGAGCGAAGGCGGCGGGCAGCACGGCCATACCGGCCATCACAGCTACCAGGGTATCAGACACAATGATAACCAGGGAGTTTTTGACCAAACTTTCCTTTTTGCTCAGATAAGAGCCGTAGGTAACGGTAATACCCATGGCCAGAGAGAGAGAGAAGAACATCTGGCCGCCGGCGGCGGAGAGAACGCCGATAAAGTTGGTCTTAATGGGTTCAAAATTGGGGGCAAACATGAACTTCAGCCCCTCCATAGCTCCGGGAAGAGTGAGGGAGCGGATAATAACGATGACCAGCATGATAAACAGGGCGGGCATACCAACCCTGTTGAATTTCTCAATGCCGTCCTTAATGCCGCCCCGGATGATGAGGAAGCACAGGGCGATGAACAGGAAGGTGGTGCCAATGGCCAGGGGCTGGTTGGTGAGCATAGTGCCGAAGGATTCCGCACCGGAAATGCTGGACAGACTGAAGATCCCCAGCAGCTCGGCGAAATTCAGGCCCACATACTGGATGCAGTAGGCGCCCAGCACCGTATAAAAGCTGAGAATCAGAAAGGGAGAGAGCAGCGCCAAAAAGCCTACAAAGCCGCCTGCCTTACCGGCGATTTTGTGGTAGCTGTCCAGCACACTGCCGCCGCCCTTGCGTCCGATTGCCAGCTCACACAGCATAATGGTAAAGCCTACCAGGATGGCCAATACCAGGTAGATGATTAGGAAGGGGAATCCGCCATTGGCGCCCATGCGGTAGGGGAAGGACCAGATGTTGCCCAGTCCCACCGCCGCGCCTACTGTGGCCAGCAAAAAGCCTAAATTGCTGCCCCATTGTCCTCTGTGATGTTGTTCCATAATTTCCTCCTAAATACAAATTTACACACACTGAAACGAGTAGTTAAGCGCCATTTTACCAGAAACACCCCTGCCCGTCAACTAAAAAATGAAAGACTTCGCACAAAGAGCGGATACTATGCAAAATACCCATTGCGTTTTTGCCAGCTTTTAGTATAATAAGATAAGAGAATCTTATGTTGATTTTTAAATCATTTGAATCAAGGGGAGAGTATCTATGGATTATGCAAAAGAGAGTCTTCGTCTCCACGGGGAGTGGAAGGGTAAAATAGAAGTGGTGGCCACGGTGCCCGCTAACGATAAGGAATCCCTGTCTCTGGCCTATACCCCCGGTGTGGCCCAGCCCTGTCTGGCTATCCAGGAGGATATCACCAAGAGCTACGAGTTCACCCGGCGTCACAATCTGGTGGCCGTCATCACCGACGGTTCCGCAGTGCTGGGACTGGGGGATATCGGCCCCGAGGCGGGAATGCCCGTGATGGAGGGGAAGTGTGTGCTGTTCAAGAGCTTTGGCGGGGTTGACGCCTTCCCTCTGTGCGTCAAGACCCACGACGTAGACGAGTTTGTGCAGACTGTGTACAATATCTCCGGCTCTTTCGGCGGAATTAATCTGGAGGACATTGCCGCCCCCCGGTGCTTTGAGCTTGAGCGGAAGCTGAAGGAGAAGTGTGATATCCCCATTTTCCACGACGACCAGCACGGCACCGCCATTATCACCCTGGCCGGCCTGACCAACGCCCTGAAGGTGGTGGGCAAGAAGAAGGAGGAGGTCAAGGTGGTCACCTCGGGAGCGGGCGCCGCCGCAGTTTCTATTGTCAGGCTGCTGCTGACCGCCGGATTTAAAAATGTCACCATGTGCGACCGAAAGGGAGCCATCTACGCCGGACGGGAGGGCCTGAACTGGATCAAGGAGGAGATGGCCCAGGTCACCAATCTGGAGAAGCGGGCCGGGTCTCTGGCCAACGCCCTGGTGGGGGCCGATGTATTTATCGGTGTGTCCGCGCCTGGCACTGTCACCTCTGAGATGGTGAAGACCATGAACAAGGACGCCATTGTGTTCGCCTGTGCCAACCCCACTCCTGAGATTTTCCCCGACGACGCCAAGGCGGGGGGAGCCAGGGTTGTTTCCACCGGTCGCAGCGACTTCCCCAACCAGATCAACAATGTGCTTGCCTTCCCCGGTATATTTCGAGGGGCGCTGGATGTTCGGGCCAGCGATATCAACGAGGAGATGAAGCTGGCTGCCGCCCAGGCCCTGGCCGAGTTGATTGCTGACGAAGAACTGCGGGAGGATTACATCATTCCCCAAGCCTTCGACCCCCGCGTGGGTCCCGCTGTGGCGAAAGCGGTGGCAGAGGCCGCCCGAAAATCCGGTGTGGCGCGCATCTGAGGAGGCGGCATGAGCGTATTTTTCTACGGCTGTATCACCTTGGACGGCTATCTGGCCGACAAAAACCATGGCTTGGACTGGCTCCATCAGACTGGCAGTGCGGAAGAGACCGGGTATGAAGCGTTCTACCAGAAGATGGACGTGACCATCATGGGCAGGCGGACCTTTGAAGAGATTGCCCAGATGGAGGATGCTGCCAGCGTCTATCCTACCACAGAGAACTTCGTCTTTACTCACGCTGCCAGCCTGCCTCAGAAGGGCTTTGTCCCTGTGCAGGGCGATGTAATGGAGTTTGTGAAAGGGCTGGGGAGGGGGAAGAATATCTGGATTGTCGGCGGAAACACGGTTCTGGCCCCGCTGCTGGACGCAGATCTGGTGGACCACATGATTATTCAGGTCGCCCCGGTGCTGCTGGGGAAGGGAATCCTGCTGTTTACGCAGCAGGAGGCGGTCAAACGCTTTCACCTGGATGAAGTAAAGCAGTATGGTCAGTTTGCGGAATTGATATATAGGAAGAACGCTTAACTGAAAAGCCTATACAGACCGGGAGCGGGCAGAATGCGGCAGCTATATTGGACTGAGGCGCTTTAGAAACCCAGAATATTGGAAGTAGGAACATGATACTTGAAACAGAAAGATTATATCTGAGAGAGCTGGAACAGGCAGATTTTCATTCTTTGTGTAAAATCTTGCAGGATGGAGATACGATGTATGCCTATGAGGGCAGCTTCAGCGACAGTGAAGTACAAGAATGGCTCGATAGACAGATCTCCCGTTACCAAAAGTGGAATTTCGGCTTGTGGGCAGTGATATTGAAAGAAACTGAGCACATGATAGGGCAGTGTGGGCTAACGATGCAGCCGTGGAAAGAAACAGAAGTGCTTGAGATAGGGTATCTTTTCGAGCGGTCGTATTGGCACAAAGGATATGCGACAGAAGCTGCAAAGGCGTGTAAAAAATATGCTTTTGAAGGGTTGAAAGCAGAAGAAGTCTGCTCAATCATCAGGGATACAAATATCGCATCTCAAAATGTAGCGATAAGAAACGGTATGACAATGACGGATATTTGGACAAAGCATTACCGGGGTGTAGATATGCCGCATTATCGTTACGTCATACATCGTACACAATCATAAGTTATCCGAGACTGGTCTGCCGACCCGCCATTGTCTGGGAAAAATACTGCAAAAATAAGCAGCGTATCCTGAAAAAGCTCTTTATGCTGGAAGGATTTAGATAGAATTTCAGTTGACAAGCGGCATAAAGTATGGTAAAGTGTGTAACACTGCGAAGAAAAGGTCAAGTAATGCGGCGATTACCTGCCCAGAGAGCCCCCGGGCCGGTGAAACGGGGGAGAGGAGCACCGCGTGAATACCCCTTGGAGCAGCCGCCCGAACCGTCTCAGTCTGGGGCACAGTAGGGGACAGGCCGGGCCGCGCCCGTTACCGCGCCGGAGCTGAACGCTTCATGAGGTCTGCCTCGGAAGAGGCAGGCGAATCAGAGGTGGTACCGCGTAAATACGCCCTCTGTCCGGTTTTCGGGCAGAGGGCTTTTTGTAAGGGAGTGATTGTTTTGTCAGCGCGTCAACGGGGAACGCTGTGTGTGTTCCTGGCCGCTGTACTGTACAGCATTGGGGGCCTCTGTATCAAGCTGATTCCCTGGGGTGGCATGGCCATCAATGGAGCCCGCACCGCCATCGCCCTGGTGGTGATTGGCGCGTATTTAAAAACAACCCACCACAAGCCCCGGATGAATCTGTGGATACTGGTGGGGGCGCTGTCCGTCTGCGGCACCAACATTTTATTCTCCATTGCCAATAAGCTGACCACCGCCGCAAACACCATTGTGCTCCAGTTTACTGCCCCCATCTTTGTGATTCTGTTCTCCGTCCTCCTGTTTGGGAAAAAGCCCCAAAAGCTGGATCTGCTGGCCTGCGGACTGGTGCTGGGGGGCGTGCTGCTGTTTTTTGTGGACAGCCTGTCGGCAGGGGGAATGCTGGGCAATATCCTGGCCCTGCTGTCCGGCGTCTCCTACGCAGGGGTATTTTTGATGAACGATATGCCGGACTGCGACCCCATCTCCTCGGTCTTCTGGGGAGACGTGATCAGCGCCGTGGTGGGCCTGCCTTTTTTGGGCTACGAGACCAGCTTTTCTGTAACCACACTAATCTCGCTGCTGGTACTGGGCGTGTTTCAGGTGGGCCTGGCCTACATTCTAATGGTAGAGGGTCTGAAAACCACGCCCCCTGTCACCGCCAGCCTGGTATCCGGCATTGAACCGGTGCTCAATCCCATCCTGGTAGCGGTGTTCTACCACGAGATGATTGGCCCTGTCGCTCTGGTGGGTGCTATGGTGGTGGTTGGCAGTGTGGTGCTGTATAATGTGATTCTGGCCCGGCAAACAAATCCCTTTGAGGCAGGAGAAATCCGATGAAGCGCTTTGAATTTTTCTGGCAAACCATGGAGTTGTGCGACTGGTCTCACAAGGGCGACGATAACAAGGTGCTGAGACCGGTCATGCGATATCTGGCCCAACAGGAGGACAGCATAATTTTTCTGTTCCACGATTTGATGTCTGAGCTGTTATATGAACTGGACAGCAAAAAGCTGGCGGACCAGTGCGAAAAGGCGGAGCCCAGTATGAGCGATGATTCCTTTTTATACTCCCGCTGTGTGGCTCTGATCAACGGGCCGGATTACTATGAAAAGGCAAGGCAGGGGAGGGCAAAGGAGATGTGGAACATAGAATTTGAATCGCTCCTCTATGTTCCGTCAAGAGCTTGGGCCTTGAAGCACAGAAAATCGGAGGAGGACTATCCTCACACCTCGCCCCTCAGCTATGAAACTGGCAGCAATTTGGAACAATGGAAGTAAATAAAAAGGAGATATTACCATGACCTGTTATGAAGAACTGAAAGCCCGCGGGCTTATCGCCCAGGTGACCAACGAAGAAGAAATTTCCAAAATGGTGAACGAAGGGAAGGCGGTGTTTTATATCGGTTTTGACCCCACCGCCGACTCCCTCCATGTGGGCCACTTTATGGCGCTATGTCTGATGAAGCGGCTGCAGATGGCGGGCAACCGGCCCATCGCCTTGATTGGCGGCGGCACTGGCATGATTGGCGACCCCTCCGGTCGCACCGATATGCGCTCCATGATGACCCCGGAGACCATTCAGCACAACTGCGACTGCTTTAAAAAGCAGATGGAGCGGTTTATCGAGTTCGGCGAGGGCAAGGCGATGATGATCAACAACGCCGACTGGCTGCTGAAGCTGAACTATGTGGAGGTCCTGCGGGAGGTAGGCGCCTGCTTCTCGGTGAACAATATGCTCCGGGCAGAGTGCTACAAGCAGCGCATGGAGAAGGGGCTCAGCTTCCTGGAGTTCAATTATATGATTATGCAGTCCTACGACTTCTACTACCTCTTCCAGCACTACGGCTGCAATATGCAGTTCGGCGGCGACGACCAGTGGTCCAATATGCTGGGCGGCACCGAGCTCATCCGCCGCAAGCTGGGCAAGGACGCCCACGCCATGACCATCACTCTGCTGCTCAACTCCGAGGGGAAGAAAATGGGCAAGACTGCCAAGGGGGCTGTCTGGCTGGACCCCAACAAGACGTCCCCCTATGAGTTCTACCAGTACTGGCGCAACGTAGGAGACGGCGACGTGCTCAAGTGCCTGCGGATGCTCACCTTCCTGCCGCTGGACCAGATTGATGAGATGGATTGCTGGGAGGGTAGTCAGCTGAACACCGCCAAGGAGATTTTGGCCTTCGAGCTGACTAAGCTGGTCCACGGCGAGGAGGAGGCCGTCAAGGCTCAGGAGGCAGCCAAGGCCCTGTTTGTGGGGGGCGGCGATATGTCCAACGTGCCTGCCACTCAGCTCACTGACGATGACCTCACCGACGGCACCATCGGCGTACTGGACCTGATGGTGAAGTGCAAGTTGGCCCCCTCCAAGAAGGAGGCCCGCCGCCTGGTGGAACAGGGCGGGGTGGAGGTCAACGGCGAGAAGGTGGCCGCCGCCACGGTGAGCTACTCCGCCGCCGACCTGTCCGGCGAAGGGCTGATGGTAAAGAAGGGCAAAAAGGTGTATCACCGGGCCCATATGTAAGGAAAACCGGCCAGGGAGAGGTGACAATTGCCTCTCCCTGTCTAGTCTGGAGGGGCAAAGTTGGAGAGAGTCATTGTGATCGGCAGTCCCGGGGCGGGGAAGAGCACCTTTGCCCGGAAGCTACGGGAGAAGACCGGTCTCCCGCTGTACCATTTGGATCTCTTCTGGCATAAACCGGACCGTACAACTGTAACAAGAGAAGAATTTGACGCCCAACTGAAGGAGCTCCTCAAAGAGGACCGGTGGATCATGGACGGAAACTTCCAGCGGACCCTTGCCATGCGTTTGGAGGCCTGCGATACCGTTTTTCTGCTGGACCTTCCATTGGAGGTCTGCCTGTCCGGCGCAGAGAGCCGCATTGGCCAAAAGAGAGCGGATATGCCCTGGGTCGAAGACGAATTTGCTCCGGAATTTCGACAGTGGATTGTGGATTTTCCCCAAAATAAACTGCCGCAGATTTACCAGCTGCTGGAACATTGTCCAGCCGGAAAAACCGTCATTATTTTCAAATCCCGAGAGGAAATCAACAGCTACCTGAACTCAGAAAATCGATTGTTCTGAGGCGGCATACCAGAGTTACGGCCCAACCGCAGGGGGCGTTGATTTTGGAACAGACTTTTGAACCCATGAATGAAGAAAGGGGGGACGGATCAGACCTCAGAGGGGCCACATTTCCAGGTAAACAAAATAAAAATTTTGTTGACTGGAGTGGAGGCTGAAACGCCATTTTGAGGTGTGATCTTGATTCTGTGGACTACCGTACTGACGCGCCGCCTATTCTGCGGGATTTCCTGGTCTACCACGAGACTATCCAGGGACACTCCCGGCGAACGGTGGATGAATATTATTTGGATTTGCGGAATTTTTTCCGTTTTCTCAAGCACGATAAGAATTTGGTCTCCAGAGATATTCCGGTGGACGAGATCTCCATTGACGACGCGGACCTGGCCCTGGTTCGCAGCGTCTCTCTGACCGATATCTATTCCTATATGAAC
The DNA here is from genome assembly GCF_009911645.1 of Pseudoflavonifractor sp. 60. Lineage (GTDB taxonomy): Bacteria > Bacillota > Clostridia > Oscillospirales > Oscillospiraceae > Lawsonibacter. Next base: position 37,859 of record NZ_QWKI01000001.1, read on the forward strand.
TATCTGTCTCGGGACCGCGGCCTGAATAATACATCCCGTGCCCGCAAAGTGGCCACCATTCGTTCCTTCTACAAATACCTTACCAACAAGGCGAAGCTGCTGGAGGTCAACCCGGTCCAGGACCTGGACTCACCCCGGTTGAAAAAGACTCTCCCTAAATACCTCAACCTGGATGAGAGCCTGGACCTGTTAAATAATGTGGACGGAAAAAATTCCATTCGTGACTACTGTATCCTCACGCTGTTTCTCAACTGCGGCCTGCGTATTTCCGAGCTGGTGGGGCTGAATAAAACGGATGTTCGAGGCGACCAGCTGAGAGTTTTGGGCAAGGGCAACAAGGAGCGCATTTTATACCTCAACGAGGCCTGTCAAAATGCGCTGGAAGACTGGATGATGGAACGGGATACCCTGGCCCTGGTGGACCAAAATGCTCTGTTTGTGACCCTGCAAAACCGGCGGCGTATCTCCACAGCGGCGGTCCACAAGCTGGTGAAGAAACACCTGGCCGCCGCCGGGCTGGACAGCACCCAGTACTCCTCCCACAAGCTGCGCCACACCGCCGCTACCCTGATGCTGCAAAATGGCGTGGATGTGCGCACCCTTCAGGAGGTACTGGGCCATGACCACCTGAACACTACACAAATTTACACTCATGTGGACAACGACTCAATGCGCGCCGCCGCCAAGGCCAATCCGCTGGGAAGGGCAAAACAGCGGAAACAAAAAGCAGAAAAAGACACCTAATGTATGGCCAATCATGCTTTATTAGGAAGGCGGTAATGAAATGAATACACTTTATTTCTTAGTTGTGATGCTGGCCCCGGCGGCGATGCTGGCGGTGGGAATCCTGTGGAGAGTCTCCCCTCCCCCCTACCGGTCCAAAGGTCTGGCCTACAGCACAGAATTGACCCAGAGCAATCCGGACGCCTGGGATATGGCCCATCGAAACTGCGCCAAGCTGTGGACCCGCATCGGGATCGTCAGCGGCGTGGTCAGTGTGATCTTGATCGTGCTATTCCAGGAAGTTCTGGAAAACCTTTGGATGTGGTTTGTGGTGGGACAGATGGTGCTGTTCTGCGTTTCAGTATTTATGGTAGATTTATTATTGAAAACTATCTATTCAGACGAAAATCAAAACAAAAATAAGTAAATCTATAAAAAAGCAACCCCTTCAGCCAGGTGCTGGAGGGGTTGCTTTTTCTGTTATGCCATGGAGAGCATCCACTGTGTAAAGGAATCCTGAGACTGGATGGGGTCTGGTATGCCGCCGTTTTTGGCAAAGCGCTTCTGAGCGTAAGAGTATAGGTGCCCTGATCCATCTTTGCTTCGATTTTGTCGCTCAAGTTGTAATCCTCATAGTTTTTGTCCGGGTCCCAATCCAAAAAGGGTTGATATTCCTCTTTTAAGCCGAAAAACTGTGCAAAAAAATCGAACAAGTTTGGGGCAATTTCCTCAAACTGGCCTTCTGTCTCCCCATAGACCTTCCCGTTTTCACTCCAGTAGATGAATTCAGAGCTCCAATAACGGTCTCCGTGTTCCACCACACCAATTTCTATCAACAATTCATCCCGCTGGAGCTGGATTACTTCTACCACGGGAAGCTCCCAGAGTTCACACCCGCTTATTTCGCGACTGGGTGTTCGCCATCCGATTAAGATCAGCTCTTTTTTCACATCAGATCTGGGCCGAAAAAAACCGCCCTTCATCTGTATGCCACCGAATTGCTCCACAAAGATACGGGCGGCGGGAAAGAGATAGACACCAAAAAGGCCAAGCTGCTCCAGGGCTTCGATGCCCTCCTGACGCTTAGAGCCATCCCAGCCGCATCGGGCAAGCGCCTGCTTTACCTGCTCTTCCAAAGCGGTCTCCATTGGAAACCACACCCCTCACATCTGAATCAGCTCATATTTCCGGGAGCCCAGTCCGATTTTCTCGGCGTGAGCCAAGCAGCTGCGCCACTCCGACTCCGGGGTTGAGTTGGTGAAGTGGTCGTGGTGGTCATGGAAGCTGGGGTCGGCCAGGTGCTGAGCCAGCTGACTGCCCGGCATGGGTTCAGCGGCCATACAGGCGTCCACACAGGCCTGGTCCAGAGCCAGCGGGTCGGTGGAGACGAACATCCCCAGATTGGGCAGGATAGGCACGTCGTTCTCGGCGTGGCAGTCGCAGTTGGGGGACACATCCACAATCAGTGAGATGTGGAACTGGGGCCGCCCGTCCACCACCGCCTTGGTGTACTCCGCCATGCGGCAGTTGAGGGCCGCCTGGGCATTATCGTTCTGGAAATAGATGGCGTCAAAGTTGCAGGCCCCCAGACAGCGGCCGCAGCCCACGCAGTGCTGTTCATCCACCGTCATTTTCTTGGAAGCCTCGTCAAAGACCAGACCGCTGTTGGCGCACTCCTTTTGACAGCGGGTACAGCCCCGGCAGGCACTGACTCTGATCTTGGGCTTGCCGCTGGCGTGCTGCTCCTTCTTCCCTGCCCGAGACCCGCAGCCCATACCGATGTTTTTAATTGCCCCGCCGAAGCCGGTCATCTCGTGGCCCTTGAAGTGGGTCAGGCTGATGAACACGTCTGCGTCCATGATGGCCCGGCCAATCTTGGCCTCTTTGACATATTCGCCCCCTGCCACAGGCACGTCCACATCGTCGGTCCCCTTCAGACCGTCGCCGATGAGGATGGGACAGCCCACCGTCAGCGGGGTAAAACCGTTCTGCCAGGCGCACTCCAGGTGCTCCAGGGCGTTTTTCCGAAAGCCGGGGTACATGGTGTTGCAGTCGGTGAGGAAGGGCTTGCCCCCCAGTTCCTTGACCACGTCCACCACCGCCCGGGCGTAGTTGGGCCGGAGATAGCTGATGTTGCCCAGCTCGCCGAAGTGCATCTTGATGGCCACAAATTTGCCCTCCAGATCCAGGTCCGCAATGCCTGCCTTGCGGATCAGCTTCTTCAGCTTAGTGGGCAGACTGTCACCATAGGCCTGGGTATGAAAATCAGTGAAATAAACCTTTGATACCTGCATAAACATTTTCCCCCTATGTAAAATTATTAAAACTATACCATATAAACTATACTTTAAGTCAAGAGGAATCCTCAAATATTTACTCTTTTGGCCTCCAATATCCCAGGAATGATGGAACACAGAGAACCGGCGACAATCAGCACAACCCCCGCCAGCATATTGGGGACAATCTTCTCCCCGTGGAGCCACCAGGCCAGCACCGGGGACAGAGCCGGTTTGAAAAAGTAGACCAGAGAAACCACGCTGGCCGGCTGACGCTCCATCGCCATAAAGTAGCAGCAGAAACCGATACCAGCCACACCCACCGACACAAAGAGGACATAGGGAAGATTTTGCAGGGTATAGCCCGCCATGATGGGGATGTTGGCAAAGTTCTCCAGGCCCGCCTGCTGGAACATCCGAGCCACCGCCGGAATGTGAGAAATCAGGATAAAGGCCAGCACAATCAAGCTGCCGAAGAGGAAACTGAAGCAGCTGACCACCGCCCCGCCAAATTCGGCACATTTTCGCTTACCCATAACTCCGTACAGAGAAAACAGCAGTGTAGACAGCAGCGCCAGCAGCACACCGGTCATATTCAGCCGGGTATTCCAGGGGCTGATGATGACCACAGTGCCGGCCACTTCCAGCAGGAGGGCTGCAATATTCCGGGGTTTAATCGGCTCTCTCAGGAGGAAAAAGGCCAAAAATGTAACGAACACCGGATTGCAGCTGAACAGCACTGCCGTCACACCGGAGTCGGTGTAGCTCACCGCCATTTGGAGGATGGGCATACTCAGAGCTATGCCAATAAAGCCCAGCAGTGCAAAATATGCTACGCTTTTGGCGTCCAGCTGCTTTCCTCGCTTCTTCAGTGTGTTCATTGCCACTGGCAGCAGGAACAGGAAACCCACAGCAAAGCGGCACAGGGTCAGCTGGACAGAATTGATCTGGCCGGCGATAAATTTCAGCACCACCTCATAGGAGGTGAACATCACCACCGTCACAGCAATATAAAGATAGCCCTTTTTCACGGAAAGCCTCTCCCCTTTTCTCTACTATTTCAGCAGTTCTAGGAATTCATCCTCGGTCAAAACAGGGATTCCGAGCTCCTGAGCCTTACGCAGCTTGGAGCCAGCAGCTTCCCCCGCTACCACATAGGTGGTCTTTTTGGATACAGAGCCGGAGGACTTGCCGCCCCGGGCCTCGATCATGCCGCTGGCCTCGTCCCGGGTGAATTTCTCCAGCGCCCCCGTGAGGACAAAGGTCATCCCGGCAAAGCGCTGGTCACTCCCCTGCTCTGCCGCTGTCATGTTGACCCCCGCCTCCTTCAGTCGTTCAATTAGGTGCCGGCTCTGGGGGCTGGCCATCCAATCCAAAATGCTCTGAGCAGTGATCTCTCCAATGTCGTCCACTGCGGTGAGCTCCTCCAGGGTCGCGTTCTGTAAAGCCTCCAGGGTTTTGAATCGGGCGGCCAGGATCTTGCCCGCCTTCTGTCCCACCTGGCGGATTCCAAAGGCGTAAATCAGCCGGGATAGATCCTGCTCCTTGGACTTCTCCAGGGCGGCCAGCAGCTTTTGGGCGGACCGTTTGCCCATTCGATCCAGCTTGGATACCTCCTCCTCGTTCAGGAAGTACAGGTCCCCCGGCGTCTTAACCAGTCCGGCCCCCACCAGATTCTCCACCACCGCAATGCCAAGACCGTCAATGTCCATGGCGTCCCGGCTGGCGAAGTGGGCCAGATTACGCAGCAGCTGGGCGGGACATTCCGCACCAGTACAGCGGATGTGGGCCCCCTCCTCATCCCGTTCCACCGGGGCTCCGCACACAGGGCACAGCTCAGGAAGGTAGTAGGGCTGCGTATCCTCTGGGCGCTCGTCTAAAACAACAGACAGCACCTCTGGAATGATCTCTCCCGCCTTGCGCACCAGAACGGTATCACCAATGCGGATATCCTTCTCGGAGATAAAATCCTGGTTGTGGAGGGTCGCGTTGGTGACGGTGGTGCCCGCCAGACGGACAGGGGTCAGCACCGCCTTTGGGGTCAATACGCCGGTGCGGCCCACCTGAACCACAATGTCCAACACCTGGGCGGGCTTCACCTCCGGGGGATACTTATAGGCGGCGGCCCAGCGGGGGAATTTTGCTGTAGAGCCCAGTGCCACACGCTGTGACAAGTCATTTACCTTTACAACTGCGCCGTCAATATCAAAGGGGAACGCCTCTCTGCTTTCTCCAATGTCAGAAATGCGCTCTGTGGCCTGGGAGACCCGAGCACAGCTGTAATGCGGAATTACTTTAAATCCCTTGTCCCGCAAATAATTCAGCGTGTCCAGATGGGTATGAAACTCCACTCCCTCCGCCAGCTGGACGTTGAACACCGCAATGTCCAGTTTTCGGGAGGCCGCAATCTTGGGATCCAGCTGCCGCAGGGAGCCAGCGGCGGCGTTGCGGGGATTGGCAAACAGTGCCTCTCCCCTGCGCTCGCGTTCCTCGTTTAACAGATGAAATACCTTCTTGGGCATATAGACTTCCCCCCGGACGATGAGCCGGGGCGGGGCGTCTGGAATTTTCAGCGGAATAGACCGGACGGTGCGCAGGTTTTCGGTGACGTCCTCCCCCACCTGACCGTCTCCCCGGGTCGCGCCCCGGATAAAGAGGCCGTCCACATACTCCAGCGCCACCGACAGCCCGTCCACCTTGGGCTCCACCACATACTCAGCCTCCGGAACCACGCCCCGTACCCGCTGATCGAAGGCCTCCAGCTCCTCAAAGTCGAACACATCCTGGAGGGACTCCAGCGGTACCGGGTGGGTCACCTGGGAGAAGGATTCTAACGCCTGTCCCCCCACCCGCTGGGTAGGTGAATCGGGGGTTATCGTCTCCGGATTGGCCGCCTCCAGCTCCTCCAGGCGGCGCAGCTTGTGGTCGTAGTCGTAATCGGACATAGTGGGCTTGTCCAGCACATAGTACTCATAGCCGGCTTGGGTCAGTTCCTGGCGCAGTGCCAGGATTTCGGCAAAATCATCCATGAAAATATCCTCCTTTAGGCTGACATTGGAATTTTTCGGTGAAGCTGGGAAAGGCTGCCCGCAGCAGACAGAAGATCCAGAAGCCCGCCAGCGCTCCGGTGGTATTCAAAATCACATCGTCAATATCGGTGCTGCGGCCAATGAAAAACTGAACAAACTCAATCGTTACAGAGGAACAGAATCCAGCCAATAGGGACTTCCACCAGCGGGGGTTTCGCCAGAGCAGCGCGGTGAAGAAGCCCACTGGAGAGAAAATCCCAATGTTGGCCAGCACTAAAAACATGACCCAGGGGCCATGAACAGCGCGGAAGATCTCCTGAAAGGGTTCCAGCTGTAGGTTCTGGAGCTGCATCTGAAAATCCACCGGGGGAAACACCGGCTGTGTCCCCTTCCAGACGCCCATCCAGTGGCCCCTGGTCCAAAAATAGGCGGGGAATACCGTCAGCGCGGCCAGTCCGGCGGAGAACATGACAAACAGAAGCAGGCCCCCCTCCCGCAGCGGGCCGCTGTTCAAGCCCAGCCTGGCCAGCCGCCGAAAACGCCTGGGACGCAGCAGAAGAAATACCACGAGCGCGATACACATACAGGGCAACATTTGAAGCAGGTAGTCCCAGATATTTTCCAAATACCACCACAGTGTTTTTGTCAGACTCATTGGTAAAGTTCCTTTTCTACGATTTTACGCCGTCCCATTGCAGATAGGTGTCCGGCACCTGACCGACAATAACAGTCTCGGCCACACACAGGCGGGTGTGGAGCTCTGTCTCCGTCCTCCCCCCGGGGAGCAGCAGAGTCATAGGGACGGAGGTCTCCAGCCAGATACGATGAAGGGTCTGGTTTACGCCAGCAGAGGCGAACTGGCTGTCAAACTCAGCGTGTACTGTTCCTACCGTAATCGCCTGGATTTTTAGAGACGGCCCTTTCGCCCACAGGGGTTCCAGGTCAAACAGATTGCCCAGAGGCACCTGAATCAGGGAGGCGTCCGCCCGTTCCAGCGTCTCCAAAATAGAGGCGGTCAACTCCGACCGGAGCAGGTTCATCTGTGCCATATTGGTAGTCAGGGCGGTAATGGCGCCGCTCTCGTCCCGCTGGATCGTAATAAAGTCCCCATAGCTCACCTGCCGGGCGGCAACAGCCTCCTCCACCACCGCAGTCATGGTGTTCTGGGCCTGGGCAGCGGCAAGCTCCGACACCACGGGGCGCAGTTTGGCCTCCAGCAGGGCAATCACCGACGCGGCCACCGCCAGGGCCACCGCCAGCGTGAGCAGCAGGGTTGATCCCTCAAACCGCACACCTGCTGGACGGCGTTGAGGGACGGGTTTCCGGATGCGCCGTATCAGCTCCCGCCGCCATGGTCTCATATCCTCACCCCCCATGGGTCAGGATATTCCAAAGGCGGCTTGGACTATGCCTCCAATAACTCCTGCACCGCCAGCAGCACGCCCAGCTTGCCCGACTCGAAGGTCAGGCCGCCCTGGAGGTAGACGGTGTAGGGCTCCCGCATAGGGGCGTCGGCGGACAGCTCGATGGAGGCCCCCTGGACAAAGGCCCCGGCGGCCATAATCACCTGGCAGTCGTAGCCCGGCATATCCCAGGGCTCTGGAGTGACATAGGAGTCCACCGGCGCACCGAACTGGATGCCCTTGCAGAACTTCCGCAGGGCCTCCGGCTGCCTCATGTGGATCATCTGAATGATATCGTGGCGGACCGTCGAGGAGTGGGGCTCGGTCTCGTAGCCCAGCAGCTCCATGACTCTGGCGGCAAAGACGGCGGTTTTCACCGCCTGGGCCACCGTATGGGGCGCCAGGAACAGGCCCTGGTAGAGCAGCCGGTTCTGGCCCAGGGTACAGCCGCACTCCCCTCCGATGCCCGGCACGGTGAGCCGCATAGCCGCCCCCTCCACCAGGTCTCGCCGTCCGGCAATATAGCCGCCCGTGGGAGCCAGACCGCCCCCGGGGTTCTTAATGAGAGAGCCCACCACCAGGTCAGCCCCCACGTGGGTTGGCTCCAGCTCCTCTACAAACTCGCCATAGCAGTTATCCACCAGAATGGCAGCATTGGGATTGGACGCCTTGATTCTGCGGCACATCTCGCCAATCTCCTCCACTGACAGAGACGACCGGGTAGAATAGCCCTTGGAGCGCTGAATGAGTACCGCCTTAACCCTGGGGTCGGCGGCAGCCCTTGCCATCCCGTCCAGGTCGGGTTTGTTGTCCAGCAGCTCCACCTGCCGGTACTCCACCCCGTAGTCCTTCAGGGAACCGGGCCCCTTGTCCACCGCCCCTACAACCCCCCGCAGGGTATCGTAGGGTGCGCCTATGGCGGACACCAGCACGTCTCCGCGCTTCAGTGCCCCGAAGAGAGCGCAGGCAATGGCATGGGTCCCGTTGACGAACTGGATGCGCACCAGGGCGGCCTCCGTTCCGAAAAGCTCGGCGTAGATTTTATCCAGTTCATCCCGGCCTAAGTCGTCGTATCCATAGCCGGTGGTGCCGGCAAAATAACCGTCGGCTACCCGGTGTTTCTGAAAGGCAGCCAGTACACGGGCGGTGTTTGTTTCCGCAATGGCATCAATGCGGGAAAATTCCTCTGTCAGCTGTCCCTGGGCCTGAACGCCCAGAGTTCTGACGCGGTCGTTGATCTGCAAAGTCATATCTCTTGTCAATCCCATCTGTTTTATTCTAAATGATTTACCAGCTGCTTGAACACCTTGCCCCGTTCCATAAAGTTCTTGAACCGGTCGAAGGCGGCACAGGCCGGGGACAGCACCACCACATCCCCTTCCTGGGCAATGTCTCGAGCGGCGGCCACGGCAGCGGTCAGGTCTTCCGTCTCCAGCAGTCTCAGGCCGCTTTCTGCACAGCTCTCCGCATTCTCCACCGCCTTTTTGATGGCAGGGGCGGTGTCGCCGGTGAGAATGAGTGCCTTCACCTTTTTGACAATTTCAATGCCCAGCTGGGTGAAGGGCACCCCCTTGTCGTAGCCGCCGGCGATGAGGATCAGCTTCTGGTCAAAGGAGTCAAGACAGGCCATGGTGCGGGTGGGGCTGGTACCGATGGAGTCGTTGTAGTACTTCACCCCGTTCAGCTCCCGCACCAACTCAATGCGGTGCTCCACTCCGGTGAACCGCTGGGCCACCGCACGCACACACTTGTCGGGGACGATCCCGTCCACCGCCGCAATGGCCGCCATGTAATTTTCAATATTGTGCAGTCCGGGAATATGGATGTTGTCCAGCGGCAGGACCTCCCTGCTGCCCATGTCGTTGGTCAGCCAGATGGCCCCGTCCCGCAGGTATACCCCCTCCTCCAGCCGCTGCTTCCGGCTGAACAGCATCGTCCGCCCCACAGCGGTCTTGGCCAGGGAGCGGGTGATATCGTTGTCGAAGTTAAAAATGGCCCGGTCCTGGGGGCCCTGGTGGCAGAAGATATTCAGCTTGGCTCCGGTGTACTCCTCCATGGTGTGGTGGTAGTCCAGGTGATTGGGAGACAGATTTGTGAATACCGCCACATTGGGACTGCGGTCCATGGTCATCAGCTGGAAGGAGGACAGCTCCACCACCGCCACGTCGTCAGACGTCATACCGTCTACGTCGGGCAGCAGGGGACGTCCAATGTTGCCCCCCAGATAGACATTCCGCCCAGCCTCTTTTAAAAACTCGCTGATAAGGGTCGTGGTGGTGGTTTTGCCATCGCTGCCGGTAACACCGATGATCTTGCAGGGGCACAACTGGAAAAACAACTCCATCTCAGAGGTAAGGATACTCCCCTGCTCCAGCGCCTTTTGCAGCTCCGGCGTGTTGGGGCTGAGGCCAGGGGTTCGGAAAATCATATCAAACCGGTGGATCTTGGCCAGGTAGTCGGGCCCCAGCCGCAGCTTGGCCCCCAGGCTCTCCAACTCAGCGGCCTGTTCCGCAACCCGTTCCCTGGGGGATTTGTCGCAGACAGTGACCCTCAGTTCAGCCCGCAGCAAAGTGCGGATCAGTGGGGTATTACTAACCCCCATCCCGATAACTGCAATGGACTTGCCCCGCAGGGTCTCCAAATATTCAGACATGGTGGACATAGAAACGTCCTCCTTCCATTATTTTCTTCTGAATATTATATTACCATATTCTCCCGGATAATTCAATCATTCCGCCCATGAAAAAGCCCCGCACGGCAAGTTCCGCGCGAGGCTTGTCATTTTACCGGTTCAAGCCAGCATCAGCTCTTGAATTTGGCGGTTGTGCTGATGGACCACCATCTCCAGCGCGGAAATTCGGACCTCCAATGCCTCGTACTTTTCCAGTGGGGTGACCCGGTCCAAAGCAGCCTGCTGGCCCTCCATCAGCAGATTCAGTGTCCGCTGCAGCTCGGTATCCATATAAATTCTGACGCCATCCACCTTGTTCTCCAGCCGCATATTGTTGGCCTGGATGTTCTGAAGCCCTTCCACCTGCAGGTGCAGTCCCTGGATGTCCTCCTTCAAATTCTGGATATCTGCCTTCAAAATCTGGACGTTCTCCTTCAGCGTGGAGATATCCTGGCGCATGGGTTCCATTGTGGATTCTATAACCCGGCCAATGGCCTGAATCAGTTCCTGGTCTGTCATCGTGCCTCTCCTTATCTGAATCACGCCCTGGGGTGGGCCTTTTTGTATACGTCCTTGATTTTTTTGTTAATTAGCTTGGAATATATCTGAGTGGAGGAGATATCTGCATGGCCCAGCATCTCCTGAATAGATCTGAGGTCGGCGCCATTCTCCAGCAGATGGGCAGCAAAGGAGTGGCGCAGTGTGTGGGGAGTGACATCCTTTTGAATGCCCGCCTTCTCTTGATAATACTTAATCAGCTTCCAAAAGCCCTGCCGGCTCATCCGTTCACCGTTCATGTTAACGAACAGTGCCGTCTCATCCACCGATTCCACCAGCTGGGGTCTGACACGATTGACATACTCCCCCAGCGCACGGATGGCTGCCGGGTAGAGGGGGATGGTGCGCTCCCGGCCCTTGCTGAAGCACCGAAGCACCCCTCCCGGCAGGTTCAGGTCGTCTACATCCAGCTCGATGAGCTCGCTGACCCGGATGCCGGTCGCGTAGAGCAACTCCAGCATAGCCCGGTCCCGGTAGCCCTTCAAATCAGTACACTCGGGCTGCTCCAGAAACAGCTCCACCTCTTTCCCGGTGAGTACCTGGGGCAGCTTGCGCTCTACCTTGGCGGCAGAGACTCCCTTGGCCGGATTCTGATCCACATAGCCCTTGGACATCAGACAGGCGTAGAAGGACTTGATGGAGGCCACAGAGCGGGTTACCGTGGCAGGCGACTTTCCCCGTTTCGTCAGGGAGTTTGCATAGTCCTCCACATCCCGGTTGGCCACCTGGGTAAGGGGCAGCCCCTTGCCCTCCATCGCTACAGCAAACTGATGGACGTCCCGGAGGTAGGAGCTGACCGTGTTGGCCGAGGCACGCTTTTCAGTTTTCAGAAAATCCTCGTAGACCGACAGTAGTTCAGACACTTCCAAGACTCCCCCCAATTAATCTTACAGCACCACCTGAGCCACGCCCCGCAGCAGAACTGGTACCACCCAGTACTCCAGCAGTCCTGCCGACAGCCCCAGCCCAGCACAGGCCACAGCCCGATACCAGATGGCCGGATTCAGCGGGGGAGCGCTCTCCCCCAAGGACCGGCGCAGCAGCCGCTGAGCAGAGAGCAGGCCAGGGGTCCCCAGTAAAAACAGCGCAGGCGACCAAAGCAGGGCGGGCAGTCCAAAGAGGATGAATGCGGGGAGGAGGCCTCTCCAGCCAAAAATCCGGCAGAAGCAGGCGGCGGGAAAGCAGAGGGAGAAACCCCGCACCCAGAAAACCAGAGGCATCCCCACCGTCCCCAGCGCGGTCAGCGTCAGCACCAGAACAGCCAGCACATACTTCATCTGCCCCCAGATGACCGGCCACAATCTGCGCGGCAGCTCACCCTCCTGGGTCAGGGTCAGATAATCCGCCAAATACTCGCTCAGCTCCTGCGCTCCCTCTCCGTTGGACGCGGCGGCAAGTACACAGCCAACAGAGCCGCCCAGTAAGAAGGCAATACTCAGCACAATCAGCGCGCCACCTTGTCCCGGCGGCAAGTCCCATTTTTTCATTCCCACAGGCGTCACCTCAGGACTAGCCTATGTGGGGGAGTGCTGAAATAGACGCAGACGGCACCGTCTCTTTATCTGATGAATCTACTATAGCGCTAACTGCCATTTTTCGCAAGAGGTTTTTGCGAATTTCTCCATTTTTGTCAATTCTTTCAATACTTTATGTTAACTATGTTATGTCAACCGTGCAAACCAACAAAGAAACGGAGCCGAGCGACCGGCTCCGTTTCAAGGGGTATTCTGTTTGAGGTTGGGGGAAACACGCCGCTTTTGGACAGAAATATTGGAAAATCAGGCCTCGCAGAGATTACAATCTGTATTATTACATTTTGTATTCGCTGGTTCGCCCATCCCTGCCGCCAGGGCGTTCAGGGCAATGGCACACTCCAGGCGTTTGCGCTGCATTGCGCAGGCCACCTCGTTTGACCTTGTTATGTCGCCGTTGACAAGCAGATTGGATGCAGAGCAGCCCCCGCTACAGTAGAACCTGGCCCAGCACTCCTGACAGGCCGGACGGGTGTAGATATTCTGTTGGGCAAACCGCCCAGAAATATCCATATCGAAGGAGCCGTCGTGGACGCTGCCCATGCAGTACTCCTCCCTGCCCACAAACTGGTGGCAGGGGTAGATATCCCCATCGGGTGTGATGGCCACGTACTCACAGCCGGCGCCGCACCCCCGTAGCCGCTTGATGACACAGGGCCCTTGGGACAGATCTACGTTGAAATGGAAAAAGTTGATGTCCTTCCGGTCCATCAGTGCCTGGGCCAGCTTTTCGTATTCCTTCTCTACCCTGCTCAGGTCCTCCTCCCGGATGGCAAAAGGGTCGTCCGCAGGACCGCTGCAAGGCTCCACCGACACGTGGCGGAAGCCCAGGTCCCCCATACGGAGTACGTCAGCTGTGAAGTCCAGATTTTCCCGGGTAAAGGTTCCCCGCACATAGTAGTCCCGGGTTCCCCGCCCGGCCACCAGCTTCTGGAACTTGGGGACGATCACCTCGTAGCTCCCCTTTCCGTTCACTGTGGGGCGCATCCGGTCATTGACCTCCTGGCGGCCGTCCAGAGACAGCACTACGTTGGACATCTCCCGGTTGATATAGTCGATGGTCTCGTCATCCAGCAAAACACCGTTGGTGGTGATTGTAAAGCGAAATACCTTGTCATGCTCTTTTTCCAGAGACCGGGCATATTCTACCGTCCGCTTTACCGTGTCCAGGGCCATTAGGGGTTCACCGCCAAAGAAATCGACCTCGATATTGCGCCGCTTCCCCGACTTGGTCACTACCCAGTCAATGGCTTTTTTGGCAGTTTCAAAGTCCATCGTCATGCGGTGTCCAGTGCCAAAATCCCCCGTTGAAGCAAAACAATATCTACATCTCAGGTTACAATCGTGAGAGACATGAAGGCAAAGGGCCTTGACTACTGCAGCCTTGGGCAGATCCATAGCCGCCTTCGTGTCCAGGTAGTCGTCGTTGGTGAAGAGCAGTCCGGCCTCCTGGAGCTCTTGAAGCTCCTGCCAGCTCTCCTCCAAATCGGCGGGGTCGTACTGGGGAAGCTGGGCTGCCAGCTCCTGGGGTACCCTCCCCTCCCCTACCGGGCCTTCCCCCAATTTTTTTAGTAAATCATAGGTCAACTGGTCCAACACGTGAACTGCGCCACTATTGACGTCAGCCGCTAGGTATTGGCCCAGAGCTGTAAAGGTATGTACCTTCATAGTGTAATCCTCTCTTCATTTTTTAGTTGTTGCAGATGTGACACCCAAAGACAGTGAGCAGGGTCTGATGCCTGGGACACAACGGAAAGCCGCACAGAACCGGGTCGGAGACATCCGCGCCGAGGAGCCACTCCTCCAGTGCGTCTGCCTTGATCTCCGAGAAGGCCATCTCCCCTACCAGCTCCGCGAACCGATCCAGACAGGGAAACAGCAGCTTCTCATTGGGATGGTAGTCCAATTTTTCCCAGCCCATCCGCTCCCTGGCCCCCGCAGCCACACAGAGCAAAAACTCTCTGTCACGGGCAAACGAGGCCGGGGCCCAGGGCATGTCCCGCAGGTCGAATCCCACCGTCCCCATCCCGACCCTGCTCTGGTCCCGCTCCGCCAGCCAGACGATCAGCCGCTTTTCTGACACGGTCTTAGCCAACGCCGAGCCGCCGAGGACCAGAACATTCAAAAAGACGTCTGTCAGGCCGTTGCTCATCTGGAGGCATGTCCCGCCGGATGTGGACGGATTCAGACCGATCATATTCCCCATGTCATCCTCCCCCCAGGCATAGCAAAAAGGCAGGCGCGGGCGCACCTGCCTCTTTTAAGCGGGCTTTTTACTTGTTCTCGCACTTTTGGTTGGCGACGGTGCAGGAAGTCTTGCAGGCGGACTGGCAAGAGGTCTGGCACTCGCCGCAGCCGCCCTTCGCGGCGCTGGCCTTCAAGGTGGCCCCGTTGAGAGTCTGAATATGCTTCATTGGTATCTCCTCCTGTTTCATTGCTTACAGCAGATTCTGCCATAGTGACAGTTATTATAACATAGCGTCCGAGAGATTTCAATCATCTTCTGCGTTTTTTCTTGGGTTTTCTTGCCAGCAATCCCGGGATCGCCCCACCGCACAGGCAGGCGCACAGGAGTCCAGCGCCTCCGTTGGCAATGGAGGCCCCCTGGCAGGCGATCAGTCCAGCAGTGAGCAGCAGCAAAAAAAGCACCGCTCCCGCCCCCAGTCCCACCAGCAGAGACCGGCTGCCAACCCGGTGGACGGCCCAGGTCCCGCCCACCAGAGCACCCAAAACACATACAGCCAGTACGCCCCCATACATACCGCTCACCGGTATAACGCCCATGGACACCAGCACCGCGCAGACCAGCAGGGCCAGGATGGTAGTCACTCCGGCCAGCACGCCGCCCTTGAGTACTTCACAGGTGGTATTGAGCCACTGGCCGCCCAACTCTTCTGGCCGCCGTTCCTTCTTCTTCATAAAAACACCCTCCCCCACGGTTTGGTAAAACCTATGCGGGGAGGGCGAAAGACATACCTGTTTTGTTAGGCGGCGGGCTGCTCAGGGGCCACATTTTTGCTGGAGACGGCCCACTTGGTGAACTCGATGCGGACCCGGTCGGCGCTGGTCTCAATCACAATCGTGCTCTCGTTTACCTTGCAGATGGTGCCAACGATTCCGCCAATGGTGGTGATGACATCCCCCACCTTCAGAGAGTCACGCAGATTCTGTGCCTCTTTTTTCCGCTTGTTTTCCGGGCGGATCATAAAGAAGTACAGCATAGCGAACATCAGCACCATCATAATAATAAAATAAGGGTCCATAAAATTCTCCTCCACAGTTTAAAATCACGCTTGTCAATTATATTTCTCTTTGACACAGTGAACAATATTATAGCGGATAATTTTTCAGTTGACAAGCCCTTTTGGCAAATTTCTCTCATCCTCTTGGGCTGGCCGGCCCAGCAGGTCCGAATAGTTTGCCCGGAAGTCCTCAAAGGTCCTATTTTCCAGACTCTCCCGGATACGAGCCATCAGTTCATTATAGAAGTGAAGATTGTGGAGCACCGCCAGCCGCATGGCCAGCATCTCTCCCGCGGTGACTAAGTGGCGCAGGTAGGCCCGGGAGAAGGACCGGCAGGCGGGGCAATCGCAGGCGGAGTCGATGGGCCGGGGATCCAGCTTAAACTTTTCATTTTTGATGTTAATGGTCCCCTTCCAGGTGTACAGCTTGCCGTGGCGGGCGTTCCGGGCGGGCATGACGCAGTCGAAGAAGTCGATCCCCCGGGCCACCCCCTCAATGATGTTGGAGGGGGTCCCCACCCCCATCAGATACCGGGGCTTTTCCCAGGGCATATGGGGCTCCACCGCGTCGATGATGTCGTACATCACCTGGGTTGGCTCCCCCACCGCCAGCCCGCCGATGGCGTAGCCGTCGCAGTTCAGCTTGGCGATCTCGTCCATGTGCCACACCCGCAGGTCGGCATAGGTCCCCCCCTGGTTAATGCCGAACAACTGCTGTTGAGGATTCACGGTATCCGGCAGGGCGTTCAGCCTGTCATGCTCTGCAATACAGCGCTCCAGCCACCGAGCCGTCCGCTCACAGGAGGCTTTTACATACTCATAGGGAGAAGGGTTTTCTACACACTCGTCAAAGGCCATTGCGATGTCGCTGCCCAGGTTGGACTGGATTTGCATGGACTCCTCCGGGCCCATGAAGATACGCCGGCCGTCGATGTGGGAGGCGAAGGTAACCCCCTCCTCCTTGATCTTCCGCAGGCCGGACAAAGAAAAGACCTGAAAGCCCCCGCTGTCGGTGAGCATGGGGCCATCCCAGTCCATGAATCTGTGGAGGCCGCCCAGTTGACGCACCACTCCGTCCCCGGGACGTAGGTGAAGATGGTAGGTGTTGGACAGCTCCACTTGACAGCCGATTTCCTTCAAATCCTGGGCGGACACCGCGCCCTTTATGGCCCCCTGGGTCCCTACATTCATAAACACCGGTGTCTGGACCACCCCGTGGGCGCAGGTGAATACGCCCCGCCGGGCACGGCCCTCTTGTTTTAAAATTTCAAACACACAAAAACTCCTTTGTTATCCCTTATCATTTTTTCGAAAGACCATCAAAAAATGCCCGCAGCTCCGCCCTGCACTCCGGGGTCAGCTGGGTCTTGCGGACCCCCTGCACCGCCCCCTCCAGAGCGGTGAGCTTGTGGAAACAGGAATCCGGATCCCGGGCCTTCAGCCGCAGAAAGGCCATCTCAGTGCCCAGCCCCTTCAGCTCCTCCGAATCCCGAATTTCCACCTGGTTCAGCAGCCGGGACAGCTCCGGGCCGATGTTGGGCAGCCTGGTCAATTCCATAAAAGTACCTCCATCATTCAAAGTCGGCAATCATCATGGCATCGCCGAAGGAAAAGAACCGGTAGCGCTCCCGCACCGCCGTTTCATAGGCGTCCAGGACGTGTTCCCGTCCTGCCAGGGCGGACACCAGCATAATCAGCGTGGACTGGGGCAGGTGGAAATTGGTAATCAAGGCATCCAGGACCTTGAACTTATAGCCGGGGTAGATGAAGATATTGGTCCAGCCGGATCGCTCCGTTATGGTGCCGTCCTCCGCCGCAAAGCTCTCAATGGTGCGGCAGGAGGTGGTACCTACGCAGACGACCCGTCCCCCGTTTTTCCGGGTCTCGTTGATGGTGCTGGCGGTCTCCCGGGAGATCATGCAGAACTCGGAGTGCATCTCGTGGTCCTGGATATCCTCCGCCTTTACAGGGCGGAAGGTCCCCAGTCCCACATGGAGTGTAACGTAGCATACCTTTACACCCATTTCCCGTACCTGTTCCAGCAGTTCTGGAGTAAAGTGGAGCCCGGCGGTGGGCGCGGCGGCGGAGCCCGTCACCTTGGAGTAGACGGTCTGATACCGCTCCTGGTCCTGGAGCTCCGCCTTGATATAGGGCGGCAGGGGCATTTTGCCCAACTGCTCCAAAATCTCCAGAAAAATGCCCTGGTAGTGGAAGCGCACCGCCCGTTTGCCGTCCTCCAGCTCCGCCTCTATGGAAGCGGTGAGCTGTCCGTCTCCAAAAGACACCTGGACTCCCGGTTTCAGCTTGCGTCCAGGACGGACCAGGCACTCCCACAGGTTGTCCCCCTTGTCGGAGAGGAGGAGCACCTCGCAGGCGCCGCCGGTGGGACGGTGGCCGATGAGCCGGGCGGGCAGGACCCGGGAGTCGTTGAGGACCAGGCAGTCCCCAGGCCGCAGGAGGCTGGGCAGGTCGTAAAAATGCCGGTGGGCCGTGACTCCGGTGGTCTTGTCCAATGTGAGCAGACGGGAGGCGTCCCGCCGCTTTAAAGGGGTCTGGGCAATGAGCTCTTCGGGGAGCTGAAAATCAAAGTCAGAAGTTTTCAAGGGAATACATCCTTTATTTAGTAGTGTGTAACTTGGGTACCAGGAAAATAGAAGGTGACAATCTCGTCATAGGCAAAACCACGGCGGGCCATTGCGTTGGCGCCGTACTGGCTCATGCCCACCTGGTGGCCCCAACCGCCGCCGTTGAAGGTGTATGTACTGCCGGAGACGGTCACTGTCCCGCCCACCGGCTGGGTGACCGAGGACGTTCCTCCGCCGGTCTCCCCCGGTGTCTCCGTCTCCAGCTTGGACACTGTTCCAGCGCCAGAAATAGCATAGACTTCTCCGCTTACTTGAGATACCGTTCCAGTGCCAGAAATAATATATTTACCCTCCAGACTGTCTGCTCCGCCAGAGGGCTGGTCCTCAGGGACCGTCGGTGTTCCGGTTCCCGCTCCATTGACCGTAAAGCGGATGGACCTGACGTCAAATCTGCTGCGGATGTAACTGGCGCTGATGGTGTTGCTTTGGCCGTTGGCCCAGTGGACCACTACTTGAATCACATTGCCCAAGGGAGAATAGGTCAGATCCAGCCGGTCCACCGAGGTGCTGGTACCCAGGCCGCTCTTTTGCAGCTGCTTGGTCAGCTGGGCGGTGGTGTAAGTTACGGTCCAGGGGGACATGGCGTTGCGGTCGTCCAGGTCAGCCTCGTAGGGGTCCACAACCCCCCGGAGATAGGGGTACTCGTTGACGGTGTCCGTTCCCCAGATGTTTTTGGCGTCTTCGCTGGCCCCGCCAAAGCTGGAGACATAAAAGACATCTGCGACCCTACCGTTGTATTTGACCACCATCCCAGCCGTCTCGTCCACTGCACGCATACTGGTCTCGCTGGGGCCGTAGTCCTCCTTTCCGCTGCCCATGCCGTGGTAGACCTGGCAGTAGTCAGAGGGACAGATATCAAACCCATAGTCGTTGTGCTTTCCCAAATTGCCCATCACATAGGTGCGAGCGCAGACGGCCTGGGCTTTCAGCGCCTCCAGGGGCCAGTCCCGGCCCATCTCATAACAGACCACACCGTTGATATAGTCCTCCAGCTCCAGCACATTGACTACCGACAGATTTCCGCCGGTGCGCCGGAAGTACTGAAAGCCCCCCCGGTACTTGTACCCGGCGAACCAGGTGCGCACATCCGCCGCCCCGGTGACGTCGGGCAGAATGCCCAGCTTGCCCGAGGCGCCGCAGTCGTACTGGAACAGGATCTGATTACTGCCCGTTCTGACCACGTTCATCCCATAGGCGCTGGTCCACACCACCTGAGCCCCCTCAGGCAGACCGGCCAGCGCGGCCTGGGCCTCCGCATTGGTGCCGTAGGCCCCCACCCGTACCTGATATGCCCCGTCGATCCAGGCCGGAAATCCGCCGCTGTAGCGGTTAGCCTCCGCCTGAACGGTGTCATAGGTGTAGCTGCCGGGGATTTGAACATGGTAGCATCCCACCAGAACATTGCTGGTGATGGAGGAGTAGTAGCCCTGCTTCCCCCCCGAGGTGCCCCAATACAGGTTTTGGGTCTTGAGTACTGCCACCTGGATGACGCTGGGGTCGGTGCGGGCCAGCTCCACAAAGTTCAGGCTGCTGTCAAAATAGCCGAAGCGGTAGCCGCTGCCGTGCCCCTCGCTGTTGTTGCTTTCCAGGTAGGCGGCCTCCAGCTCCCCGGTGGGGACGTGGCTGTTGGAAGAGGCCAGCCCAACCCGTATAACCACCTCGCCGTTCTGGTTGAGGGTTGCCGCACTGGCACAGGTGACGCTGAGACACACCGCCAGGACGGTGGCGGTAAGCTGTATCAATCTTTTGCCCATAATATACTCCATTTCTCCGGTTTCTTCTATGTTTATTCTATTGACAACCCATCAGAGGCCGTGGTACGATATCAAAAAGATAGAGGTTGCGGCTTACATCAGTAAGCATGGTCAGGGTACCGGTCCCCGTTTCAGCCATGCCGAAAGGGAGGGCCGCCGAAGGGTCTGTCCCGCCGGCAGGACGGGTCCTGGTCGTCTGGTGAACAATCAGCCGACTGTCATCAGTACGAAACTGATGGAGCGCTGTCTGTTTTTGTGGATATTTTGCCGGGGCCTCCTCCGACATTATAGTACAAAATCAGCCGCTTGAAAAGCCGCTGATTTATTTTTTTCAATGATCTAAGAATTTGCAACGGAAATCATCTATTTTTGCACCAGGACATAGAATGAACCTGGACAGATTATGGAGGGAATCAAAATGGAAAAATATAAAGTAGGCATTATCGGCGCCACCGGCATGGTGGGTCAGCGCTTTGTTACACTGATGGAGAACCACCCTTGGTTCCAGCTTACCGCTCTGGCAGCCAGTCCCCGCTCCGCTGGAAAGCCCTATGAACAGGCGGTTTCCCACCGCTGGGCCATGAAGTCCCCCATTCCGGAGGAGGCCAAAAATTTGGTTGTCATGGACGCCCAGGCCGATGTGGAGAAGATCGCCGGCATGGTGGACTTTGTCTTCTGCGCAGTGGACATGAAGAAAGAGGAGATCAAGGCCCTGGAGGAGCGCTACGCCAAGGCCGAATGCCCTGTGGTGTCCAACAACTCTGCCAACCGCTGGACGGAGGACGTGCCCATGGTGGTTCCTGAGCTGAACCCCCAGCACATTGAGATCATCCACGCTCAGCGCAAGCGTCTGGGTACCAAACGAGGCTTTATTGCGGTGAAGTCCAACTGCTCCATCCAGAGCTACACTCCCCTGCTCACCCCCCTGATGAAGGCGGGCTATGAGATTGACAGCGTCCTGGCCTGTACCTACCAGGCCATCTCCGGCGCGGGCAAGACCTTTGAGCGCTGGCCTGAGATGGTGGACAACCTGATCCCCTACATCGGCGGCGAGGAGGAGAAGAGTGAGCAGGAGCCCCTAAAGGTCTGGGGTCACATTGAGGGCGGCAGGATCGTCAAGGCCGCTGGTCCCGCCATCACGACCCAATGCCTGCGGGTCCCTGTGTCCGACGGCCATACCGCCGCCGTGTTTGTCCGCTTCAAGGAGGGTAAGAGGCCCACTGAGGAGCAGATCAAGGAGATTTGGAAGAGCTTCAAGGGCCGGGCCCAGGAGCTGGAGCTTCCTTCCGCCCCCAAGCAGTTCATCCACTACTTTGAGGATCCCGACCGGCCCCAGGCCCACACCGAGCGGGAGTTGGAGGGCGGCATGGCTATCTCCGCCGGACGCCTCCGCCCCGACACCCAGTACGACTATAAGTTTGTCGGCCTGAGCCACAATACCCTCCGGGGAGCCGCCGGCGGCGGTGTCCTGCTGGCCGAGCTGCTGTGCGCCGAGGGGTATATCGACCGCAAATAAGATGTTCATCTCCCCTGCGGGTGATGTTGAGTATTGCTATATAGGAAAGGATGCTGATCTATGAGAACACCTGTCTTTACCGGTTCCTGCCCCGCCCTGGTAACCCCCTTCGACGAAAACGGAACCATCAACTACGACGCCTTCGGCAAGCTGATCGACGCCCAGATTGAGGCCGGTGTGGACGCCGTCTGTGTCTGCGGCACCACTGGCGAGTCGGCCACCATGTCCATCCGGGAGCACATCGCTGCGGTGGAGTTCTGCGTTAAGCGGGTTGACCACCGGGTGAAGGTCATTGCCGGCGCGGGAAGCAACGACACCTCCGCCGCCGTCTACCTCTCCCAGCACGCTCAGGACTCCGGGGCCGACGCCCTGCTCCACGTAACCCCCTACTACAACAAGGCCAGCCAAACCGGCCTTATCAAGCACTACGAATACATCGCTGACCGCACCGAGCTGCCTATTATCCTGTACAACGTGCCCGGGCGCACCGGCGTGTCCTTCACCGCCGACACCTACAAGGTCCTCTCCGCAAATCCCAAAATCAACGGCGTGAAGGAGGCCAGCGGCAATTTCTCCCTGCTGGCCCACACCCGCTGCCTCTGCCCTGACGACTTCTACATCTGGTCGGGCAACGACGACCAAGTGGTCCCCATGATGTCCCTGGGAGCCAAGGGCGTTATCTCGGTGGCCTCCAACATCATCCCTGAGGTAATGGTAAAGATGAGCCATCTGTGCCTGGAAAACGACTTTGCCGCCGCCTCCCAGCTCCAGATCAAGTATATGGACCTGATCGACGCCCTCTTCTGTGAGGTCAACCCCATTCCCATCAAGGCCGCTATGAACCTGATGGGCATGGAAGCCGGCTCTCTGCGCCTGCCCCTGTGCGATATCTCTGAAAAGAATTTGGCCGTTCTCCGTGCCTCCATGGAGCGGATGGGCCTGCTGTAATCTGCTTTTCTCCCAAAGTCCCTATGAAACGAGGAATCAATTATGCTAAAGATAATCATCTCCGGCTGCAATGGCCACATGGGCAGAGTGGTCGAGGCGCTGTGTCAGGCTGACCCTGCTGTGGAGGTCTGCGCCGGATTTGACGTGATGGGAAGCGCTGACCGGGATTTTTCTGTGTACACCTCCCCCGCCCAGTTCACCGGCGAGGCGGACGCAGTGATCGATTTTTCCTCCCCTGCCGCCCTGGACGGCCTGTTGGAATTTGCGAAAGAGCGGCATATCCCTCTGGTGCTGGCCACCACCGGCTACTCTCCGGAGCAGGTAGCTCAGGTGGGCGCCGCCGCACTGGAGGTTCCCATTTTTCGGTCCGCCAATATGTCCCTGGGTATCAACGTACTGCTGGAGCTGGTGAAAAAGGCCGCCGCTGTTCTGGGAGACAGCTGCGATATTGAGATTGTGGAGCGCCACCACCGCCGCAAGGTGGACGCCCCCTCCGGCACCGCCCTGATGATCGCCGATGCGGCGGCGGAAAGCTGTGGCCACGAGACGGAGTATGTCTTTGAGCGCCACTCGGTACGTCAACCCCGGGACAAGAAGGAGATCGGCATCTCCGCCCTCCGCGGGGGCACCATCGTGGGCGAGCACGAGATCATTTTTGCCGGTCACGACGAGGTGATGGAGATCAAGCACACCGCCTATTCCCGGGAAATCTTCGCCCAGGGAGCGGTGGAGGCCGCCAAGTTCATCGCCAGTGTGGAAAAACCCGGCCTGTACGACATGAGCTGTCTTGTAAAATGAGCAAAACCGCCTCTGATTATTTTAGCAGAGGCGGTTTTCTCTCCCTGCGTCAGCAAACTCTACGGAGCGGCGATTGCTTTTTCTTTGGAAATCCGTTATTCTCTTTCCAGGAGGTGAGGACATGGACCAAGTAAAAATTGGAAAGCTCATCCGCGCCCTGCGCACCCAGAAGGGGTTGACCCAAAAGGCTCTGGCTGAGGCTGTGGGTGTGGGCGACAAGGCGGTAAGCAAATGGGAGCGCGGCCTTGGCTGCCCGGACCTGTCCCTCCTTCCAGAACTGTCAAGGGCTCTGGATGTAGGACTGGAGGCGCTGCTCTCTGGCGAACTAGATGCCAATGGCCCGGAAAGAGGAAATATGAAGAAATTACACTTTTATGTATGTCCCCATTGCGGCAATTTTATAACTGCCGCCAGCGAGGCGAGCGTGACCTGCTGTGGAAAGACGCTCCACCCCTTAGAATCCCAGAAGGCTGCGGGAGAAGAAAAGCTGTCGGTAGAGAAAATCGACGACAGTTGGTTTCTCTCCTCTCCCCACCCCATGACAAAGGAGCACTATATTTCCTTTGCAGCCCTGCTCACAGGAGATACGCTGTTCCTGCGGCGTCTCTATCCTGAATGGGACTTTCAGACACGCATTCCCTGTCTTGGACATGGGAGCTTGTTGTGGTACTGCACCCGGCATAGGCTGTTCCAACAGAACATTTAGCTTCGCATTTCTTTATTTGGAAGAAATGGCATATTTGAAGGAGTCGATTCAAAATGTCTGACCAATTCATCCGAACCCGGCTGCTGGTGGGAGATGGACCTTTGGAGCGGCTAAAAAGGGCAAGGGTCGCTGTCTTCGG
This sequence comes from Pseudoflavonifractor sp. 60, assembly GCF_009911645.1. GTDB lineage: Bacteria > Bacillota > Clostridia > Oscillospirales > Oscillospiraceae > Lawsonibacter. The sequence goes on from NZ_QWKI01000001.1 coordinate 61,799, forward strand.
CGTAGGCGGCGTGGGCGGCTACGCCGTTGAGGCTCTAGCGCGGTCAGGTATAGGTGCTTTACACCTTTACGACGACGACACCGTGTCCGAAAGCAATCTGAACCGGCAGATTGCCGCCCTCCACTCCACCTTGGGCCAGCCCAAAGCAGAGGTAATGGCCCGGCGGGTTCAGGATATCAATCCAGACTGCCAGGTCAAGGCCGTTCAGTTGTTTTACCTCCCCCAAACCGCCAGTCAGGTGGACTTGTCCCAATACGACTACGTGGTGGACTGCATCGACACAGTAACCGCGAAATTGGAACTGGTGACAAGGTGTAACGCCTTACAGGCAAAAATCATCAGCGCCATGGGGACAGGCAACAAATTTGACCCCTCTGCTCTAGTGGTCACCGACATCTCCAAGACTCAGGGCTGTCCTCTGGCCCGCACCATGCGCAAGGAACTGCGCAGGCGGGGAATCAACCACCTGAAAGTGGTCTACTCCACTGAGCTGCCAACTCATCCTCTGCGGCCCGCTGAATCGGAGACCCCAGAGACTTCCAAGACGCGCCCTGGCTCCACCGCCCGCCGGGATACGCCGGGCTCTACCCCCTTTGTTCCCGCCGCCGCCGGTCTGCTGCTGGCTGCCGAGGTGACCCGAGAAATTGGCTTAGCTTAAAAAATGATACCGTGCCTGCTGGCACGGTATTTTTTCGCATTTCCAGGAGACACTAGCGTTTTGAGAGGAGAGATATTACAATGAGCCTCATTGCCTGCACTGATCCATGTGTGTATCAAAAGGACGGCTACTGCTCTCTGTCCCGGGCCGCCTCCTCCGGTGAGTTGGGACACTCCGGGTGTGTCAACTTTGTTCCGGTGCGCGGTTCACAGCAAAGCGGCCATAGCTTCCCGGATGTTGGTGACCCGGATCAGCTCTAGCCCATCAGGAACGGTCAGTTTTCCCTGGCTTCTCCTTGGAATCATACACTTTGTAAAGCCTAAACGCTTTACCTCTGCCAGCCTCTGTCCCAGTGCGCTGGCCGCCCGCAGTTCACCGGTGAGACCCACTTCACCGATGGCTGCCAAGTCGTGGGGAACGGGTTTATCACGGAAACTGGAGGCCAGCGCCAAAATAGCAGCTAAATCGGCGGCCGGCTCCTCCAGATACAGTCCGCCAATCACGTTAATGTAGGCGTCGCAGTTCCCCACCATCAGACCGCCCCGCTTCTCCAGCACCGCCAGCAGCAGCATAGAGCGGCTGTAGTCAAAGCCGTTGCTAACCCGCCGGGGATTTCCCAGACTGGAGGGCACCACCAGCGCCTGGATTTCCGCCAGTACCGGCCTGGCGCCCTCCATCACACAGGTGACACAGGTCCCCGGCGTTCCAGTGGGGCGTCCGGCCAGCATAGCTTCGGAGGGATTGGGTACCTCAGTGAGACCGCCATCCTCCATCTCGAAGACGCCGATTTCATTGGTGGCCCCAAACCGGTTCTTGGCCGCCCGGAGAATGCGGTAGGCCATATGCCGCTCCCCCTCAAAGTAGAGAACACAGTCCACCATATGCTCCAGCACCTTGGGGCCGGCTATAGACCCCTCCTTATTCACATGGCCAATGACAAAAACAGTTATATTTTCCCCTTTGGCAAGTTGCATTAGTGTCAAGGTGCATTCCTTTACTTGGCTTACGCTGCCTGGGGCGGAAGCCACATCCCCGTGATAGAGGGTCTGAATGGAGTCCACAATGAGTACGTCGGGCTGGAGCTGGTGGACCGCATCTGTCATATTTTCCAGATTGGTCTCCGCCAGCAGATACAGCCCCTCACCACGCACCCTCAGCCGCTCTGCCCGCAGCTTGATCTGCCGCTCCGACTCTTCCCCGGATACATACAGAACCTTGGCAAAACGGCACAGATTGTCGCAAATTTGCAGCATGAGGGTTGATTTGCCAATACCCGGCGCACCGCCTACCAGCACCAGGGACCCCTTCACTGCGCCGCCGCCCAGTACCCGGTCCAGCTCCCCCATACCGGTGGCAAATCGCAGTTCGTCGGTGGTCTCTACCTCCTTCATGGGCTTAGGACGGTTTACCGCAATCCCCAGGGCAGAACCTCCCTTCGCCGGCGCAGTCCGCTTGGGCGCTTTCTCCGCCGGACGCTCTTCGATGGTGTTCCACGCCCGGCACATGGGACACTGCCCCTGCCACTTGGGAAACTCATTGCCGCACTGGGTACAGTAAAACAGAGTTTTCGATTTCATCTTTTTTCCTCTATCTTATGTAATTTGGTTCTCCTGCATATTGTACCAGCACTGACGAAAAATGTAAAGAACTAGCTTGCAGTTTCCCCCGCAGTCAGCCAGGCGGCGGCAATGACGGCGGCCAATTGACGCTGATAGCTGTCGTCCCGCAGAAGGGCCTCCTCCTCTGGATTGGTGAGAAATCCGCACTCAATGAGGATAGCCGGACAGGTAACATGGTTCATAATGTAGACTGTATCCGGGATTTGTTTGACCGCCCTCTCGTTATCTTGCTGGAGGGCGGCTTTAATGCTGCTCTGAACATGCTCCGCCAGTTCCCTGGAGTGCTCAGTGGGGGCGTAAAAGACATGAGCGCCGTGGTATTTGCCGCTGGGATAGGTGTTCTGGTGGATGCTCAGCAGGGTGCCTCCCTCAACCCCCTCCACAGCCGCCACACGATTTTTCAGGTCGGACCGCTTCTTCTCCCGGAGGGTCTCCGCGCTGCTGTCGTGAAGGGAGATATCCTCCTCCCGGAGCAGGATGGGGTCCACTCCATACAGCCCCAGCACATCCCGCAGCTTCAGTACAATGGCCAGGTTGATCTGGCTCTCTGGTGTGCCGGTGAGGGAAACTGCGCCTCCGTCCTCTCCCCCGTGGCCCGCGTCCAGCACCAGCGGTCTGGTCTGCCGGACCGCCGCCGGTTCCATGGCCGTCTCCATCAGATGGTTCAGCCTGCCCAAAGCCAGAGCCAGCAAAATCATCGTTCCCAGCAGCGCCCCGGCAAGCAGGACTCCTTTTTTCATATGACCACCTCCTCCTTATCCTATGGAGGCGGCGGATTTGGTATGCGTGTACCCATTGGGCGGCAGGCTCATAGAATGGACTGAGGGGGACTCTGTGCGCTCCCCGCGCCCGTCCTCCTTTTATTGAATGAAGGAGGGAATTTCCCTTGTTGATTGAAGGTAACGGCTCCCGACCCGTGAGCGGAACTCTGAACGGAACCGCAAACGGGACTATGAACGGGACCAATAATGGGTCACAAACTACACAGGCCAGCTGTCCAGACGCCAACGGTACGCTTCCGTGCTGTGCGGGCCTGGCGGTGCCCTATGTGCCCTTCCAGCAGAACAACCCCCAAAAATATTCCCAGTCCGAGGCGCTGAGCAACGGAACCCTCTTCCCCGGGTTGAATCTGCCCTTCCGCCTGGCTGTGGATGGCTCCACCCTGCCCTCCACCCCACTGGCTGAGCTCCAGGCTTTGGAGTTTGTGGTGCTGGAGCTGAACCTCTACCTGGACACCCACAAGGATGATACCGAGGCGTTCCGTCTGTTCCAGCAGTTTTCCGCCATGGAAAAAGCGGCCAGAGCAGCCTATGAGGCAAAATACGGTCCCATAACTCAGCAGACCGCCGCCACTGGCGACAGCTATCAGTGGCTGTCCGACCCATGGCCCTGGAATTACGGGCAGAATGAGGTGAATTAGAATGTTTCATTATGAAAAAAAACTGCAATTCCCGGTGAAAATTACCACCCCAAACCCAAAGCTGGCCGCCTTTATCATTAGCCAGTACGGTGGACCTGACGGCGAGCTGGGGGCCTCCATGCGCTACCTCTCCCAGCGTTACTCTATGCCCTTTGCCGAGGCCAAGGGATTGCTTACCGACATCGGTACAGAAGAACTGGGCCATATGGAAATGGTGGCCGCCATTGTCCATCAGCTGACCCGGGACCTCTCCGATGAGGAAGTCCGTGCCAACCCCACCTTCGCCCCCTACTTTGTGGACCACACCACCGGTGTCTACCCCACCGCAGCCTCCGGCTTCCCCTGGACCGCTGCCTCTATTCAGTCTACCGGCGATGTCATCGCTGATTTGACTGAGGACTTGGCGGCAGAACAGAAAGCTCGACTTACCTATGACAATATTTTGCGGCTGTCCGATGACCCAGATGTAAACAATGTGATCCGTTTCCTGCGTGAGCGGGAGATTGTTCACTTCCAGCGCTTTGGCGAATGTATCCGCCTGTGCAAGGAGAAGATGGACGCCCCCAACATTTATCTTTCCAATCCGGCCTTTGACAAGACTCAGCCCGCCAACACCAGATCCCGGGGCTGAACACAAAAAGGAACTGCAAAAACAAGCTCAGGGCCGCTCCAATGAGAGCGGCCCTGGGTTGATGCAGTTCATCCAAAAAATATGGGGCGATCTCTTTTGGAGGCTGCCCCATATATTTTCTGTGGGCTTTCCCCCACTCATTTTTTGTGCTTGCCCAGATAGGCCTCTTTGACCTTCTCGTCAGCCAGCAGCTCTGCGCCGGTCCCGGACAGCGTGATATTCCCTGTTTCCAGCACGTAAGCCAAGTCTGCAATCTTCAGCGCCATATTGGCGTTCTGCTCAATCAAAAGAATGGTGACCCCCTGCTTGTTGATTTCTCTTATGATGGAAAAGATATCCTGAACCACCAGGGGAGCCAGTCCCAGAGAAGGCTCATCCAGCATCATCAGCTTAGGACGGGACATAAGAGCCCGTCCCACCGCCAGCATCTGCTGTTCTCCGCCGGACAGAGTGCCCGCCAGCTGCCAGCTGCGTTCCTCCAGCCGTGGAAAGAGGGAGTATACCCACTGAATATCCTTTTCGATCTCCCCCTTATCCTTGCGGAGATAGGCGCCGATTTTTAAATTCTCCAGCACCGACATATCAGGAAATACCCGCCGTCCCTCCGGACTCATGGCAATGCCAGCACTGATGATTCGGTCGATGGGTTTGCCCAGCAGCTCCTCTCCATTCCATTGGATGGAGCCCGACTGAGCTTTCACCAGGCCGGTGATGGTGCGCAGCGTGGTAGATTTGCCCGCCCCGTTGGCGCCAATCAGGGTTACAATCTTGCCGTCGGGGACCTCCAGAGAGATGCCCCGCAGGGCCTGAATGCCGCCGTAGGCCACATGGAGATTTTCAATTTTAAGCATCTTCTGCAACCCCCAAATAGGCGTCAATGACGCGCTGATTATTCTGAATTTCCTCCGGTGTACCTTTGGCGATCAGCTTGCCGAAGTCCAGCACATAGATACGGTCGGAAATGTCCATCACCAAGTCCATGTGGTGCTCAATGAGGAATACGGTCAGGTGGAAGCTGTCCCGAATTTCCCCGATGAAGGCGGTCAGCTCGTTGGTCTCCTGGGGGTTCATGCCGGCGGCGGGCTCGTCCAGCAGCAGCAGCTTGGGGTCGGTGGCCAGGGCCCGGGCGATCTCTAGCCGGCGCTGCTTGCCGTAGGGCAGCGAGGTGGCCAGCTCGTCCTTCACGTCGTACAGCCCCACCGTCTCCAAAAGCTCCGCAACCCGCTCCCGCTGCTCCTGCTCCTCCTTGTGGTTCATGCGGAGGGATGCGGCCAAAAAATTGGTATGGGTACGGCAGTGCATGGCGATAAGCACATTTTCGAACACCGACTGGCTCTTCCACAGCCGGATATTCTGGAAGGTGCGGGCCATCCCCATCTGCGTAATCTTGTCAGGAGTGGGGGCCAGCACCTGGGTGTACTCCCCTCCGTGCTCCCCTTTGTAGAGCTTCTTCATTCTGCCCTGGGGGTGGTTCTCCACAATCTTCTTCCCCTGAAACCACACCGCCCCGTTGGTGGGCTGGTATACGCCGGTGACCACATTGAAGGCGGTGGTCTTGCCCGCGCCGTTGGGGCCGATAAGGGCCACAATCTCCCCCTCGTTGATCTCAAGGTTCAGATTGTCCACGGCCACCACACCGCCAAACTGCATAGTGGCGTTTTCCACCTTTAAAATGTTCTCGCTCATTTGGCTGCCTCCTTCCTGGTACGCCTTTTCAGCAGGTCGGGCAGCTCCTTGTCGCCCATAATGCCCTTACGGAAGAAGAGCACGATAATCATAATGATAATGGAGAATACCACCATCCGGAAGCCGGCCCGCAGGAAGGGCAGCTTGACTCCGCCAATGACGGTCTCACTGTCCAGAAAGCGCAGCCACCATTCGGAACAGGCCACATAGAGGAAGGTGGCCAGGACGCTGCCGGAGATGGAGCCGATGCCGCCGATGACCACAATCAGCAAAATCTCATAGGTCATAGTGGTGGTGTACACCTTGGCCTGGGCGTTGGTGACAAACATGGCGAACATGGCCCCGCTGACCCCGGCGAAGAAGGCGGAGGTGCAGAAGGAGAGCATTTTGTGCTTGGCCAGATTGATGCCCATGGCCTCGGCGGCGGTCTCATCCTCCCGAATCGCCTTGAAGGCCCGGCCATAGGTGGAGTTGATCAGCAGGCAGATCATGGCGATACAGATGGTCGAGATCAGGAACGGGAAGAAGGTGGCCAGCCGCAGAACCACCTTGCCGCTGGCGTCGGTGATGTTGAAGCTGGAAAAGGTGGGAAAGCTCTTTATCATGTTCGCGCCGTTGGTGACGGGGCCCAGAGCCTGCCACTGGAACACGGCCTTAATGATCTCTGCGAAGCCCAGGGTTGCAATGGCCAGGTAGTCGCTCTTCAGGCGGAGAACCGGCAAGCCAATGAAATAGGCAAACATGGCGGCCACACAACCGGCCAGTATCATGGCAATCATTACGCCCAGCCCCATGCTGACCGCTCCCCCGACCCCCTCGGTGCCGAAGATGGAGCCAAACATATCCTGGAAGGAGAAGTTGACAGCGGAGCCGCCGTAGAGGTAGTACACTGCCGCCCGGTCAGCCACAGGAACGGACAGGATGGCGTAGGTATAGGCGCCCAGCAGCATGAAGCCCGCCTGCCCCAGGGAAAACAGGCCGGTAAAGCCGTTAAGCAGGTTCATGGACACTGCCGCCAGTGAGTAGACCGCCCCCTTCTTCAGCACGGCAAAGAGCTGGCTGGTGGGCTTCAGCACATTGGGCACGCTGTCCTGAGGAAGCATCACGCAGATATTTTCCAGCAGGATGATGCCGCACAACATGACCACGCAGGCCAGCAGGGCCATATATGCGCCCTTTTTATTCTTCTGTTGTACCATAAAAACGCCCCTCCCTTACACTTTGTCGGTGACTTTTTCACCGAAGAGTCCGGTGGGTTTCAGCACCAGAATGAGAATCAGCAGCGCAAAGGTACCGGCGTCGGAGAAAACGGTAAACTCTGTGCTTTTGATGACATTTTCACAGATGCCAATGATGAAAGCGCCCACCACCGCCCCAGGGATGGAGCCAATACCGCCCACCACTGCCGCCACAAAGGCCCGCAGTCCGGGCAGTGCGCCGGCGGTGGGGGTGATGGCCTGGAAGTTGGTGAAGTAGAGCATGGAGCCCACTGCCGCCAGGGCGGAGCCGATGATAAAGGTAATGGAGATGATGGTATTGATGCGGATACCCATAAGCTGAGCGGTTTCAAAGTCCTTGGCCACAGCCCGCATAGCCATTCCTGTCTTGGTGTGGTTAATCAGCTGGGTCAGGGCAACCACCAAAAGCAGCACCAGGAACGGTGTGAGAATGGTAACCCACTTGGTAGAGGTACCGGCGATTTTCACCGTATCCGACAGGAAGGGAATCACCGGGTAGGTCATAGGCTGTCCGCCGGTGATATAGGTGGCGGTATTTTGGATTAAATAGCTGACACCGATGGCGGAGATCATTACCGACATTCTGGGGGCGGAGCGCAGAGGCTTGTAGGCGGCGCGTTCGATACAGAAGCCCAGCAGCACAGTGAACACCAGCACCAGGGGCATGGACAGGTAGAGGGGCATACTGGCGGTCAGGTAGATGCCCAGCAGACCCGCCACCATAAACACATCGCCGTGGGCGAAGTTAATCAGCCGCAGGATACCGTACACCATGGTATAGCCGATGGCGATCAGCGCATACTGCCCGCCCACGGAGATTCCGGAGATCAACACGGAAATGGCAAATTCCAAAGCGGGGTCCTCCCTTGCATAGTTTTTTAAACAAATTGGGCTGTCTTGAAAAGGGCCGGGTGCGACCCCTTTCAAGGCAGCCCATCCGGTTTTCCCCGGCGGAGTACAATGCTCCGCCGGGGAAATATGGGGGTGATTGTTTGCTTAGCCGGCCTGCTGAACGGTCTCCAACTCCCAGGCCCCGGTGTTGGTGGAGTGCTTGATATAGGCAGTGTCGCGGACGGCGTCGCCGCCGTCGTCAAAGGCGATGTCGCCAGACACGCCGGTGTAAGTGACGCTGCCCAGCGCGGCCTTGATGGCGGCGGGGTCGGCGGAACCAGCGGCCTTAATTGCCTCCAGAGCCACATAGTAGGCATCGTAGCCCATAGCGGTCACAGCGGCGATGGTGTCATTGCCGCCGTTGGCGTCCTTGGCAGTGGAGTTGCTGTTGATATAGTTCTTGATGCCCTCGTCAAAGGCGGGAGCGCCGCCCTCCTGATAGAAGGTGGAGACGTACAGCTGAATACTGGTGCCGTTGGCGGCATCCAGAACCATGTTGTCATCCAGGGTGTCGGAGCCCAGGAAGGGAGCGGTGATGCCCAGGGACTCGGCCTGGGTTATGATCTGGGTTGCGTAGGCGATGGACACAGGGGTAAAAATGACGTCTACGTTCTCAGCCTTGGCCTTGTTCAGGTAGGAGTTGAAGTCGGAGTTGTTGGTGGGGAAGGAGTCCTTGATGACCTTGCCGCCGTTGGCGGTAAAGATCTGCTCAAAGAAGGCAATAAGGCCCTGGTCATACTCGTTGCCCGTCTCGCCCAGGCAGTAGGCGGTCTTTGCCCGGAACTTGTCCATGGCGAAATTGGCCAGCACCTGAGCCTGGAAGTTGTCCAGGAAGCAGATACGGAAGTAGTGGTCGTTGCCGGCGGTGACATTGGGGTTGGTGCAGGTCACACCCATAGCGGCGATCCCGGCCTCTTTAAAGGTGTCGCTGGCGGCCATGGACACGCCGGAGCCGTAGGAGCCCAGGACGATGGCCACATTCTGCGCCACCAGATCAGCGGCGGCGGAGGGGGCCTTGTCGGTGGTGGAGCCGTTGTCGGAGAGGACCAGCTGGACGGTATAGGTCTCGCCGCCTACCTCTACCGTGGGAGTCTCGGAGTTGGCGAACTGCATACCCAGAGTCTCCTTCTTGCCGCCGGAAGCGGAGTCGCCGGAGGCGGGCTCAAAGACGCCGATCTTAATCACCTTGTCACCGGCGGGAGCGGGATTGCTGGCACCGGAGGCGTTGCTGCCGCCTCCATTGCTTGAAGCGCCGTTGCCGCCACCGCAGGCGGCCAGGCTCAGGACCATTGCAGAGGCCAGAGCCAGGGAAAGAAGTTTTTTCATTTTATTCCTCCTAATCTTACGAGGACCTTCCGGTCCAGGGTAATATGAAGATTTTACGGGATTTTTCTCTGCTTTTCAAGGCTCATAATTCACAGAAAGTTTTCCTATCCGCCCCGGCTTCAGCCCATTTCAGACCATTTCACTGTTACAAGTGTCCACTGTATATGGACGCGTCCAAAATTATCTCCTATTATTGCGGTCACTTGTCCACTAGACAAGGACATCCCTCTTGGTTATTTTGCCGAAGTCCCCCCGACTCTATTTCGCCTTTTTACTCCTTTTTTGCATAAATTTTCCACTTCCAGCCGGCCGCCTACCCGCTATCTCTGAAAACGCCTGGCAAATCCACACCGGCGGCACAGCTTCTCTTGTGCCCTGCCCTGGGAAAAGCCGTCGTAGATGGCTCGGGCTCGGGGACTGTTCAAGATTTCCTCCAAAGTCTGTTCTTGCAGATTGCCCAGAGGAATGTCTCCCTCGTGGTCCAGACAGCAGGGTACCACTGTCCCGTCACACAATACCCCCACCTGGTCCCGCAGGCCATAACAAAAGGTGGGGCTGTCCTCCTCCGGCGTGGACAAGTCGGGCCAGTCGAATTTCTCCCCCCACTCCAGAAATACGTTGGGAGCCAGCGTTGTGCCCCGGCGGCCCTCCTTCCAGGGTTTGGGAAAAGATGCCTCCAAAGCCGCCAGGATAACTTCATTCTGAGCATTGGCCCCCCAAGTGTCTGCTCCGTCCAGGTTCCACAGCCGCAGAGCGCACTTCTTTCCGGCAGCAGAGGCGTTTCTTCCAAAGCAGATACATTGCTTTAGATAGTCCTCCAACCCCTCTCCCTCGTTGCCCTCGAAGGAGTGGAGGGAAATGCTGACCTTCTCCACCGCCGGGCTGGCATAGAGCAGTTCTCCCCGCCGGGAAAGCAGGGTACCGTTGGTGGTGACCATAACCCGAAATCGGAGCTCCCCTGCCAGGTCCAGCAGCCCGGCCAGTTCAGGGTGCAGCAGGGGTTCCCCCATAAGATGGAGGTACAAATATTCTGTGTGGGGCCGCAGTTTTTCCCCATAACGCTTAAAATCCATGACCGAGAGCAGACCTGCCGGACGCCGGGTCCCAGGGCAAAATGCGCAATTCAGATTACATTGGTTGGTAATCTCCAAATAGGCCTTTTTCAGTTGCCGCACTGGCTTCCCCTCCCTTTTGTACCACATCCTACCACATAAGCTCCCCCCGGTCAATGATTAGCCCCCAGGATGTGGAGAAACCGGGCCTGTGCGATGGGGTAAGTAGACAGGGGCCGGTAGTCGGCGTCCTCCGTGTGTGCGGCTACTAGGATATTGTCCAGAGAGATGGGACTGCCCACCGCCACAATCACTGGGTTGTGGGCGAAGGGACCTGGCACAAAGCGCAATTGGACAAAATCGCCGGGCTGGACCTCCTCCATGGAGGTCTCCACGCCCACCGGACCGGGCCCCTCCTTCTTGCGGGTCAGGAAATTGTAGAAAAAAGGGACCCCTGTCCAGGCGGGGGCGCGGCTGTACTGGCTGTTGTAGTACCAGCCAAAGGTGGGGGTGTAGTTCATCACGCCGGTACCGGCATAGAGACACTGGGAGGCGAAGTTGGTACAGTCGCCCCCCAGTTCATCAAAGTTGTAAAAATCAGGATTCCGATGGTAGGCCCAGCGGTGCGCGTAGGACACCGCCGCCTGGCGGTCGTAGGGCTGAAGTGTCATAGGGAAAACCTCCTTGTTTCCCCTATTCTATGCGGTTTGACAAGGGAAAGTGCTTGTCAGCCTAACACCCACTGGATCAGGTTCCGGACCCACCCCCACATGTGGGGAAACTCCTGTTTCACCAGACCCCAGGTCTCCTCTACCGTATAGCCGCTCCCCGGCAGGATGGAAAACCAACCCGACGCCTCATTCGTTCCAACCCCAATATGTCCGTAGGCAGAGCCGCCAATGGCAAGACCGCCGGACCATGCGCCCCCGCCTACGGCCAGATAGTTGGAGAAGGCGCCGCCGCCCATGGCAAGCCACTGTCCCACAGCGCATCCGCCTACTGCAAAGCCGCCTATAGCCAGACCGCCCAGAGCCGCCAGCCCTACACTGACGCCGCCAACGGCCAAGAGCACTCCCGCGCTGACTCCACCCAGAGAGATCAGTCCTAGGGAACTACCGCCAATGGCCACCGCTCCTACAGCGAAGTTTCCAATCGCAATGACGCCTCTGGCCAGCTGGGGACCAACACCCAGACGGATGTGGATCAGCGGCAGGCCAAATACCTTTACAGGACTGATATACTCATAATACACGCCCAGGAACCGGATGCCGGAGCTTTGATAAGAGACAGTCTGAAAGTTCTCCTCCTCCAGCCCCACCAGCTGGTCGATGGACATTTGGAACAGCCTGGACAGCTCCATCAGCTTCCCCAGCTCTGGTGTACTCTGACCCATTTCCCACTTGGACACCGTCTGCCGGGTCACACCAATTTTACTGCCCAGCTCCTCCTGAGACCAACCCCGCTGCTTGCGCAGGGTCATTAAGTGTTCCGCAAAATTCATGGGATATCCCCCTTAAAATTGATATTATGATTTTCTCTTTTTTGCCCAGCAGCTTTGTTGATCCACAGGTCAAGAAAGATGTCTGCAATATCTGCAAGCATATCAATTATAAAGTCAAACATATGATTACCTCCTAAGGGTCCACCCCCTCTATGCTTCTAACATAGCAGATTTTTCTCCCTGGCGTCAACCCAATGCCCTTGGAAATTTGTCAACTAAAATTAACATAGACGAAAAAGCCCCAGCGGACAAGTCCGCCAGGGCCATTAGGTCAACAAAAACTAGATTTTATTTACCTATTTCTTCTGAATGGGCAGCCAAACTTGAAATGCGGCTTTTTCTGCTCCAGGCTGCGATAGATAGACCTCAATATCCGGCGCCTGGGCCCACTCGTAGCCTGAGTCGGGCAGCCACTCGGTCACAATACGCCGCTCCAACTCCTGAATCGCCATGGGCGCAGGGCCCTCCCCGGAAAACACCGCCCATAGCGCGGCGGGGACGGTCCACTCGCTCATCCCCTCGGAAACCGGCGCGTCAGAAGCCACTGAAATAAAGTAAAAATTCTCCTCCAGATGACAAGTGGAAACACCTAACACCCCTTGCAACTGAGGGCCCATCAGGGGAATCAGTTCTCCCAGCCGGGGGCCCGTCTCCGCCCAAAACTTCGGAACCACCTGAAAGCTCTCCTCCTGCTCCGCAGGAATCGGGACCCGGAACCCGATAATCCGAAAGGCGTCCCGCTGCACAATTTGATACTCCATTTCAACATCTCCTTTGAGCACAAATTTGAAGCGAATACGCGGAAAGACTTTTAGATTTACACCATCTTGTTTTGCAAGGGATGGCGCCACTCCGTGAACTGCTTGAAAGGCCCGGTTGAATGCGGTGGGAGAGTCGTAGCCATAGCGCAGGGCCACATCCAGGACCCTCTCCCCTCCCCGCAGTTCTGCGGCAGCCCAGGTCATGCGGCGGCGGCGGATGTACTCCTTCAGCGGAACCCCGGCCAGATAGGAGAACATCCTCTGAAAGTGGTAGGCGGAGCACCCGGCAAGCCGCCCCAGTTCCTCCGTCCGAATATCCCCATCCAGATTCGCCTCCAGATAGTCCAACGCCTCATTCCAGTTTTGTAACCCATCCATGGTACTCACTCCTTTTCCTCAGGATACCCGATGTTGGTTCCATTGTCCTCTCATTTTCCAGACGGCTTTAACGAGCTTGAAAATCGCGGAACAGCTGCCGCAATCTTCAAAATTCCCCATAGGGCACAAATTGGAAGCTCACATCCCAGGGCTCCTCCCGATAAACCAGATAGCAGATATCCCCCTTCACTGCCTGCTCATTGACCGCCCAGCCAGGAAAGGGCACCAGCGGAAGGGTCATCTCCTTCACTCCCTGGGCCGCTTGAGCCCGGGCGCTGTCCAGCCGCTGGTGGTACACCGCAAAATTGGCGCCATAGACTCCGATCAGCACCACACAGGCCAGCAATCCAGGGACCCAGGCCAGCCGCAGAAACGAAACGCCTCCCACCTCCCGCCACAGCAGGGCGGCGATCACCACCAGTATCACGTAGCTGGGAAAGAGGTTTCGGGACTCCACCGGGGAGACCACCAGCAGCGGCCCGTTGAGGGCACACAGAGCCAGTACCCCGGCGACCACCTGGAACCGGGTCCGCCCGCCCTGCCACAGCGCCAGCATGACGACCCAGAGCCCTGCCAGGAGGCAGGCCAGCAGCAGGCGTTTTGTCGTATAGCTCCCATAGCCCCGGACGCAGTCCCGCAGGGTGTCGGCGATGCACACCAGATGGATGGGGGCCAGCACTGCCGCCCAGGGCTTCCAGGCACTCCCCTGCCGCCGCAGCAGCAACACCAGCAGTACGCTGATAAGTGCTGTCACCGCCGCCGGGCGGATTAGGGCGTCGGTCATAATGACGGTAAGGTTGCGCTGAATCAGCTCCAGCCCCATGGTCCGGGTGTCGCTGTTCACTTGGGCGTAGCCGGGGCTGGTAAACATCACCAAGGTCCCCAGAACCGCCCCCAGCCCAGCGGCCAGGGCGGCTGTCCGGCGGCTCTGGTCCCGGAGAAGTATGCAAAGGAAAAATACTATACAGCTTAGGCACAACAGGATGGTCACCGGCTCCAGAAAGAGACAGCAGCACAGCGTGAGCAAAAAACAGGCCCAGGGCGCGGGCCGCTCTCGGTTCAGCAGCTCCAGCAGAATCAAAATACCAATCATAGGCAAAAGGTAATTCACAAACCCCGCCCCCCAGGAGTAGACCTGCTGCCAGATACCTCTGGGGGCCAGGACCACCAGGGAGAAGGCCAGGGCGACGCCCCCCTCCCCCCTGTCCGAGAACCGGCGTCCCAGCAGCAGGGTCAGCCCCGCCAGCGCCCCTCCAAACAGCAGTCCCCGCAGGAAGCCGAAGGGAGTAAAGTACAGCTTGCCCTGGAGTACGCCCAAAAAATTACCTAGATACCGTCCATTGGCGGGTACCCCTACCACGGGCATTCCCTCTGTAATAGGCCGTGTGAGCAGCATATCCCGCAGGGAGGCGAAGTGCCAGTAAACAAAATAGCAGTCGTCACATTCAGGAACAAAGAGCAGCCCCAGCAAGAAAAAGAATCCCAGCAGCAAAACCGGACGCAGGCGGCAGCGTTTCATATGCCTTTCCTCCTATTAGAAAAAGGTTCCCGCCCCTTGCGGAGCGGGAATCAAAAGTTTTAAAATCAGGCCTTGCCGTCGCAGCCCAACACGTTGATGAGCTTGTGCTTGACCAGCTCCTTGATGTTGGCGCGGGCGGGCTTGAGATACTCGCGGGGGTCGAACTTGTCGGGGTGCTCGTTGAAGAACTGGCGGATGGTGCCAGTCATGGCCAGACGCAGGTCGGAGTCGATGTTGATCTTACACACGGCGCTGCGGGCGGCCTGGCGCAGCTGCTCCTCGGGGATGCCAACGGCGTCGGGCATCTTGCCGCCGTTCTCGTTAATCATCTTCACGAAGTTCTGAGGCACGGAGGAGGAGCCATGGAGCACGATGGGGAAGCCGGGCAGACGCTTGACCACCTCGTCCAGGATGTCGAAGCGCAAGGGCGGGGGAACCAGCTCGCCCTTCTCGTTGCGGGTACACTGGGCGGCGGTGAACTTGTAAGCGCCGTGGCTGGTGCCGATGGCAATGGCCAGAGAGTCGCAGCCGGTCTTGGAGACGAACTCCTCCACCTCTTCCGGACGGGTATAGGAGGAATCCTCAGCGGAGACCTGGACCTCGTCCTCCACGCCGGCCAGGCTGCCCAGCTCGGCCTCTACCACCACGCCGTGGTCGTGAGCGTACTCAACCACCTTCTTGGTGATTTCGATGTTCTCAGCGAAGGGCTTGGAGGAAGCGTCGATCATGACGGAAGTAAAGCCGCCGTCTACGCAGGACTTACAGGTCTCAAAGCTGTCGCCGTGGTCCAGGTGAAGGCAGATGGGCAGGCCGGTCTCAATGATGGCGGACTCCACCAGCTTCACCAAGTAGGTGTGGTTGGCATAGGCGCGGGCACCCTTGGAAACCTGAAGAATCAGGGGGGCGTTGACCTCCTTGGCAGCCTCGGTAATGCCCTGGACGATCTCCATGTTGTTGACGTTGAAAGCGCCGATGGCGTAACCGCCGTTATAGGCCTTCTTAAACATCTCGGTAGTAGTAACAAGGGGCATGGGAATAACCTCCTTATAATTAAGTCTCTTATATTCTACCACATTTTCTTCAAATTGCAACTGCCCAGCGGAAAAAATCTCCAGCCGGACGGGCTGTGCTTTTGTGGAATCTGTGAGGGAAGGGATATATCGTCAGGCGAAATATTCCGCCTCCAGCTCTTCTTTTGTTGGAAATCTGGCCTCGTCCTCGTCCAAATAGTCCCCGGTACACACAAAGCGGAGGAAATCATAGAAATTGTTGCAGATATAGAGCTCGTTCGACTCCATATACCTGCGCACCTCCTCCCTGCTGTTCCAGGTCACCCCGCCAACGATCATCATATCGTAGACGCCCTCCTCGTGGATGGTGACGATGCCGCCGGAGACCAGGTCCAAATAGGTCCAATAGCCATATACCTCCCCCAGCCGGATAAAACCGGCCTCTAAAAAGCAGGGGCACTCCTCCCGGGCCGCCTGCTCCCGTTTGAGCGTCTTTAAAAACTCTGCCCCGGTATTTCCCTGGATCATGTGCCATTCGAACTCCACGGTGGGGCCGATATCCTGGTCGGGCCGGTCCACATAGCCGCTGTATTCCCGGGAATAGGTCTTGGGCCAGGAGCAGGCAAAGGAGTCCCCGCAGAAGGAGACCAGCACAATGAGGTCACCGGGAATTTTGCAGCTCTGCAAAAAATCACGGTAGGGTGCGGGCAGGGCGTAACCCAGTCCCGCCTCAATGTCCGCCAGATCCTGTTCTGTGAGGGAGGAGTTTTCCAGCGGCTCCCTCCAGAGCTGCGGCTCCCGCTCCTTTAAGATGTCCAAATACTGCTTTGCCACGGTCATATGTCCCTCCAGCCTTTCCATCAGTCTTCCTCGTAGGGAACCACACCTAAAAAGGTCACCGGGGCGTTGGGATTGTAAGCCCCTTCTTCCGCCTCATATTCAAAATTATAGACCAGAATCACTCCATTGCAGGGTTTTTCCAGCCCCTTGGGGAGGAGCTCTTTCAGCCCCTCCCCTATGGTCAGCCCCTCAGAAAAGGGAAAAACCAGCGCCTCCACATCGGTGGTGGGGGCCACCATGCCCCGCTCCCAAAAATCGGGGTCGAAGGGCCAGACGTCCTCCCCGCCGAAAAAATCGTGATTAAAGGCGGAAATTTGGGGCTCTCGCTCATCGTCATACCCCTCTTCCGCGGCATAGGCCATCAGGGCCTCCTCATCTTCAAAAACGCCGGCCCACACAGAGACCATACCTTCCTGTTCCATTTTCTGGCACCTCCATCAAATTTTAATCAACCGTCCAGGGCCTTTCTTCCAAAATATTCGGCCACCGCTCCCGCTGCATATCATTAAAAAGGTAGAGCAGGGCGGTTACAGCAAATTTCCGGGCGTAGGTTTCGTCATACCCCTTCTTCCCTCTCTGGAGCGCGGCGGCCAGCTCCTCAATCCAGGCGTTGAGGACGGGCGGCAGCGTTCCATAGCAGAAGTCGTGAAAAAACACCGTCTGAGAGGGGGCGGAAAAGACGTGCTTCTGTCCCCCATACTTCGCCTTGTACTCCTCCGCCAGCTGGTCCACACAGCGGTACACCTCCCAGACGTCCTCCTGGCTCAGCTCGCCCATGTGCTCCCCCAGGAAGCGCCGGACAGGCCGCAGCTCCCGGCACTCCCGGTCCAGAAAGCCCTGCTGCTTGTCCCAGGACTGCTGAATCTCCCCAAGGTGCTCCCGGTACCACTCCTCCAGCTGCTCCAGCGCCCCGCGCAGGCTGTCTGGATTGTTGTCCGCCAGGAACCAGGGGGACTCCACCTGGAACTTGGGCGACAGCTGGGCCAGCTGGCCGTAACGGATGTTGTTCAGCACCTTTCCGGTACACTGGGCCGCGCCCCAGTCGTATTTGAGGTAGCTGACTAAAATGCCGCCCAACTGCAAGTAAATCTTCTCCTGCGCAAAGGCCCGGCGCACCTCCAGACGGCAGAAGCTCCCCTCAGGGCGCTCCTTGACAAAGCGGTAGACCGAACCCTTCAGCTCGCCATACTTGGGGTCAAAGGCGATGTAGTAGTTATCCTGCTTCAGTCCAGGCAGGGGCAGGGTCACCTGAAATCCCTCAAACCGCACCTGGACAAAGTCAATGATGTCCTTTCGGCAGCTGATACAGCGTATCATACCGGAAGTCCTCCTCTTTTTTCCTCAATTATATCACGTCAGTTCGACTGATACAAGCCATTTTCCCCACCGCGACTCGTCGATTTCCCCGTTTACAACAGGGGAATTTTTTGGTATAATACTTCCGTTACGAGCAATTACCCTTTTGCAAAGGATATTTTGAATTGGAGGTAATCAACATGAGCAACACACTGAAGGGCGCCCTCATCATCGGCCAGTCCGGCGGCCCCACTTCCGTCATCAACGCCAGCGCCTATGGCGTCATCCGCACCGCGCTGGACAATCCGGACATTACCGCCGTCTACGGCGCGGCCCACGGCATCAAGGGCGTGCTCAATGACAAGCTTTACGACATGGGCCAGGAGGACGCCAAGGAGCTGGAGCTGCTGCTCAACACCCCCTCCTCCGAGCTGGGCTCCTGCCGCTACAAGATCGCCGACCCCGACGCCGACGACACCGACTACAAGCGCATTCTGGAGATCTTTAAGAAGTACGATGTGCGCTACTTCTTCTACAACGGCGGCAACGACTCCATGGACACCTGCAACAAAATCTCCAAGTATATGCAGAAGGTGGGCTATGAGTGCCGCATCATGGGCGTGCCCAAGACCATCGACAACGACCTGTTCGGCACCGACCACTGCCCCGGCTTCGCCTCCGCCGCCAAATATATCGCCACCTCCTGCGCCGAGGTGTACAAGGACGCCCGGGTGTACGACACCGGCATGGTGACCGTCATTGAGATCATGGGCCGTCACGCCGGCTGGCTGGCCGGAGCCGCCGCTCTGGCCGGTGTGGTGGGCTGCGCCCCCGACCTGGTCTACCTGCCCGAGGTGGACTTCGATATGGACAAGTTCCTGGCCGATGTGGACCGCATCTACAAGGAGAAGGGCAACTGTATCGCCGCCGTCTCCGAGGGCATCCACTACGCCAACGGCACCTTCGTCTCCGAGGCCAAGACCTCCGCCACTGACGGCTTCGGCCACGCTCAGTTGGGCGGCCTGGCGGCTCTGCTGGCCAACGTGGTCAAGGAGCGCACCGGCGCCAAGGTCCGGGGCATCGAGCTGTCCCTGCTCCAGCGCTGCGGCGCCCACGTGGCCTCCCGCACCGACATCGACGAGTCCTTCCTGGCCGGCAAGACCGCTGTGGAGACCGCCGTGGCCGGCGAGACCGACAAGATGGTGGGCTTCGTCTGCACCCGCGAAGGCGGTCAGTACAAGTGCGAGACCAAGCTGTTCAACCTATCTGAAGTGGCCAACTTCGAGAAGAAGGTCCCCCTGGAGTGGATCAACGCTGAGCACAACGGCGTGACTCAGGCCTTCATCGACTACGCTCTGCCCCTGATTCAGGGCGACGCTCAGGCTCCCACCGAGAACTCCCTCCCCCGCTTCGCCCGTCTGAAAAAGGTCCTGGCCAAGTAAGCTCCAAATTCGATGCCCACCTCAGCCGAGGTGGGCACTTTTTTTGTATCGGGAAAAATATTTTCGTCTAACCGTCTTTTATCACAAATAAATTAAAAATTTTCCTTTTATTTTGTAAGAAATGCCATTCACTTTTTCCGGGTAAAGTGGTATCCTGTATACATCAATCATACAAGAGGGATTTTACAATGTCCAACAAGAACCGCAGCTTCAGCTTTGCATACCGTTACTTTAGCTTTACCTATTTTATGGGCAAGGCTTATTTCGGTTTGGCTGAATCTGTGGGGAAGTGAATTGGGTTTGGGAGAACCCTTTGACGGACCGCAGCCGAACCGGCTGCGGTTTTTTGTATGCTTTTTCAAGATTTTAGGAGGAATTTATTATGATTGTCATTCTCAAGCGCGACCACAATCCTGACCAGCTGGAGGGATTGGTCTCCTGGCTCCAGGAGAAAGGAATCACCATCCACACCAGTATCGGCGAGGCCAACACCATCCTGGGCCTGGTGGGCGACACCTCCAAGCTGGACATTGACCTGATCGCCGCCCTGGACATTGTGGAGGATGTGAAGCGGGTCCAGGAGCCCTACAAAAACGCCAATCGGAAGTTCCACCCCGAGGACACCGTGATCCAGGTGCGGGACACCCAGATTGGCGGAGGAAATCTGACCATTATGGCCGGGCCCTGCTCTGTGGAGTCGGAGGAGCAGGTGGTGGCCATTGCCAAGGCGGTGAAGGCCAGCGGTGCAACCATGCTCCGGGGCGGCGCTTTCAAGCCCCGCACCTCCCCCTACGCCTTCCAGGGGCTGGGCCAGAACGGTCTGGAGTTTTTGAAGACCGCCCGGGCAGAGACCGGCCTGCCCATCGTCACAGAGGTGATGGACGTGGCCCAACTGTCCCTGTTTCTGGATGTGGACGTCATCCAGGTGGGGGCCCGGAATATGCAGAACTTCGACCTGCTCAGGGCGCTGGGCCACCAGGAGAAGCCTGTGATGATTAAGCGGGGGATGTCCGCCACCTATGAGGAGTGGCTGATGAGCGCCGAATATGTAATGGCTGGTGGCAACGAGAATGTGATCCTCTGCGAGCGGGGCATCCGCACCTTTGAGAGCTATACCCGCAACACCCTGGACCTGGCCGCCATCCCCGTTTTGAAGAAGCTGACCCACCTGCCCGTCATTGTGGACCCCAGCCACGCCACTGGAAAGTACTGGCTGGTGGACTCCCTGGCGATGGGGGCGGTGGCCGCCGGGACGGACGGCTTGCAGATTGAGGTCCACAACGACCCCGCCCACGCCCTGTGCGACGGGCCCCAGTCCCTGAAGCCGGAGGCTTTCGACCTGCTGGCCAGGAAGCTGCTGGCCCTGCACACCGCTGTGAAAGCACTGGAGGAATAAGCGATGAAAGTTGGAATTGTAGGTCTGGGCCTGATGGGCGGTTCCATGGCCAAAAGTGTAAAAAACCGCACCAGCCACACCGTCTACGGCATTGATTTGGACCAGGAGACCATGCTGCTGGCCCGCCTGTGCGGAGCTATTGACGCCCCCCTCACGGAGGAGACCCTGCCCCAGTGCGATCTGGTGCTGGTGGCCATCCGCCCCCAGGCTGCCGTGGACTGGGTACGCGCCCACGCCGCTCAGATTGGAAAATCTGCCATCCTGGTGGATTTGTGCGGGGTGAAGCGGGTTGTGGTGGAGCAGATCACCCCCATTGCGGAGGAACAGGGCTTCGCCTACATCGGCGGACACCCCATGGCGGGCCGGGAACGGGGAGGCTTCACCTCCTCCTCCGACGACCTGTATGTGGGGGCCTCCATGATCCTCACCCCGGACAAGCGCACCGATATGAAGCTGCTGGAGACCCTTCAGACCTTCTTCCTGGATGTGGGCTTCGCCAAGCTCACCTTCTCCCAGCCGGAGGAGCACGACCGGATCATCGCTTTCACCTCCCAGTTGGCCCACATCGTGTCCAGCGCCTATGTGAAATCCCCTGAGGCTCAGCGCCGCCGGGGCTTCTCCGCCGGGAGCTTCCGGGATATGACCCGTGTGGCCCGACTGGACGAGGATATGTGGACTGAGCTGTTTCTGGACGACGCCGACTATCTGACCAAGGAGCTGGGTATCCTCATCGGCCACCTGGAGGACTACCGCGCCGCCCTGGAGGCCCGAGACGCCCAGCAGCTCCACGACCTGCTGAAAGAGGGCCGGGAGCTGAAAGCCACCGCTGGCGGCAACTAAACCCAGTTCTGTACGGGGTGCGCCCCGCGAAAGGAGCATTTTCTATGTCCATTCAAACCCTCCGGGTCCACACCGCTCCGGAGTACACGGTCACCATTGGGCCCGGCCTGTTAAAGGAGTGCGGCCCCCGGCTGAGAGAGGCGGTGCCCCTGTGTCACATGGCGGTGGTCACCGACAGCACTGTGGCCCCGCTGTACCTGGAAACGGTGAAGACCAGCCTCCAGGAGGCGGGCTACCAGGTCAGCGCCTATATCTTCCCCGCCGGGGAGGCTCACAAAAATCTCGACACCCTGTCCAGCATTCTGGAGTTTCTGGCAGAAGAGCACCTCACCCGCACCGACTGCGTGGCCGCACTGGGAGGCGGCGTCACCGGGGATATGGCAGGGCTGGCCGCCGCCCTCTACCTGCGGGGGATAAAATATGTCCAGCTGCCCACCACCCTGCTGTCCGCCGTGGACTCCTCGGTGGGGGGCAAGACCGCCATCGACCTGTCCGCCGGGAAGAACCTGGCTGGGGCCTTCCTTCAGCCCGCAGCCGTCCTCTGCGACACCGACTGCCTGGAGACCCTCCCCTCTGCCGTCTTCGCCGACGGTGCTGCTGAGGCCATTAAAACCGCTGTGCTGGCAGACCCGGGGCTATTCAACAGTCTGGAGGATGGGATGATTCCGGCGCTGGACCCGGCGGCCTTGATTGCGGGCTGCGTTTCCTACAAGGCCGGCGTGGTGGAGCGGGACGAGAAGGAGCAGGGGGAGCGGAAGCTGCTCAACCTGGGCCACACCGTGGGCCACGCTATTGAGAAATGCAGCAATTTCACCATCCCCCACGGCCACGCCGTGGCGGCGGGACTGGCCATCATAGCCCGGGCTTCCAAGCGGCTGGGCTGGACACTGGAGGACGGGATCAATGCCTGGACAGCGGACCGCATATGCTCCACCCTGAGTCTCACGGGCCTGCCCATCTCCACCGAATACTCCGCCGGCGCCCTGGCCCAAGCCGCTCTTTCCGACAAAAAGCGGGCGGGGGACTCTATCACCATTGTGGTCCCCAGGACAATCGGGGACTGCGTGCTGAAAAAAATCCACGTCACGGAGTTGGAAGCAATAATCCGGACGGGGCTGGAGGTCTGAGTATGGATATCCGCATCACCCCCGGACCCCTGGAGGGGACGGTCACCCCGCCCCCCAGCAAGTCGATAGCCCACCGGGCCATTCTGGCCCAGCTGCTGGCGGGCGGCGGTACTATCTCCACCCTGGAGACATCCCAGGATATTGAGGCCACCCAACGCTGTGCCGCCGCACTGAACGCACAGGGGCCGGAGCTGCCTCTGCTGGACTGCGGCGAGTCCGGCTCCACCCTCCGGTTTCTCATTCCCATTGCGCTGGTCCTCCGGGGGAGAGGCCGCTTTACCGGCCGAGGCCGTCTGATGGAGCGGCCTCAGAAGCCCTATTTCGACATCTTCGACGAGAGGGGCATCTTTTACGAACAGAAGGACGGCGTCCTCACCGTTCAGGGCAAGCTAACGCCGGGAGAATACCGTCTCCCTGGCAACGTGTCCAGCCAGTTTATCACCGGACTGCTCTATGCCCTGCCTCTGCTGGACGGGGACAGCGAGATTGTTCTCACTTCCAGGCTGGAGTCCAAAGGGTATGTGAACATGACGCTGGCGGTGCTGAAGGATTTTGGAATCAAGGCGGAGAACTGGGAGTATCAGCGGCTCCTGGTTCCGGGTGGCCAGCGGTTCCAGGCCAGAGACACCACCATTGAGGCCGACTGGTCCCAGGCGGCGTTCTGGATGGCGGCGGGCTCGCTGGGCAATCCGGTATTGACGGACGGAGTAAATGTGCGCTCTGTCCAGGGGGACCGGGTGATGGATGAACACTTTGCCAGTTTTGCCTGGGGAACGGGACAAAGGGTGGAGATTGACGTCTCCGACTGTCCCGACCTGCTCCCACCCCTGGCGGTGATGGCGGCCTTCCACGACGGGACCACCTGCCTGACCAACGCCGCCCGCCTGCGGCTGAAGGAGAGCGACCGGCTGACCGCCGTGACCTGTATGCTCCGCGCCCTGGGGGGACAGGCGGAGGAGGGGCCCGACTGGCTGACCATCCCCGGAACCCAGTTTTTGAAGGGCGGCACGGTGGATGGGGCCAACGACCATCGAATTGTCATGGCGGCGGCCATTGCCGCTACCCGCTGTACCGGCCCGGTTACTATCCTGGGTGCGGAGGCGGTGAACAAATCTTACCCCACATTCTGGGAGGAATATAAACGGTTGGGAGGGGAATTTGATGTCCTCTGAATTTGGAAAACTGTTAAAGGTCTCCGTCTTCGGCCAGTCCCATGGGAAGGCCATCGGCGTCAACATCGACGGCCTGCCCGCCGGGGAGGAGATCGACCTGAAGGAGCTCCAGCGCTTTCTGGACCGCCGCCGTCCGGGGAAAAGCCCCCTGTCTACCGCCCGGAGTGAGGCCGATGTGCCGGAAATTTTGTCCGGGCTGGAGGGCGGCGTGACCTGCGGCGCCCCCCTGTGCGCCGTCATCCGCAACAGCGACCAGCACTCCAAGGATTACGCAGAGCTGGCCGACGCCCCCCGCCCCGGCCACGCCGACTACACCGCTTGGGTCAAGTGGAAGGGGCACGCCGATATGCGGGGGGGCGGACACTTTTCCGGCAGGCTCACTGCTCCCCTGTGCATTGCCGGGGGGATCGCCAAGCAGATTTTGGTCCGGCGGGGGGTCTATGTGGGGGCCCACCTGTATTCGGTGGGGAATTATCTGGACGCGCCTCTTCCGGAGTATCCCACTCCGAAGCTGTTTGAGTCCGTCGCCGCAAAGCCCTTCCCGGTTTTGAACGACAAGAACGGGGAACTCATGCAGAATCTCATTGAGAGGGCCAGACAGGAACTGGACTCGGTGGGGGGCATCGTTGAGTGCGCCGCCATTGGCCTGCCTGCCGGACTGGGCGACCCCATGTTTGATGGAATCGAAAACCGGCTGGCGGCGGCGCTGTTCGGCATCCCGGCGGTGAAAGGCGTGGAGTTTGGCAAGGGCTTTACCGCCGCCTATCTCCACGGCTCACAGAATAACGATCCCTTTGCTGTGAGGGACGGCAGGATCGTGACCGAAACCAACCATGCCGGGGGAATTTTGGGGGGCATCACCACCGGAATGCCTATTGTCCTGCGGGCTGCCATAAAGCCCACACCGTCCATCGCCAGGGAGCAGCAGACGGTCAGCCTGTCCAGGCAGGAAAACACCGAACTGCAAATTCACGGCCGCCACGACCCCTGTATCGCCCCCCGGGCCGTTCCGGTGGTGGAAGCCGTCACAGCCTGTGTGCTGTTAGATTTACTGTTGGAGGGAAACCATGGAACTTTCTGAAATTCGTACTAAGATCGACGCGGTAGATGACCAGCTCTTGACCCTCTTCCTGGAGCGCATGGCCCTGAGCGAGGAGGTGGCGTCCTACAAGCTCCAGCGCGGTCAGCCCATCCTCAACAAGCAGCGGGAGCGGGAGATTTTAGCAAAAGTCACCCAGCGCACCGGAGACAAGGAGCGCTACGCCTACCACCTGTTCTCGACCCTCTTCGAGCTGTCCCGTTCACGCCAGGCGGAGCTGATCTCCTCCCCCACCAAGGTGGGAGCCCGGGTGAAGGCCGCCCTGGCCTCCAACAGCGAGGTCTTCCCCCAGACCGGCACGGTGGCCTGTCAGGGCGTGGAGGGGGCCAACTCCCAGGTGGCCTGCGACCGGCTGTTCCCCCGTGGCAACCTGGTCTACGTAAAGAGCTTTGACGCGGTGGTGGCCGCCGTGGAGTCCGGCCTGTGTAAATTCGGTGTGCTGCCCATTGAGAACAGCTCCAACGGCTCCGTGCGCAAGGTGTACCAGTTGCTCCTGGAGCATGACCTGTCGGTGGTCCGGGCAACCCGCCTGTGCATCCGCCACGAGCTGCTGGCCCTGCCTGGCGTGAAGCTGGAGGAGATCACCGAAATCCATTCCCACGAGCAGGCCATTGGACAGTGCTCCCAGTTCCTGGGCGGACTGAAGGACGTGAAGGTGGTCCCCTGCGCCAACACCGCAATGGCCGCCAAGATGGTAGCGGAGCGGGGCAGCCGGAACGTGGCCGCTATCTCCTCCCACCCCTGCGCCACGCTGTACGGCCTGGAGTGCATCAACGACCACATTCAGGACAGCGACAACAACTACACCCGCTTCCTCTGTGTGGCCAAGGAGCCGGTGATCTATGCCGGAGCAAATAAAATCAGTCTGACCCTGGCCTTTGAGAACAGGCCCGGCGCGCTGTATGAGATCGTATCCAAGCTGGCCGCTATGGATATCAACATGACCAAGCTGGAATCCTGCCCGGTGGCGGGAAGCGACTTTGAGTTCATCTTTTTCCTGGAGCTGGAGGCCTCCGTTAAGGCGTCCGGCGTGCTGTCCATGCTGGAGGAGATGGAACGCTGCTGCGCCCAGTTCCAATTTTTGGGCAACTACGCGGAGGTGTGACAAATGGAAGAGAAAATTTACGGCCTTCTGGGCCGCAAGCTGGGACACAGCTGGTCCGTCCCCATCCACAAGTCCCTGGGATGTGACAGCTACCGCCTGATCGAGCTGGAGCCCGACGAGCTAGGGCCGTTCCTGGCTCAAAAGAACATCGGCGGTTTGAACGTCACCATCCCCTACAAGCGGGATGTGATGCCCTACTGCGACGTCATCGACGAGGGAGCCCAGGCCATCGGCAGTGTGAACACTCTGGTCCGGAAAGAGGACGGCAAGCTGTACGGCTACAACACCGACATCTATGGCTTTTTGTACATGGCACAGCGGGCCGGAATTTCCTTCGACAAGAAAAAGGTAATGGTGCTGGGCAGCGGCGGCGCCTCCCTCACCGTCCAGGCCGCCGCCCGGCAGGGGGGCGGCCGGGAGGTGGTGGTGGTCTCCCGAACCGGCCCCACCAACTATGGCAACCTGGAGCGCCACGACGATGCGGAGATTCTGGTCAACGCAACTCCGGTGGGGATGTGGCCCGACCTGGGCAGTCAGCCGGTGGACCTGAAGCGCCTGCCCGAGCTGGAGGCGGTCATGGACCTGATCTATAACCCGCCCCGCACCGACCTGCTGCTCCAGGCGGAAAAGCTGGGGCTGCGCCGGGCCGGAGGTCTGTCCATGCTGGTGAACCAAGCGGTGGTGGCGGAGGAGCGGTTTTTCAACCGGGAAATCTCCGACAGCGAGACCGAGCGTATCCTCAACGACTTACAGCAGGAACGGGCCAATCTGGTTCTGGTGGGGATGCCGGGCTGCGGCAAGACCACTGTGGGCATGGAGCTGGCTCGCCTGTCCCATCGGCCCTTCGTGGATCTGGACGACGAGATCGTTCGCCTGGCTGGCAAGTCCATTCCGGAAATCTTCCGGCGGCACGGCGAGCCCGCTTTCCGGGCCCTGGAGCGCAAGGTGCTGGCTGACGTGTGCAGCAAGAGCGGGCAAATCATCGCCACCGGCGGCGGTGCAATTCTTCGGAAAGACAACCGCATTGTGATGCGCCGCACCGGACGGGTCTACTTCATGCGCCGGGACCTGGACCAGCTGGCCGTCATCGGACGTCCTCTGTCAGTAAAGGGCACCATGAAGGAGATGTACCACTTCCGTCTGCCCCTGTACACCGAGGTGGGCGATATCGCGGTGGACAACAACACCACGCCGGAGGAAACCGCCCAAAAAATCTGGGGAGATTTTTGCAAAAACTCCGGCAACGACTACTTGATCCGGTTGTGACCCGGACCGACAAAACGAAAAAGGAGATTACCGACTATGGGAACGATCCGGACTGTAACGCTGCGTAATTTAGAGATTGGGGCTGGGGTGCCCAAAATCATTGTGCCCATTGTGGCAGAAACCGCCGAGGGAATTTTGGACAAGGCCCGTGAGATTATGGGCTACACCTTTGACTTCGTGGAGTGGCGGGTTGACTTCTACGAGGACGCGCTGGATACGCCCAAGCTGCTGTCAACCCTGAAAGCCCTGCGCACCATTTTGGGAGAAAAGCCCATTTTGGTCACCGCCCGGACCAAGGCGGAGGGCGGCGCGCTGGACATTGACATGGACGTCTACACCGCCCTGAACACCGCCGTTGCCCAGTCCGGCGAAGCGGACATCATTGATGTGCAGATCTTTTCCGGCGACGAGACGGTGCGCAAAAACATCGACGCCATCCACGCCGCCGGCTGCCGGGTCGTTGGCTCCTACCACAGCTTCGAAGGCACTCCAGACAAGGCCGACCTGATCCAACGGATGTGCAAGGCTCAGGATATGGGGGCGGATATCCCCAAGGTGGCTGTCATGCCCCACACCCCCGCCGATATTATAACCCTGCTGGACGCAACCCAGGAGATGCACAACAAATACGCAGACCGGCCCATCATCACCATGAGCATGGGCAGCGGGGTCATCAGCCGCCTCTGCGGAGAGTGCTTCGGCTCCGCCGCCACCTTCGGCATGATCGGCCAGGCCTCCGCCCCCGGACAAATCCCCACACAGCAGCTGACTGAGGTGCTGTCCATCCTCCACCAGGCCCTGGTCCCCCAGGCCTGAGCGGCAAAAAACGGAGTCAAAGTGGAAGAAAACGCCCCTTCCTCTTTGACTCCGCAATTTTTTGTCCTTACAGCTTGTCCAGCCCCAGCTTCAGCCGGCGCAAGGTCTCCTCCCTGCCCAGGATACGGCAGATCTCCACTGCGCCGCCGGGGGTCACCGCCTGACCGGCTGCGGCGATTCGTACCGGCCACATGAGGGTTGCATTCTTGACCTCCAACTGCTCCGCCAGGGCCACCAGCCCGCCGTGAATGGCATCCTGGGTCCACTCCGTCACACCCTCCAGCATGGGAATGGCCGCCTCCAGCATGGCCTTGGACACCTCCGGATTGGTTTTGGACTTCTTGTTGGTAAACAATTCCGTGCTGTACTCGGGCAGCTCCTGGAAGAAGGCCACCTTCTCCGGGATGTCGGTGAGCTTCTCGCACCGGGCCTGGAGGAGGGCAGCAATCTCAAAAGCCGACAGGCGTTTATCCTTTACAGTGCTTCTGATATAGGGCTCCGCTGCCCTGGCAAACTCCTCAGGGGACATAGCACGAAGGTAAATTGCATTAAAGTGAATCAGCTTGTCAAGGTCAAAGATGGCGGGAGACTTGGACATACCCGCCAGGTCGAAAGCCTTTGCCAGCTCCTCCAGGGAAAAAACCTCTTGCTCAGCGATGTCCCCTCGGGGGGACCAGCCCAGCAGGGCCACATAGTTCAAGATGGCATCGGTGAGGAAGCCTTGGTCCTTCAAATCCTCATAGGAGGGGTCGCCGTGGCGTTTGGACATTTTATTTTGGGCGTCCCGCATGACCGGGGAGCAGTGGACATAGGTGGGCACCTCCCAGCCAAAGCCCTGGTACAGCAGATTGTATTTGGGGGCGGAGGACAGGTACTCGCTGCCCCGGACCACGTGGGTGATCCCCATCAGATGGTCGTCAATCACGTTGGCAAAGTTGTAGGTGGGCATTCCGTCCCGCTTGATGAGCACCTGGTCGTCCAGGGTCTTGTTCTCCACAGTGATATCGCCGAAAATAGCGTCATGGAAGGTGGTGGTCCCCTCCCGGGGGATCTTCTGACGGATGACGTAGGGCTCTCCCCTGTCCACACGGGCCTGGGCCTCCTCCAGAGGAAGGGCACGGCAGGGGTCCTCTGCCCGGTTGAAGTCGCCAGCGTCCTCCTCGTTCTCTGTCTTCTCGCAGAAGCAGTAGTAGGCCTGGCCCTTCTCCACCAGCAGCCGGGCGTATTTTCCATAGGTGTCCCGCCGCTCCGACTGAATGTAGGGCGCCACAGGCCCACCCACGTCGGGGCCCTCGTCGTGGTCCAGGCGGCACTCGGCCAGGGTTCGGTAGATGACCTCGGTGGCCCCTTCAATCAGACGGCCCTGGTCGGTGTCCTCAATGCGCAAAATGAAGGTCCCCCCGGCGTTCCGGGCAATCAGCCAGGTGTACAGCGCCGTGCGCAGATTGCCCACGTGCATATAGCCGGTGGGGGACGGTGCAAACCGGGTGCGCACCTTACCCCGGGGAATTTTGGCCTCCATCTCCTCAAAATACTTCATGTCTAAAGCCATGCTTCTCTCCTCCAGTACAAAGGTTTTTATTATTATAGTGAATTTTACGCCGTTTGGCAAGTGCGGGTTGTCAAAATCTTCTCAATGTGGTATCATTGAACTACAGTTCTATTTGAGGGGAGGCGCCTCCCTTGCTTCTGATTCAAGAGATCGACCTCACTTGGGCCAAAAATGAGCGGGGCGGCAGCGGCGCTCAGGCACGCCGGCAATTCCCGGAAGCCTATCCAATGGACCCGCTGCCGGCGCAGACTGATGTGGCGGTGCAATACCTCGGCTTCTATCAGAAGGGAGAACATTTTTTGGACGCCGCGCAGGAGGCGCGCTGGTCTCTGGAGCGGTTCCTGCCCAAAATCGGCTTTACTCCGGCGCAAGTTCAACGGGAAATTCAGCAGCGGCTGTCCTGGATCAGGAATAACCGGCTCCGAATCCTTCCCCGTATCAAGGATTTAAATCTGACCAACCTGTCCATCCGCCCTGTCCTGGAGGGCATTTCCGTCTCCTTCTTTTACGACAGCCAGCGCAGCGGAATGCCCTATCGCCGGGGACACAACCAGGACTTTCATAATCCGAACGCGCCTCTGTACGGCAAAGACTGCCTGAACGAGACCGCCTTTGTGCTGGCTCCAGGGCAGTATGGACGGATCATCTGGAACGAGCGCAAAACCGATTACGATGACAGAACATGGTATTATCAGCTGCACATCTGCAATTTGCTGCATCTCTCTGGGGAGACCCCGCTCCAGGAGGACATTTTTCTCTCCAGCGGGCCGGATTTTATATACAAGCAGCTTGCTGTTTTATATTAGGCCCGATGCGGACATTGGCAAAATTTAATCTTCCATTCATTGCTTTTTGAGGCAAAAGCGTATAAACTAACAGCTACACTTTGGCATCCATCCATATGGAAAAGAGAGGAGACCTTATTTTGAAAAAACAACGGACTCGAAAACCCATGGGCCGCGCCGGCAGTCTGCTGGTCAGTCTGCTGATTACGGCGGCGGTGGGCTTTGCGTATTTCTATGTGTCCCTGCCCGCCATCAATCCCCAGTCCGGCGACTTCTACAGATTCCTGCTGCTGCTGTGCGTGGTGTACACCGTCTGTGTCTTTGTGCTGTCCGCAAAGCCCTTGGACCAGGGGGAATACTCCGTGGTACGCACCCCAAGGGAGAGGATTATGGAGTGGTTCCGGTTCGTCAAAAAGAGCTGCCTGCCAGTGCTGCTCCTCTTCGCAGCCATTGTTGCTGTGGCGGTTGTGGGCCAGATCATCTCCATGCCCATCTTCCGGGCCGCCGCCTACCGGGACCTGCTCACCGTCCAGACCGGCGACTTCGCCACCGACATCGCCGAAATCTCCTTCAGCGAAATCCCCACCCTGGACCGGGCCTCCGCCGAGTATCTGGGCGACCGGCAGATGGGTACTCTCAGCGACATGGTCAGCCAGTTTGAATATTCCGGCGACTCCACCCAGATCAACTACCAGGGTCGGCCGGTGCGGGTGGCCCCCATCGCCTACGCCGACCTGATTAAGTGGTTCACCAACCGGGCCAACGGCCTGCCCGCCTACGTGGTGGTGGACATGGTCACCCAGCAAGCCACCGTGACCCGGCTGAGCGAGGGGATGAAGTACTCCTTCTCCGAGCCGCTGAACCGGAACATTATGCGCCACCTCCGCTTCCAGTACCCCACCATGATGTTCGCAACCCCGGAGTTTGAAATTGACGAAACGGGCCGTCCCTGGTGGATCGCCCCCCGGGTTGTGAAGCGCATCGGTCTCTTCGGCGGCACCGACATCCAGGGCGCGGTACTGGTGGACGCCATTACCGGCGAGAGCACCTACCATGAGGAGGTCCCCAACTGGGTTGACACCCTCTATGTCCCTGAGCTCATCATGCAGCAGTACGACTTCCACGGCACCCTGGTCAACGGCTTTATCAACTCCATCCTGGGCCAGCGGGACGTGACCCAGACCACCAGCGGCTACAACTATATCGCCATGAACGACGACGTGTATATGTATACCGGCGTCACCTCAGCCAACGCCGACCAGTCCAACCTGGGCTTCCTCCTCACCAACCAGCGCACCAAGGAGACTCACTTCTACACCGCCCCCGGAGCCACCGAGGAGGCCGCCAAGCTCTCCGCCCAGGGCGTGGTCCAGGACCTGGGCTATATCGCCACTTTCCCCCTGCTGCTGAACATCGCCGGGGAACCCACCTACTTCATCCCTCTGAAGGACGCCACCAATCTGGTGAAGACCTACGCTATGGTCAACGTGGCCCAGTATCAAATCGTGGCCACCGGCGATACCGTCTCTGCCTGTGAGCAGAAATATATCCAGATGCTGGCCGATAAGGGGGTCACCGTGGAAGAGCAGTTGCCTTATGAGCAGGTCAACGGAACCATCACCGAGATCCGCTCCGCTGTCATTGAGGGTACCACCAACTACTATGTCCGTCTGGAGGGCGACACATCAGAGGACGGATACTATGGATTCAGCGCCAGTGAAGTACCTTGGGCTATCCTGCTGAACGTGGGCGACAAGGTGACGATCAGCTACTACCCTGCGGCAGGCGGTATCTGTCAGCCCGCTTTTGAGGTGGAACGCCTCACCGCCGCCCCAGGTCAGGGAACCGCTCCTTTCCTCCCCAACAACGATTTCCAGGCCTCCCTGGACGCTCTCAACGGCCCTCCGGTGACCACCGGTACCGGCCTCCCCAATCCCTGATAAACACAGCAGGACCCTCCACCAAGCACGGAGGGTCCTGCTATATTTGTTCCAGAATCAAACGCTCCTTCTGCTGCTTTGTCAGCTTTTTGAGGGCGTTCTCCCGTTTCAGAGCGGCAGACTTGTCGGGGACCGCCTCCTGATAGACCAGCTCCAGCGGCCCCCTCCCCCGGGTGTACTTGGCCCCCTTCCCTGCCCGGTGGGCGGCCAGACGGCGGGAAACATTGTCGGTGATTCCGGTATACAGGGTTCCGTCCCCACAGCGAAGGATGTAGACGTACCAAATCATATCAAATTCCTATGTCCTCCCCACCGCTGAGATGAAAACGCAGCCCGTCCAAATCTCTGTAGGAAGTGTACTCTGCTGCACAAAGCTTGGGATAATCGCCGTTTAGTTCTCACTAGAGGTGTCAATTCCTCGTCCATCAAGATGCGGCAGCAGCCGACGATGGAAAGGTGTTGGACCCTGCTCCTCTATCGGGCCAAGGCGCTCTCTCTGCCCTGCTTTTACAGAAAGCATTGTACTACCACCGCTGTCCAAAATCAACCCAAATAAATGGCGACAGGGCCCCTCCGCGCTACGACAGCATACGCTCCATCTCCTCCGCCAGCTCCGCCATCTGGCCCTTGATTCGGTTGCAGGCCCGCCGGAACTGGGTCATCTCAAACACATACAGCTCCTCCGGGGTGTTCTCCCATCGCTTCCCCTGAGCCCCGGCCAGAACGCCGAAGGGCTGATAGGGTGTTGAGCGGTCATGCTGGTAGGGGCTTCCACTGGTGTAGACCAGGCGGACCAGTTCACCGGCAACCCGCTTGATAATCCGGTCGCTCTCCCGCGCCGTCATGCTACTCAGCTTCTCCTCCAGGCGGCCGCACAGGGGGACCAGCGCCCGCACTCGGTCAATGGTGCTGGACAGCTCAAAATCCTCACTCAAACCGGCCTGGATATCCCTCAGGAATTCCTCCATCTGTTCCAGAAATTGTCCCATCCGCACCGGCAGGATTTGGGCGTTCAAAATGAGACAGGCCAGCTTTCCGTTGAGGCGGGCGTCCCGCAGGAGGATGTCCCGGTCCAGCTTGTCAATGGTGTCCTGGTCGGTGTGCCACCAGGGACCACCACTGGGGCAGGGCGACACCCGGTCCTCGTCCCGGGGCTCATATTTGAACATGATGTCGATGGGGATGCGAACCCCCCAAAAACTCTGGTCTCCGCCCCGGATCATGGGGATGTAAGGCTTCGCCTGGGCGTCTGTAAACTCCTGAATCAGCCCGGCAGTCAGTTCCTCCCCCTCCATGCAGGTGGTTCTGGCCCTGATCTGTTTGGCCAGCTTGCAGCCGGTCAGGTCCAGATTGATGTTGGCCACACAGTTTCGGTTCAGCTCCTCCCAGTGGCGGTCGCAGTACCAGGCCGAACCGGCGTACCGGGCGTCGGAGTGACCCGACCACCAGGCAATGCGCACCCCTCGCTTCAGGTGCTCCCGGTGGTTCCAAAAGGCCCGGGCCAGCTCCAGCAGAATGGCATCACTGCCAGCGTTGTCGGTAATCCCCTCGTACCAGGAGTCGTAGTGGCCATTCAGCAGCACAAAGCTCTCGCTCGCCCCAGGAATGTGGACCACCGGCATCCGGCTCCTCCGTACCCGTGTATCCATTTTTACCGTCAGTCTTCCGCGGACCCTCCCCTGATCCAGCCAGCGGATCAGCACCTCCCCGTCCTCCAGAGAGATGCCCGCCGAGGGAATACACCCTAAAAACCGGTGTTCCCCGCTGCACGGCGTCCCCCAGGAGGCGCTGATATTGTCATGGTGGATATAGCCCCCCGGACTCCTGCTGATGTGGAGGACACCTCTTCCTCCCGCTCTGCTCACCCGCTCCGCAAAGGCCCCCCCGCTGGAACGGGTGAGTACAATCTTATCCCGAAAGGCAGCGAAGCGCACCTCGTTCTCCTTGTCAGAGCTCCCTTCCGGCCACCTGTCGTAAATCAGTTCCCCCTCCATCCTCTCCGCCTCTCCGCTGAACACGTCGCCGATCAGGCGGATGGGGGTCTCCCCTGGCAGGACCAACTCCGCCGCCAGGGGGAGGCTGGTGTAAGCACAGTACTCCTCTGTGGTATAGGGAATCCCCGATTGGTCCAGTTCCCCGGTGAGATAGTCCACAAACCGCTCTCCCTGGGGAGTCCCCGTATACCGGTGCCAGCCGCCGATGGTTTGTACGCTGGCCTCCATCCGGTCCAGGTCCAGTTCCCCCTCGATTCTCTGATATAATGTTATACTGTCCATTTCTGTGTTCCTCCTTACCGCTGTACCTCCATCGAGTAGTCGCACATTCCCCAAACACCAATGCCCGGTTCACCGCCAGCACGCAGATACATCCCCTCCAGCTCGTGGCAGGTCTGCCCCTGGTCCGGCTGGGTTGCGAAGGTGGTCAGGTCACAGGCCGCCTGGACGTTGGGGAGGGCGCTGGCCAGATGCAGGCAGGCGGAACAGCCAACATGGGTATCGTAGGTGCTGGCCACCACCACCTGCATCCCCGCCGCCTCTGCAGCCCCGGCAATGCGCATAGCGGGGTAGAGACCCCCGCATTTGCACAGTTTGATGGTCACCGCGTCCGCCGCGCCGTACAGGGCGTACTCCATTGCCTCTCGCACCGAGTTCACCGCCTCGTCCGCCAGAATGGGAACACCGAACTCCTTTCGCAGCCTGCCCATTCCCTCCAGGTCCCACCGGGGCAGCAGCTGCTCGTAAAATTCCAGTCCGCAGTCCTCTGTCTTCCGGATCAGACGGACCGCCTCCTGGTAGGAGAAACCGCAGTTTCCATCAATCCGTATCTTGGCCTCCGGCCCCGCCCTGCGGCGAACCGCTGAAATGCGCTCCGCGCAGGCGTCCACATCGCCGCCCACCTTCAGCTTCAGGTTTAGAAAGCCCTGGGCCACATAGTTTTGGGTCATCTCCTCCGCCTCCCGAGTTGAGACAATCCCGATGTGCCGGTTGATGGGGACCCTGTCCCAGCACTTTCCCCCCAGCAGGGTACTGAGGGGCGTTTGCAGCGTCTTGGCCGCCAGGTCATACATGGCGCAGTCCACCGCCGACTTGGCCCCACAGTTGGCCGCGATGGTCTCATCCATCTTCCGGTGGGCGGCGGCAATGTCGAAGCAGTCCACCCCCACCAGAGCCGGCAGCAGGACCTCCTCCAGAATGAGGCGGACCGTTTCAGCGGTCTCTCCGGTAAACTGGCTCAGGGGGGTCGCCTCGCCATAGCCAACCCACCCCTCCTCGTCCCGCAGCGCCACCAGGGCATGGGTGCGCTCTTGCTTCGCTTTGCCGTAGGACGTGGTGAGCACTACATGGGGACGGGTCACGCAGGTCACCGTATAACTTACGATTTTCGCCATTTCAGATTCCTCCCAACCGGCAGAGCCGGTCACAGCGCCCGCTGGAGCAGCCGGATGGCTTGGAGCAGGCTGTGGTTGATATAGTTGACCGCCCGCACCAGGGACAGACGGATGGCCATTTTCTCCCGCTGCTCCGTCCCCTCCGCCGTCAGCGCCCGGATGGGCGACAGGGAAGGCATGGGGTCCACCGGCATAGCAGGCTCCGTCCCATAGAGGTTGCCCCGGGTGAAGTCCAGGGGGACCAGAATGCGGCCCAGGCGCAGCATGGTCTCGTTGCGGGCCTCGTCGTCCAGCTCCGTCCCGTCAAACTGCCGGCAGAGCGCCAGCAGCTGTCTGGCACGCTGGAGCGGCTTGGTCAAATCGAACTCCTCCCCGGCCAGCTCCGCCCAGTCCTCCAGCCGCTGGACAATGTCCTCCGCTGTGCGGGTATAGTAAAGCGGCAGCCGGTCTTCCGTCAGGAAGGTCATCACATATTCACACAAAATTTTCGCGTCCCGCAGCAGGTTTTCCGGGTCGATTTTGTCCACGGTGTCCTGGGGCGTGTGCCAGCCGGGACCCAGCTCCGCGTTCCCCCGGGGGTAGCCCATGCGGCCATCGGGCAGCAGCACCTTTTTCTGCCGGGAGAAGGAGGCAAAGGCATTGGAAAGCCCCACGTTCCAGAAGCTCTGGTCCCCCAGACGGCCGCAGCGAACCCCCTCGAAGGTCTGCCCCGTCTGCTCCCTGACAATCTCCACCGCCAGGTCCCTGGTCTCCGGCATGACGATGGAGTGGGCAATATCGTCCGCTCCCACTCCGCCTGCACTGTCAGTGTTGATGTTGATGACGCAGTTCTCGTGCAGGTCCTCCCAGAAGTGGTCAGCATACCAGGCGGACCCGGCGTAGCGCCCGTGGGAGTGACCGGAGAAGTACACAACCCGGAAGTTCCGCTTCAGCTCCCCCTGATGCTCCCGGACCAGCCGGGCCGCCTCCAGCTGTATGGCGTTGCTGGTGCCGTTGTCAATGGCCCCGAAGTACCAGGAATCCAGGTGTCCCGTGAACTGAACGAAACGCTCCATCTCCGCCGGAGCCCTCAGCTCGCCGATCAGGAGGGGAATCTTCCGCCAGGAGGTGTCCGTCACCGTGGTCAGCTCCCCCAGCATCTGCTGACCCTCCAGCAGCTTCTCCACAATGGGATCCGCGTCGCTGTCCACCACCGAGGCCACCGGAATTTGGGGGAACAGGTCCCAGTCTGCGGGGGTTGGACTGCCCCAGCAGCCGGAGGGGATACACTCCCGAATCACCGCCTCCTGGATAAAAATGACGCCCACCGCCCCCGCCTTCTGGGCGGCAGCCACCGGCCCGAACACCGCCCGGCCCCGGGTCAGAACAATCTTTCCTGCGCAGTCTGTCCTCCCCATATCCCCCTCCCCGGGGCAGTAGACCAGAGAGGCCGCCGCATGGGCGCTGGGGACCATGGAGTGGGTCTGGGCCTGGACCTCCTCCCCGTTGACGCGCAGCCGGCAGCGCACCGGCAGGCTGATGTAGGTGTCGCAGGAGAGCAGTTGGGTCGCATAGCCGTAGTCCTCCAGCCGCTGTTTCAGATAGCGGAAAGCCTCCAGCTCCTCCTCCGAGCCGGACAGCCGTTCCCAGGACGCAATCTTTTGGACCGTCTCCAGCATATTTTCCGTGGAAATCTCCTCCCGGACCACCGAAAAGGTATTCATCACAAACGCGCCTCCTTTAAAAATGGCGCGGACGCCCACCTCCGGGGCAGGCGTCCGGCAAGGTCACTCTGCTTTACTGATAGACAGCCACACTGGCGTACTGGTGGGCGCCCAGGGGATTGAGATGGAAGCCCTCCACATTGCTGTTCAGACCCATAAGGATCTCCTCATAGAAGAAGGCAACCTGGGGGACGTCCTCCGCCATCAGGTCGTAGAACTCATCATAGACCAGCTGGCGCTTGGCCACGTCGGTCTCCGCCCGGGCCCGGGAAATCAGATCATTCATCTTATCATTGAAATAGATCTGTCCGTAGGTGTCGGGCAGCAGCTTCTGCATGATGAAGTCCACGTCGCCGCAGATATTGTTGTAGAAGGAGAAGCGGATGGGTACCTCCTGGCCGCTGTAGACCATCTCGTCAATGGCGTTGGAGTCCAGGGAGATCAGATTGACATTGATGTTGATGGCTTTCATCTGGTCCTGGAAGATGGTGGCAAGCTCCTCGTAGGGCTGGCCGGTGCGGACATAGACGTCCAGGTCAAAGCCGTTGGGGTAGCCGGCCTGGGCCAGCAGGTCCTTGGCGGTGTCCGGATTATACAGATTACCCCGGTCCTTGGACGCGTTGTATCCGGCAGTGGGAGGCGTACTGTACAGGGAGCCCACCTGGCCGTAGCCAGACATAGCGGCGTCCACCATGGCCTGCTTGTCAATGGCATACTCCATCGCCTGACGCACCAGCTTGTTGCTGGTGGGGCCCTGGGAGTCGCACTTAAAATACAGGCCGTAGTACTTATAGCCTGTCTCATGGATCAGGGTCAAATTGGGGGCCTCATCAACCCGGACGGCGTCGTTGGACAGCACGTCGCAGATGATGTCCACCTCGCCGTTTTCCAGCATAATGGTCCGCTGAGTCCCTTCGGGAATAACCTTGAAGATCAGGTTCTCCGTCTTGGCCTTCTCACCCCAGTAGTCCCCAAAGGCCTTCAGGGTTATGGAGTCGGCAATCATGCGGGAGTCAAAGGCGTAGGGGCCGGTACCCACCGGGTGCTGGGCAAAGTCCTCTCCGTACTGCTCCACTGCCGCCTTGGAAACTACCACTGCCGCAGGGTAGGTCAAAGCCTGGATGATCTGGGCGTAGGGCATTTTGATGTGCATGGTGACAGCGTAGTCGCCGTCGGCCTCAACGCTCTCGATATAGTCCACATAGCTGGAGGCAATACCTGTCATAATCCGCTCAAAAGAGCACACTACATCGGCGGAAGTCATAGTATTTCCGTCGTGGAATTTTACGCCCTCCCGCAGAGTGAAGTGCCAGGTGGTCTCATCCAACTGCTCCCACTGGGTAGCCAGACAGGGAACTACCTCTCCCGTCTCAGGGTCCAGACGGACCAGGCCCTCAAAAATCTGGCCGTAGACGGTGAAGGACTTCTGATTGATGGCCAGAGAGGGATCCAGAGAGGCCACGTCCTCGTTCTTAGCCACGATCAGAGTGTCCTTCTGGACGCGGCTGCCCCCTCCGCTGCCGCCGGCATTGCCGCCGCCGCCGTTGTTCCCGCCGTTTCCGCAGCCCGCCAGGGCACAGGTTAACAGCATAGCCGCCGCGAGAATTGCATATTTCAGGCGCTTCACCTTCAGATACTTCGGATGCCTTTTCATAATAAACCTCCATCTAATTGTATTTTGACAAGCCTTCCGGCCTAATCAACGGCTTCTCCCACCATATGGCAGGCCACCACATGGCCCGGCTCCACCTCTCGCAGTGCGCACCCCGTCTGGCTGCACTCCGGTGTGGCGTACACACAGCGCTTGGCGAAGCGGCACCCCGGGCCCACATTAATGGGAGAGGTGAGCTCCCCTTTCAGCTGAATGCGGTCCATCCGCTGGTCTGGATCGGGAATGGGGATGGCGGACAGCAGGGCCTTTGTGTAGGGGTGGCAGGGATGTTTAAAAATCTGCGCGGGGGTCCCCATCTCCACCATCTGGCCCAGATACATGACCATAATGTTGGTGGACAGGTGCTTTACCACCGACAAATCATGGGTTATGAACATATAAGTCAGGCCAAGATGCTCCTGGAGGTCCTGCATCAGGTTGAGGACCTGGGCCTGAATGGACACGTCCAGGGCGGACACCGGCTCGTCGCACACAATAAACCGGGGGTTCAGCGCCAGGGCTCGGGCGATGCCGATACGCTGGCGGCGGCCTCCGTCCAACTCGTGGGGATAGGTGTTGACCAGCCGACGGGCCAGTCCCACCAGGTCCATCATCTCCAACGTCTTCTTCTCCAGCCCAGCCCGGTCACTGGCCTTGTACATCCCCTGGATAATCAGCGGGGCCTGGATGGCCTGGCTCACTGTCAGCCGGGGGTTCAGCGATTCGTAGGGGTCCTGGAAGATGATCTGCATATCCTTGCGCTTGTCCTTCATCTGACGCCTGTTCAGCTTCAGGATGTCCTCCCCATCGAAGAAGACCGTGCCGTCCGTGGGTTCGTGGAGGCGGAGAATAGCCCGTCCCAGAGTTGACTTGCCGCAGCCCGACTCACCCACCACCCCCAGGGTATCCCCCTCCAGAATGGAGAAGTTGATGTCGTCCACCGCGTAGAGCAGTCCCCGGGGCGTGGGGAAGTACTTTTTCAGGTGCTCCGTCCGGATCAGCTCTTTCTTTTCACCCTTCATGTCAGACTTCCTCCCTTCTCCAACCGGAAGCAGCGGGCCGTGTGAATGCCCTCCACCGGGTAAAGCCCCGGGTGTTCCCTCCGGCACCGGTCATCTGCAAACTGACAGCGCGTACAAAACTTACATCCCGCCGGGAGCTGGGTGGGGTCTGGCATCATACCGGGGATGGGGATCAACCGCTTCACATCCGCATTGACCTGGGGAATGGAGGTGAACAGTCCCCTGGTATAGGGGTGGGACATACGTTTAAAAACGTCTCGCACCGTGCCGTACTCCACAATTTCCCCAGCGTAAATCACCGCCACATGGTCGCAGTTCTGGGCCACAACCCCCAGGTCGTGGGTTATCAGCAGCATAGAGGTGTTCAGCTTCTCCTTCAGCGCCTGCATCATCTCCAGC
Source organism: Pseudoflavonifractor sp. 60 (assembly GCF_009911645.1). Lineage (GTDB taxonomy): Bacteria > Bacillota > Clostridia > Oscillospirales > Oscillospiraceae > Lawsonibacter. The sequence goes on from NZ_QWKI01000001.1 coordinate 102,328, forward strand.
ACCTGGGCCTGAATGGTCACGTCCAGGGCGGTGGTGGGCTCGTCGGCGATGAGCAGCTTGGGGTCGCAGGCCAGGGCAATGGCAATCACAACCCGCTGCTTCATGCCGCCGGAGAACTGGTGGGGATACTCCCCTACCCGCTGGGCCGGAATGCCCACCAGCTCCAGCATCTCCTCCGCCCGGCGCATGGCCTCCGCCTTGGAGCAGTGCCGGTGGTTCTCCACCGCCTCGGCAATCTGTTCCCCCACCGTCAGCACCGGATTCAGTGAGGTCATGGGATCCTGGAAGATCATGGCGATATGGGCGCCCCGGATCTTGCGCATCTCCTGGTCACTGGCCTGGAGCAGGTCCTGGTCCTGGTAGATAATTTTTCCGGAATGAATCCGGCCGGTACGCTGGGGCAGCAGGCGCATGATGCACTTGGCCATGGTGGTCTTGCTGGCCCCTGTCTCCCCCACCAGTCCCAGGGTCTCCCCCTGATGGAGCTCCAAATCCACGTGGTTCAGCGCGTGGACCACACCCTCGTCGGTGGCATAGTCCACCTGGAGGTCCTTAATCTCTAAAAAAGCCATAGTTCAACCCCCCTCAGTTCTTCAGCTTGGGGTCCAGCGCGTCGCGCAGACCGTCGCCCACCAGGTTCAGGGACAGCACGGTAAGCATGATGACCAGACCGGGGATGATGGAGATGTGCCAGGCGTCCCGCATATAGGTACGGGCGGCGTTGAGGATGGAGCCCCACTCCGGTGCGGGCGCCTCCACGCCAATTCCCAGAAAGCTCAGGCCGGCGATGTTCAAAATCGCAGTGCCCACGTTGAGAGAGGCCTGGACAATGATGGGAGCCAAGCAGTTGGGAATCACATATTTAAAGATAATGAGGGCATCGCCGGCCCCCACCGCCCGGGCCGCTTCCACAAACTCCCGGTCCTTCACCGACATAACCGAGGCCCGCACAATCCGCGCCAGCCGGGGAATCTGGGGCACCGAGATGGACAGCAGCAGGTTGAAGGTTCCCGTCCCCAGGGCAGAGACGATGGCAATGGCCATAACCATGGAGGGAATGGAGAGGAATATGTCCATCACACGCATAATCAGGTTGTCAATCCAGCCGCTGTAGAAGCCGGCCACAGCCCCCAGCACACCGCCGCAGATCAGGGCGAAGAGGATGGAGACAATGCCGATAAACAGGGAGTACCGCGTCCCCCAGATCAGGCGGAACAGGATATCCCGCCCGTACTCGTCGCAGCCGAAGATGTGCTCCAGACTGGGACCAGCCAGCTTCATGGACAGGTTCTGCTTGATGACATACTGGTCATAAATGGCGTTGTGGGTTGCCCAGTCAATAATCAGCGTGGCAATGGCCACCGCCACCAAAAACAGAATGACTACCAGCCCTACCGTGGCCAGCCGGTCCTTGCGGAACCTCCGCCACGCGTCCGCCCACAGCCCGCGGCTCTGGACACCGGTTACAATCGCGTCCACCGGCTTTTCACACATCGCCGCGCTTGTCTTTTTTTCGCTCATTTTGCGCGCCCCCTTCCCTGTTTATACTGCGCCTTAATCCGCGGGTCCACAAAGGCATAGAGCAGGTCCACCAGCAGGTTGACCACCGTGAACATGACGGACAGTGTAACCACGCAGCCCAGCACACTGGGAATGTCCTTCAACTTGATGGCCTCAATCACATAGCGGCCGATGCCGGGCCAGGCAAACACCGTCTCGGTGAGCACGGAGCCCCCCAGCAGCACGCCGAAGTTCAGCCCCACCGCAGTAATCACGGGAATCAGGGCGTTGCGCAGCATATGGCGCACAGTAATGGTGGATTCCGACACCCCCTTGGCTCTGGCTGTGTCCACATAGTCCTGACGGATGGTCTCCAGCATGGAGGAGCGGGTGGTGCGGGCCGCCATAGCCGTGCTGTGCAGGCTGAGGGTTATGGCAGGCAGGACCAGAGAACGGAGGACGCCGAAGAAACCGCGCCCCATGCCGGATGCGGGGAAAATCCCCAGGTGCAGGCTGAACACCAGCACCAGCACCAGGCCAATCCAGAAAGCGGGAGAGGCCGCACCAAACAGACACAGCACCATGGACACATTGTCAAACAGGCTGTACTGCTTTTTGGCCGCCAGCACTCCAATAGGGATTCCGATGATGACCGACAGAAGAATTCCCGTCCCCGCCAGCAGGAAGGTGTTGGGCAGCCGCTGCATGATTTGGTCGGATACGGCAGTATGGTAGGTGTAGGACTGGCCCATGTCTCCGTGGAGCAGGTCCCAGATATAGCGCCCATAGCGCACCAGGAAGGGGTCGTCCAATCCCAGCTCCTCGTGGAGCTGGGCCACCGTCTCCTCTGTCGCCGCGTCCCCCAGAATGACCCGGGCCGGGTCCACATCGGACAGGTCCATGATGAAATACACCACCAGAATGGTGCCCAGCATCACCGGGATCAGCATGACCAGACGTTTTAAAATGTATCTCCACATACTCAAGCCTCCTGTTCCAGCTGCGCTTTTCGCTCCTTAAACTCTTTCTGAATCGCCTCCATCAGCTCCGGCTTCTCAATCAGCTCACAACAGGTCCCTGCCAGCACCTTCGCCCCTACGATAATCGCGTTGTGTCCGGTCTCCGCTTTCCCGTTGTCCAAAAACTGCTGGGAGTGGGAGGCGGCATCTTTGGGAACAAAGCACACCCGAATGCAGGACCCAGGCATCATTTGCATGACGTTTCCCAAATCAGTGGAGCCGGTTTTCTCCCTGGGCGCCTCACTGAAGCCGGGGGCATTGATCTCCTTGGCGCACCGAAGCAGCACCTGATTGAGTTGGAGCACAGGAATCTTGCTGGCCATCCGGGAACGGACTATAATCTCTGCCTCTGTGTCCGTCATCAGCGCCGCGCCCCGGACAATGTTTTCAAAACGCTTAAAAATTTTCTCCAGGGTGTATGTATTGTAGGAGCGGAGAATAAAGGAACCCTGTGCCCGGTCAGGCACCACGTTGGCAGGCAGACCATAGGTGTCTGTGACGGTGTAGTGCATCCTGGTATCCTCCCGCACGTGCTCCCGGAGAAACTCGACCCCCTGGAAGGTGAGCAGCAGGGCGTCCAGCGCACTGCGCCCCAGGTCCGGATTGATGGCCGCATGGGCGCTGGTCCCTTTGAAGTGGACGTCCACATGGTAGTTGGCCATGGATTTCACATCGCAGGTGGTGGTGGGACTGCCGTGCATCATCAGCGCCACGTCAATATCCTGGAAGCAGCCATCCTGAATCATGGTGATTTTTCCGGAGAGATTTTCCTCCGCCGGGGTCCCGTAGACCACCAATTTGAAGGGCGCCCGGAGGCCTGCCTCTTTCACCGCGTTAGCGGCAGCAATGATACAGGGCCCCTGAAGATGGTGGCCGCAGGCGTGTCCAATACCGGGGAGGGCGTCGTACTCGCACAGCAGACCGATGGAGGGACCGCCTGTCCCCTGCTCATAGACCGCCCGGAAGGCGGTAGGCAGGCTGCCCAGACCACGTTCCACTGCAAAGCCGTACTCCTCCAGCCAATCCTCCAGCAGTGCGCTGGCGTACACCTCCTTTGTCCCCACCTCAGGGTGGTCGAAAATGTCATCTCCCATCCGCCAGAGCTCCTGCTTCATAGCGTCAATTGTCTCATACATGGTCTGCTTGTCCCCATCCATGGCAACTGTTTCTCCTCTCTGTATTTGTCACAGGGATATTTGTCTGTGACTTGTTTTACCGTACTGCTGTATAAAATTTTACTCCAGAATCGGAGCTTTTCCAACTATTTATAACTTATACCAGGTATAAATTGAATTTGTTATATCCTCTTTTTTCATAATCGCCCCAAACATTCTCCAAAACCCGTGAATTTCGCCGGAGGAGTATCTTTTCTTCCACATCTATAAAGAGTCCTATTTTCGTCAAAATTATCTATTAGCCCTTTGTTCTCAGCTTTTTTCGAGTCGAACCGCACAGAAAGTACTGCTGTTGTTGATTCAGACCCGCTATATATAAGAAATACTTATGAAGTCCATTAGATTTATATATGAATTTTCTGCTCTAAAATCCTTCATATTTGTGTTCCAGCCAAAAAATCAGAGCGGGACCTGTCCGCTCTCCCATGCGAACAGGCCCCACTCCAATTGATATTGTCTTACAGCATTCGTTTCTCAAAAATCTCCTTCACCACATCCCGAACGATTCCCACCACACAGGATATCTGCCGGCTGTCCGCCATGTCCTCGTGGTAGATTGCGTAGAGCGGCCGCTCCTCGATTGGCATACCCACCGCAAAAAATTCGGGCTGTTTCAGATACTGGAACTGCACGGCAAAGCTCTCCCGAGTAAATCCAATCCCGAAGCCCTCTGCCGCCAACTGGGTCGCTGTATCAATATGCCCTATTTCTACCACTTTCTTGGGCACAATTCCCGCTTTTTTCAGAATGTGATCGCAGTCTATCCGCAGACTCTGGCCAACCTTGGGCAGGACGACCGTCCGCTCCTCCAGACACTTCATGTCCATCCAGCGGTAAGGACAGTCCGGCAGATAGGTCCCCTTCTCTACCAGCGCGTCCCGCTTACTCATCACCAGCAACACCTTTTCGTTAATCAGGGTGTCCCGCACCGCGTCTCGAATCCCAAGGTACTCATTGTGAATCAGCAGGTCCAGCTTCCGGCGCTGAAACAGATTTTTCAGCTCCTCATCAATGCCCACCTCGAACTCCAAATCAACCTTTGGGTACGCCTCCTGAAACTGGCGGGTGATCTCCACCACCAGGTAGGGAGCCCGACGGCGCTGCAATCCAATGCGCAGCCGGCCCTGAACCCCTTGAAGGATGTCCTCCACCTCCTGGAGGTACTCCTTTTTCATGGCGAGCATCCGTCTCGCTTTTTCCACATAGAGCTCTCCTGCGTAGGTGAGCTGTAAATTTTTCCCCTTCCGGTCAAATAACTCGACACCTAAAGACCGCTCCACGCCGCTGATGTAGGAGCTCAGCGCAGGCTGTGTGATAAAAAGCTGTTTTGCTGCCTTGGTAATCGAGCCAAACTGCGCCAAGGTGCAAATATATTCCTGTTCTTTCAAATTCAAGCTCTCTCCCCCTTTTTCCCGAAACTCACAAGAAGCAAACGCTGCTTCGGGATCTTAATAGCTTGTGGACGGGATTGGACCCACAACTGCATACGGTTCTCAGGAAAACGACTTGATAAACCCCTGCTGAGCGCATTCTAATTTCGCGCTGTGGGCCATCATTGGGGGACGCCCTTCACTTACAGCCTCTTTGTGGGAAAGCCCTTATAATTCACATGTGAATTATTATACAGACCGTCTCCTGGGATTGCAAGCACTATTTTCGAATTGCATCTTAGCACAAGCCACTGATAAATCAATCAATTTTCTCCTAATTCCAGGAAATCTGATCTGTGATATCCGCACCGCTTCGGTTGAACAATGTAAATGTCTCCCAGTCTATGTAGGTATTCTCGCCCAAGGATGTCAACTCCGTATAGACCAGAAAATGATCTCCCTCCGGAACCGCCAGGGTATATTCCTGGCCGCCTACCTCCACCTTCAGGCTGCTAATTCCAAAATAAGTATTCCGCCCGCCTATTACAAAATAGTCCTGTTGGTCAGATGACACCACTGTATCCCGGAAATTGCCGTCTCCCCAGCCCACATGGTCGATCTTATATCGCTCATTGGGCCCCTGCTCCAAAAAAATCATGCCCAAACTGGGTTCTCCTGCCTGTAACAGCTCCATCAGCACATATCTTTCCTTCCCCAGGCTGACCGAGTCATAGATCCTGATCTCCTCCGCTGTGGGGCTGGCTGTTTTGTGCTGCAAAAACCGCGCCGTCTGCTCTGCCAGGTTGCTGTTGTCCGGCTGGACTGTGTAATTGGTCTGAATGCTAATGAAACCCACGCACAAAATCACACCAGCCAGAGCCGCACACAATATGACAGCCCTCACTACGCTTTTTTTCATGTTCTTCCCTCCTAAATCCATCTAATTCTATATTATATTGTATCACACATTCTTTTGTGTTACAAGCGCAATTTTTGTTGCCTTTCTCTTCTTTTGGTGGTACAATGTAGTGATATTATATCGGCGTTGAAAGCAACGCCTGAAACAAAGGAGCAAACGCACATGGATGAAAAGAAGGTAATGCTCTCCGGCATTCAGCCCAGCGGCGACCTGCACCTGGGCAACTACCTGGGCGCCATCAAAAACTGGGCGGCCCGAGCCGAGGAGTTTGACTGCTACTACTTCATGGCGGACATGCACACCATCACCGTCCGCCAGACCCCCGCTGATCTGCGCCGCCGCACCCTGGAGCAGCTGGCCCAGTACATCGCCTGCGGCTTGGACCCGGAGAAAAACACCCTGTTTATCCAATCCCACGTCCCTCAGCACGCCGAGCTGGGCTGGGTTCTCAACTGCTATACCATGTTCGGTGAGCTGTCCCGCATGACCCAGTTTAAGGACAAGTCCGCCAAGCACAAGGACAATATAAACGGCGGTCTGTTTACCTACCCTGCCCTGATGGCGGCAGATATCCTTCTCTATCAACCAGACTTTGTTCCCGTGGGCGAGGACCAGAAGCAGCACGTGGAGTTGACACGGAACATTGTTCAGCGGTTCAACGGCATCTATGACGACGTATTCAAAATGCCGGAGCCCTACATTCCCAAGGCGGGGGCCCGGGTTATGGGACTGACTGCGCCTGACAGCAAAATGTCCAAATCCATTCCCGAGGGCTGTGTCTTCCTGATGGAGAAGCCGGAGGACATTCAGCGCAAGTTTAAACGGGCCATCACCGACAGCGACACCGAACATCCAGTCCGCTACGACCCGGCCAACAAGCCAGGCGTAGCCAATCTGATGAACATCTACTCTGCTATCACTGGAAAGAGCTTCCAGGAGATTGAGACGGAGTTTGCCGGTCAGGGCTACGGCAAGTTTAAGCCCGCTGTGGGCGAGGCGGTTATTGAAACCCTGCGGCCCATCCGCGAGGAGGCCTCCCGCATTCTGGCGGACAAGGCCTATCTGGAAAGTGTGTACAAGGCCGGCGCGGAGAAGGCCTCCTACGTGGCCAACAAGACCCTGCGCAAAGTATATAAAAAAGTGGGTTTCGTCCCCCGGTAATCCTCCAGAGACAAAAAGGGGTTTAAAACTATGCCGATCCAACTTCCTTCTGTAGGGCTGGCGCTGGCCGCCCTGCTCACCGCCGCCCTGGTGGCCGTCATCTCCACCCCGGTGGTCCGCTCTCTGGCCTTCCGTGTGGGCGCAGTGGACGTCCCCCGGGATACCCGCCGGATGCACGACCACCCAATCCCCCGCATGGGCGGACTGGCCATCTTCTTTGGCTTTATCCTCAGTGTGCTGATCTTCCTCCCCCTTACCTCCGAGCTGCGGGGAATGCTGCTGGGCGGCGTGATTATTGTCATCCTGGGAATCTTTGACGACATTTTCGCCCTGCCCGCCCTGCCTAAGCTTCTGGTTCAGATTGGGGCGGCCCTCATCGCTGTACTGGAGGGCAACCGCATCGAGTTTTTATCCAACCCCAACATTTTCAGCAGCAGCCCTTACTGGGAGCTGGGCTGGCTGTCCGTCCCCATTACGGTGCTGTGGATTGTGGCTATCACCAATTCGGTGAACCTGATTGACGGCCTGGACGGTCTGGCCTGCGGCGTGTCCACCATCAGCTCTATGACGCTGCTGGTCATTGCCCTGATTGTGGCGGAGCCCGATGTAGCAATCCTGATGGCCGCCCTCTCGGGGGCCTGTATCGGATTTTTGCCTTACAATCTGAATCCAGCCAAGATTTTTATGGGCGATACTGGCTCTACCTTCCTGGGCTTTATCTTGGCCGCAGTGTCCATCCAGGGCTTGTTCAAGTTCTATGCCATTATCTCCTTCGCCGTCCCCTTCCTGATGCTGGGCCTGCCCATCTTCGACACCTGCTTTGCCATTCTGCGCCGAGTGTCCCATGGTCAGTCCCCCATGCAGCCCGACCGGGGACACATCCATCACCGGCTCATTGACATGGGCTTTACCCAGAAGCAGGCGGTGGCGGTACTCTATATTATCAGTGCCATTCTGGGCCTGTCCGCCGTGGTGCTGACCACCATCGGCGTGGTGCGGGCCATGCTTTTCATGCTGGCCCTGTTTGTGGCCGGCGCGGTGGCGGGCAAGCTGTATTTGGACCACAATAATGGGGACGGCAGCCCTCCCCCATCCATCGGCGGCAGCCGGGTGGCCAAGCCCCGGCACACACAGCCCACCAATTCCGAAAACTTTTTTGGCGAGGAGGACCAGTCCGACAAATGAGTAAAATTAGGGTTATGACTGTATTTGGAACCCGCCCGGAGGCCATCAAAATGGCGCCTCTGGCGCTGGAGTTGGCAAACCGCCCCCAGTTCCAGGCTCTGTGCTGTGTTACTGCCCAGCACCGGGAGATGCTGGACTCGGTGCTGAACATCTTCTCTCTGACTCCCGACTACGACCTGAACATTATGGAGCCCCGGCAAACCCTGTCCACCATTACCTCCAAGTGCCTCACCGGCATGGACAGGGTACTGGAGGAGGCCAAGCCCGACCTGGTACTGGTCCACGGGGACACCTCCACCACCTTCGCCGGAGCCCTGGCCGCCTTCTACCACAAGATCCCTGTGGGGCATGTGGAGGCCGGCCTGCGCACCTATGACAAGTGGTCCCCCTACCCTGAGGAGATCAACCGAAAGCTGGTGGGGGCTATTGCCGACCTCCATTTCTGCCCCACTGCCAGCAACCGGGACAACCTGGCCCGAGAGGCCATCACTCAGAACGTATTTGTGACAGGCAATACTGTTATTGACGCCCTCCACACAACGGTAATCAAGGACTCCACCTTTCTTGAACCCGTTCTCAACGAGCTGGATTATGGAAGTCGAAAGGTGATCCTGGTCACTTGTCACCGGCGGGAGAACTATGGCCAGCCCATGACAAATATTATGACCGCACTGCGCCGTGTTGCAGACGCATTCCCGGAAACGGAGCTGGTCTATCCCGTCCATCTGTCCCCGGTGGTGCAGGAGGCGGCCCACAAGTATCTGGACGGCCACCCCCGCATCCATCTCATCGCCCCTCTGGACGTGCGGGAGATGCACAATCTGATGGCCCGGTGCTGCCTGGTAATGACCGACTCGGGCGGTCTTCAGGAGGAAGCCCCCGCCCTGGACAAGCCGGTGCTTGTCCTGCGGAAGGAGACGGAACGCCCCGAGGCGGTTCAGGCCGGCACGGTGCGTCTGGCGGGGATCGAGGAGGAGACCATCTTCCAAATGGCCTCCCAGCTGCTGTCCGACCGGTCTGAATATGAAAAAATGGCTCACGCCGCCAACCCCTACGGGGACGGTCAGGCCTGCCGCCGCATCACCGACGCCATTGCCTGGCACTTTGGGGTGCGCACCGCTCCACCGGATGAGTTTCAGGGCTAAGCACAGAACAGGTAAGGGGGAACATCTTTGGAACAAAAGAACCGGCTGCTGATTGCCGCTGCCATTGTGATCCTCATTGCAGGGGCCATGCTCACCAGCTTTGGCCGCAGTTTGTTTGTACGCAACACCCCTCAGGTAGTGCTCCCCTCCTCCAGCTCCAGTCCGGCCAAGCCCTCCGACTCCAGCGGCCCGGAGCAGACTTACCAGCGGGTTGAAGTAGCCCCTCAGACTGTCACTGGCGTGGTGGCAACCCTGTCCCGCCCCACCAGCTACTATCGGGAGCTGATGGTGGAGACCTTCTGGGAGGGGGGCTCCTCCTCCTCCCAGGTCCAGGTCTGGGCAGACGGCGGCTGGTCCCACAGCCGTCAGGCTCTCCCATCCGGCGTGGTCCGCCACGACCTCACCGACGGCGGAGAGCTGTACTACTGGTATGAGGGGTCCCAGCAGTATGAGCGCGCTCCCGCAGACGAAAAATCCTCCGACCTGGCCCAGCACATCCCCACCTACGAGACAGTTCTGGAACTGGATCCCGACGAGATCCTCGCCGCCGGCTACGAAAACCGTGGGGACCTGCCCTGCGTACTGATCGAGGTTCAGCGCAGTCACTCCCAACAGCTCCAGCGCTTCTGGGTCAGCGTGGACAACGGCCTGCTGGTCTCCGCCGAGACAGAGGTGAATGGCAGCCTGATCTACCGCATGACTGCCTACTCCCCCATCCAGACCCCCTGTCCCAGCGACGGCTCCTTTGCCCTGCCCGACGGTGAGCGGCTGCACACCGTGGGGGACTAGCCTCTGCTACTCCTCCCCCAGCCCCATAAGGAGGGTCAGCCCCAGGGCAATGGCCAAGTCGATATCCTCCCCCTCTACCAGCAGATACAGCATAATCAGCAGCAGCAGGATATCTCCGCTGTCCAGATGAAGATTTTTCAGCGCCCCGGACAGGCCCCCCTCCTCCTTGCCGCCCAACAGACTGGCCAATCCATCCTTTCCTGTGAGGAAATCCGGCAGACGCAGGGGCTGTCCCCGCTGGGGTGCTCTGGGCGGCGGACTGGGGGTGGGCGGTCTCTCCACCGGAGTGTAGGACACATCTTCCGGTATGTAACGGTTATACACGCTCCCCCTCCTCTCCCCCCATGGCACTCATGGCGGCCCGGAGCAGCTTGACCATCCGGGTCATCTGAAGGGCCCGGTCCAGGCGGGCGCGCCGCGTCTCTCGCAGAAAGGGCTTGAGCGCATTGAGCAGGGCGGCACTGCGGTCCTCGGTACCCTGTACCTGGCGCAGAACATCCATCCCCACCTGGAGCATCTTGGGGTCAATCTGCCCCATGAGCGCGGACAAGTCGGTGGCGGGCGGTTCGGACGGTTCCGGCTGCGGGCCATCCAGTCCCTCCAGCGCGGATGCCGCCGGCTGGTCCCCGGACAGCGAGCGGGCCAAAGCCATAATCTGACTCATAGCCTCCTGATTGCCCAGTATGGAATTCAGCTTGTCTTCAAACTCCGCCACGGGTCTCCCCCCTGTCCCTTGCCGCCCTTCGGAATGTGTGCTAGTTCAGCCCCGCCTGCCTGGCCTGGGCCCCAATGCGGTCCACCAGCTCGGCCCCCTCCTTGCTGTGCATCAGCTGGTCCATAATGGCCATCAGCGCGCTGGGGTCTCCCGCCGCCGCCTGCTGCGCCGCCTGCTGTACTCCGCCGCCCTGGCGCTGGAGCAGCTCCCGCAGCTTTTGGGCGTCGCTGGATTGGGCCAGCTGAGAGACTGCCTCCCGGTTTTTCATCAGCTCCGCCGCGGCCGCTCCCATCCTGTTCTCCTTGGATTCCATATCCACCACTCCCTATTGATGTTTCTCCCCATATGGAGAGCCGTTGATTTTAACTGCGCTAACTATTCCAGTATATGCAAAGAAAGGGCAAGGTGACACTTTTGAATATTTTAGTCTTTTCCGACTCCCACCGCTCCCTGTCCGGTATGTACGCCGCCATTGACCGCCATAAGCCCCAGCAAGTCATTCACCTGGGGGACATGATGGACGACGCCGAGGAGGTGTCCCAGCACTACCCCAAGCTGCCCTTCTGCTTGGTCCCCGGCAACTGCGACGGCTGGGGAGTTGCCACTCCGGTCAAAAAGCAGATCACCCTGGAGGGAAAATCCATCCTCCTGTCCCACGGCCACCGCTGGGGCGTCAAAAGCGGCTACGATACGGCAATTGCCGACGCCCGGGCCGTGGGGGCGGATATCCTCCTCTTCGGCCACACCCACCGCGCCGTCTGCGAGCAGCTGGAGGACGGCCTGTGGATGCTGAATCCCGGCGCCAGCCGGTCCAGCTACGGTTTGATTACCATCGAAAACAACGCCATCAGCTGCACCGTCCTTCCCCAGCAATAGGGTCCAATGGCAGAGGGGCGCGTCCCGCCCTCCTGCGGAGGTTTGCCATGAAAAAACTGCTCTATATTCTCTTCCACCGCTCTGTGTTTATGTCTCTGGCTCTGGCGGTACAGCTGGCCACCCTGTTTTTCATGGTGTCCATCTTCTCTGAATATCTGGAAATCTTCTACTGGTGCTGCATCGCAGCCAGTGTCATCGCCGCTGTGGCCATTGTAGGCAGCCGAATGGAGCCGGGGTATAAAATCGCCTGGCTCCTGCTTATTTTGCCCTTCCCTGTTTTCGGCGGTATCTTCTACCTGCTGGTTGGGGGCGGCTACGTCCCCGAACGTACCCAAAAGCGGATGCGGGGAATGCTGAAGAAGTCCGCTCAGGCGCTGAGAGAGGACTTTAAGGCGGACGACCTTCTCCCGCTGGGGGGCGATGCCGCCGGACAGGCCAGCTATCTGGAGCGCAGGGCCGCCTGCCCCGCCTACACCAATACCGAGACGGAGTACTTCCCCCTGGGGGACGCCGCCTTCCCCCGTATGCTGGAGGAGCTGGAAAAAGCGGAAAAATATATCTTCCTGGAGTACTTTATTATTCAGCCTGGCGTCTTTTGGGACAGCATCCTGACAATCCTGGAGCGAAAGGCCGCCCAGGGCGTGGAGGTCCGAGTACTGTACGACGACTTCGGCTGTATGTTCACCCTCCCCCGGGACTACAACGAGACGCTGACTAAAAAGGGCATCCAGTGCCGGGTGTTCAACCGCTTTCTGCCGGTGATGTCCCTGCGGCTGAACAACCGGGACCATCGAAAGCTGCTGATTATTGACGGAAAAGTGGGTTTCACTGGCGGTATCAACCTGGCAGACGAGTATATCAACGTCAAGGAGCGCTTCGGCCACTGGAAGGACAGCGCCGTTCTGCTGGAGGGGGACGCGGTCTGGTCCATGACCGTGATGTTCCTCACCATGTGGGACAATATTGCCGATTGGGACGAGGATTTTGAGCGATTTCACCCCCCTGCCGCTCCGGTGCGGCCCTGGACCGGGTACGTCCAGCCCTACACCGACACCCCTCTGGACCGGGAAACGGTAGGTCAGGCGGTCTACCTCAACATGATTGCCAAGGCCAAGAACTATATCTATATCACTACTCCCTATCTGATTATCGATGTGGCCACTAATACCGCCCTGTGCAACGCCGCCAAGTCTGGGGTTGATGTACGCATCATCACCCCTCATATCCCCGACAAGCGGTATGTTTTTGAGGTCACCCGCGCCCACTATCCCCCTCTGCTGGAGTCGGGGGTGAAAATTTATGAATACACTCCCGGTTTTATTCACGCCAAAAACTTTGTGATTGACGACCGCTTTGCTACCGTGGGCACCGTCAATCTGGACTACCGCAGCCTGTTCCTGCACTTCGAGGACGGCGTGTGGCTGTGCGAAGCCCCCTGCATCCGAGATATTCGGACGGACTTCCTGAAGACGCTGGAGCTCTCTCAGCCCTGCTCTCTGCGGCAGTTCCGACACCTGAATATCCTCCTCCAACTCTACCGCAATATCCTGCGTGTATTCGCGCCGTTGATGTAAGCAGAGGGGCCGCCCATTGAGCGGCCCCCTGTGTTACCGGCAGCAGCTTCCGCAAACGTTGCTGGAAGCACTGCTGGTGGTAGTAATGGTATTGGGCGGGAAGAACTCGTCCACGGGGAACTGGACCTGGCGGAAGAGGTCACAGGGGTCCTCCTGGCATCTGTCATTGTCGCAGCTGCAGTCCTTGGTTGGGATGCAGTAGTCATAGGCGGGGATGAGCAGCTGGGTATCCCGTTCCATGCGGATGATGGAGAACTGGCCCAGGGTTACGAAGACGCGGTGCTGGTCGCCGCCAGTCACCAGCTCGTCACCGAAGCAGGCGGCCACCGCCATGGGAATATCCACACAGCCGCAATCGCAGGGACGGCACTCGCATACGTCCACCAGCTTCAGGTTGAGGATCAGCGGATCCACCGCCTCCACCACCGCCGTCGGCAGATTAGACTGGGGTACGCACTGGACCTGGTTCTCGCCGCCCTCCGAGGTAAAGCTCTTGGAGCCGCTCTCACTGCCGAAGAGCACCGCCCGCTTGCAGAACACCGCCAGCCCGCACACCTGCACCGGTCGGGCAGCCCCTACAAAGGCGTCGGCAGTAATCCGATAGAAATACCGCACGTCCACGGTATAGAACCCCCGGTTAAAGGTGATCGGTTCCACATCAATGTACGCATAGAGCAGCTCGGCAGTCCCTGCCTTGATAGACTGGGCCCGGTCAATCACTTCCTGGGAGCAGCGGGTCGGGTAGACCCGAAGGTCTTCAACACAATCTTTGTCCCGGCATGAGTCAAAAATCTTTCTCGTGTGTATGCATACGGCCTCCCGGATACTGCGGTCCTCGCTGATGGGGCCGGGTACGACCTTTTCTGGCATAAAATTCCCTCCTAGATTTGGATGGTCACAGGCGTTGGAACGCCCGGTAAGGGTTTGGCTTACAACCTATCTTATGTGCCAGATGGGTTTTGGTGCGGGGCAGAGCGTTTTTCTCTTGCCCTTTTTCTTTTTTCCCGTTATAATAAAAGCAACAAAGACCTACAGGGAGGCACCTGCCATGCCGCGCATTGGATTTATTCAAGATGATTTGGATTTGAAACTGCTGATTCTCTATATTATGGATCGTACCGCCGGCCCTATCACTTTTTTGCAGCTGTTTGAGCTGGCCCTGTTTGATGCCGGGGTTGACTACTTCTCCCTCCGCCAGGCCGTGGACCATATGGTAGCCACCGGCCAGCTGGCGCTGGAGGAGGAGCGCTACGCTATTACTGAAAAGGGCCGGCGCAACAGTCAGATCTGTCAAAGCAGCCTGCCCCGCTCAGTACGGCTTCACTGTGACGACAATCTGATTAAGGTGAACGACGCCCTACGCAAAGAGGCCCAGGTCCGCTCTCAGCTCATAGATAACACAGATGGTACAGTCACCCTCTGTCTCGCCTTGGAGGACAACAGCTCTCCCCTGCTCCACCTGTCCCTGCTCTCTCCCAGCCGGGAACAGGCTCTGCGTTGGGAAGAAGCCTTTCACTCCGACCCCTCTGCCCTCTATCTGAACATCACCAGACTGCTGGATCAGTCCAAGGAGGAACAAGATGAGAAGAATTGACCGCGCACAGAATCGAGATTTTTCCCTGGCTCTGATTGACCGCTGCACCCATGGCGTTATGGCCCTGTCTACCGGCGAGCCCTGCCCTTATTGCCTGCCCCTGTCCTTTGTTCGTCTGGATGACTGCCTCTATTTCCACTGCGCCCAACAGGGACGGAAAGTGGATCTGCTGCGCCAGTTTCCTCAAGTGTGTGTCACCTTCGTGGGAGACGACCGTCCCATCTTCGTCCCCCCGGCCATGTACTCCACCTACTTTCAGTCCGTCATTGTTACCGGCACCGCCAGCGAGGTGAAGGACCCGGAGGAGAAGATTGCCGCCCTCCAGGCACTGTGCCAAAAGATGACGCCGGAGCATATGGACGGCTTTTCACCCGCCGTGGAGAAAAGCTTGACTGTCACCGCCGTCTGGAAAATCCGTATGGAGGATATCTCCGGAAAGGCAAAACTCCCATCATAAAATGCGCCTCCACTGTTTCACGCAGTGGAGGCGGTATTTTTATTGTGCTTTTTTTAGTTCGGCTACATCTTGAGACAACATCCTAACCGCAGTTTTCAGGACGCTGACATCGGCCTCCAGCTCCTCTACCCGGCTCTGCGGGACCATCGTCTCTCGGATAATCTGCTGTCCCTCGGCAAGCAAGTCGAACTGCTGCTTCACCTCAACATCCAGCCGGACCTTAATGCCGGAGACGTCGATTTGGATCCTATCCACAGTTGCCGTCAGCTTCTCCAGCATTTCCCCATGCTTCTCCAGCATTTCTCCATGCTTTTCCAGCATCTCTCCATGCTTCTCCAGCGTCTTTTCCTGTCTCTCCAGGATTTGCAGGATCCTCTCTTCGTTGTTCATCATGTTCTCCTTTCTCTTTCTTCATTTTCAGAGGCTCTTACGTGAAAATGGTCCATAGGTCCAGTTTTTCCCATGTAGTCTTCGGTGTCCACCGGCAGTCCATGGGAACGCAGCCTATAGGCCACCACCCGGCTGATGATGCCATAAATCATAGCGAAGACGGGCACCCCCAGCACCATTCCAGCAAAACCGAACAGACCGCCAAAAAGGAGAATGGAAAACAGTACCCAAAAGGAGGCCAGGCCGGTGGACTCCCCCAGGATTTTGGGGCCGAGAATATTGCCATCAAATTGCTGGAGGACCAAAATAAAGATGGCAAAATAGACAGCCTGGAGCGGATTAACCAGAAAAATCAGCAGCCCACAGGGAATGGCCCCAATAAATGGCCCGAAGAAAGGGATAATGTTGGTCACTCCGATGATGGTGGACACCAAGGCGGGATAAGGGAATTTCAGGAGGTTGCAGCAAATCAGACAGAGGATACCGATAATCAGGGAGTCCAGCAATTTTCCATTGATAAAACCGCTCATAATCTTGTAGGCGTTGCGAACCTCCCCCACAATCAAATCGCCAATGTCGGTGCGAAACAGGCTGTAGACAATTTTCTTGCTCTGGGCGGCGAAGATATCTTTCCGCGCCAGGAGGTAGACCGATACGATCAGGGCAATGAGCAAATCTTTTACCAACACCAGGAAGCCCACCACCACTCCGGACACTCCCGCCACCACTCCGGTAAGGTTGGGAATAATGTCTTTCCGCAGCCATTCCAGTGTGGTGGACATGGACTCTAGATTGGGCAGGATATCAGAGTTCAGCCACTGCTCCAGGGAGACGGCGGCGGAGGTATAGATGGACATCACCGTGGACTGGATCTCTGGATTGTCCTCAAAGAAAATCTGAAGCCACTCCTGGACCACCTCCATGTAGTCCGGGATGGACTGAACCAACCCTACCACGCTGTCATAAACCTGGGGCAGGACCATGGCCAGCAGCAGATAAATGAGCAGCATGGCCAGCAGCAGGCTGAGCACAATGGCAGTCAGGTTCAGGAAGGCCATATCCCGCTGATTTTTGGTGCGCTTTTCCGAGGTCATGGCCGTCAGGCATTTCAAAATGGTCCGGTGGACGGGCAGCAGCAGGAAGGCAATCACCGCCCCCATGAAGACTGGCCGAAGAATCGCCCCCAATGTATTAAAAAACTGAGCCACCTCTTGAAAGTGGAACAGGGCAAAAAAGAGACACAGTGACGCCGCAATTACTGCAAAGGCGGTCAATCCCGCCGAAAGATATGGATGCCTGTCGTTGCGATTCATACTCCCACCGCCTGCCTTTCCTTAGACCTTCAGTTCTGTCTCTTCGCCCTCCAGCGCCTGAGCATACTTCTCCAGCACAGGGCCAACACACTGACGTAAAAATTCCTCCACCTGTTCCGGACACCGGCCAATATAGGCGCCAGGGTCCAGATGGGCGGACAGCTCCTCTTTGGTCATACCAAAAACAGGGTCCGCCGCCATCAGGTCAATCAGGTTATTGGACAGCCCCAGCTCTTTCACGTTATAGCCAGCTTCCTGGGACAAAACCCGGATGCGCTCGTGAATTTCCTGCCGGTCGCCGCCCCGCTTCACCGCGTCCATCATAATATTCTCGCTGGCCATAAAGGGCAGCTCCTCCAGGATGTGCTTCTCGATGACCTTGGGGTGGACCACCAGTCCAGCGGCCACGTTGGCCCAGATGTTCAGGATTGCGTCCACCGCAAGGAAAGCCTCGGGGACGGACAGGCGCTTGTTGGCGGAGTCGTCCAGCGTACGCTCGAACCACTGGGTCGCAGTGGTGACGGCGGGGTTGCCCACATCCACGATGACGTACCGGGCCAGGGAACAGATCCGCTCGCACCGCATGGGGTTGCGCTTGTAGGGCATGGCCGAGGAACCGATCTGGTTCTTCTCAAAAGGCTCCTCCACCTCCTTCAGGTGGCACAGCAGACGCAGGTCGGTGGCGAACTTGCTGGCCGACTGGGCAATCCCGGCCAGGGTAGACACCACGTTGTAGTCCATCTTCCGGGAATAGGTCTGCCCGCTCACGGGGACAACGGCTGTAAAGCCCATCTCCTTTGCAATCTTCTCCTCCAGCAGCTTCACCTTTTTGTGGTCTCCCTCGAACAGCTCCAGGAAGGAGGCCTGGGTCCCAGTGGTGCCCTTGGAGCCCAGCAAAGCCAGGGTGGAAATGCGGTGGTCGATCTCCTCCAGGTCCATAAGCAGCTCGTTCATCCACAGGGTTGCCCGCTTGCCCACGGTCACCAGCTGAGCGGCCTGAAAGTGCGTAAATCCAAGGGTTGGCAAGGCTTTATGCTTGTCAGCAAAGTCCGCCAGATGGGCCAGCACCCGGACGATTTTCTCCCGGACCAGCTCCAATCCCTCCCGCATAAGAATCACATCGGTATTGTCCCCCACATAGCAGCTGGTGGCCCCCAGGTGGATGATGGGCATGGCCTTGGGGCACAGCTCGCCATAAGTGTGGACGTGGGCCATCACATCGTGGCGCAGCTTCTTCTCCCACTGGGCGGCCTTGTCGTAGTCAATGTCGGTGATGTGGGCCTCCAGTTCGTCCACCTGCTCCTGGGTCACCGGCAGGCCCAGCTCCATCTCCGCCCGGGCCAGGGCTACCCACAGCCGGCGCCAGGTGGAAAATTTCTTGTCCGGGGAGAAAATGTACTGCATCTCGTCGCTGGCGTAGCGGGAGGACAGGGGGCTTTCATAGCGGCTAGTTGACATAATATCGACCTCTTATCCTTTTGTATTTCTGCTTCATTATAGCGCATTTTTTCCCTGTTTGCTACCCTTGGGGGAAATTTTCACAGAACTTTAAAGAATGTTTTATAAAATCTCTTTCACCTTCTGCTGATCCGCTTCGTCGCAGAATACAATGAACGCTTTTTCTCCCCCGCTCAAATACGCATCCCAGGAAACCACCTCCCGTTTCACGAAGTCACCACCACAGCATGGGCACTTCGATCTATAGTTTAAATAGACAAAACGGCCCCCAAAAATCTGTTCCATCCGTCCAGGCAGACGGCCTTCACACCCATGATAATATTCGTCGCTGGTCCGTTCCGCAACTGCAAGCACTTTGTTCTCCGGATTATAGGCGCTTCCGCAATAAATCGGAACCATATCAGTATCAGCGGTGGTCACCGTATATGCAAACTGTAAACCACATTGTCCGCACTTCGCACGGTAGACACGCTCCAGCTTTTTGACGGCGTCTGCAACCCATTCGCTCTTGTTCACGCAGTCCCTCCTTCTATTTACAGAAGATACCGTCGGAATCCTTGGGATATGTATACAAAACCTCTACCGGAAATCCAATGCAGTCAAATAAGCCCCGAAAAAACGCCTCCCGCTTTTTTCGCGCGTCATCAGAATCGGCGCACACCATTCTGCCATTTTCTTCATAATACCAGTAATATTTAACCAAAATAAAGTAGTACAGCACATCTTTACGTTCGGGAAATTCGTAAACCCTCTCTGATATATTTTGCTCTATATGATAATGCCGATTTGACATTAACTCAAAATACCACAACCGGCCTTGCTCATTGCTTAAACATCCCTCTTTTGAGTATGAAATACCAATGCTCCACTCATACCAGTTTTCACCGCCATTCACAAGATGGCTGCGCCCAATATATTTGTTCAGCCCTGCTCCACGCACTTTTGTCTTTTTTATATATTTATCCAACCGTTCAGCAATTCCCTGTAAGTCCTGTGCGCCGCAGATAATTCCATATTCCTCCGCCTCTGCGTATACCTTTCGCTCCTCTTCTCCAGGGTGCATTCGCAGTTTCCAAAACATAATAATACCTCCAGCTTCTGTAATCGGTTTTTATGATGGGTTCATTATATCATAAATTGACAGTGCTGGCTTCTTTTTGAGACCAGCACTGTCATCTTTAAAGCTCTTTTTTACCATCCCCGATCAGGGGCCTGGTACACAGCTTACAGCTTTGCCCGAATCAGCTCGCCCATTTTCAGGGTTCCGATCACTTCCTCGCCGGGCTTGGCGATGTCGGCGGTGCGCCAACCCTCGTTGAGCACGGCGTCCACTGCGTCTTCAATGGCCTTGGCCTCGGCGGGCAGGTCAAAGGAGTAGCGGAACATCATGGCCACCGATAAAATCGTGGCGATGGGGTTGGCCTTATCCTGGCCGGCGATGTCGGGGGCGGAGCCGTGGATGGGCTCATACAGCCCCGGCGCGGTATCGCCGATGGAGGCGGAGGGCAGCAGGCCGATGGATCCGGTAATCATGGAGGCCTCGTCGGAGAGGATATCCCCGAACATATTCTCGGTGACCACCACGTCAAACTGGCCCGGGTCCTTCACCAGCTGCATCGCCATGTTGTCCACCAGCACGTCCTCGTACTGCACATCGGAGTACTCCTCTGCCAGCCTGTGCATCACCTGCCGCCACAGCCGGGAGGTCTCCAGCACGTTGGCCTTGTCCACGCTGGCCAGCTTTTTCTCCCGCAGACGGGCCAACTCAAAGCCCCGGCGGCCGATACGCTCAATCTCTTTCTCCGAGTAGGCCATCCGGTCGGCGGCCTCCTCCCCTCTGTCCTCAGTGGCGTATCGCTCCCGCTTGCCGAAGTAGATGCCGCCGGTGAGCTCCCGGACGATCATCAGGTCGATGCCCCGGTCGGCGGTCTCCTTCTTCAACGGGCAGGCCTCCGCCAGAGCGGGACGCAGAGCGGCGGGACGCAGGTTGGCATACAGCCCCAGGTCCTTGCGGATGGACAGCAGGGCAGTCTCTGGACGCTTGTCCGCCTCGGTAGAGTGGCCCCACTTGGGTCCTCCCACCGCGCCCAGCAGCACGGCGTTACAGGCCCTGCACTGCTCGGCGGTGCCGTCGGGGTAGCTCTTGCCCACCGCATCGATGGCACAGCCCCCCATCAGCACATCGGTGTATTCAAAGGTATGGCCGAATTTTTCACCGATGGCGTCCATCACCTTGACGGCCTCCCCCACCACCTCGGGGCCGATGCCGTCGCCCTTGATGAGAGCAATTTTATAGTTCATCGTTTATTCTCCTGTTCGTCTAAAAATGTGTAAATCGCTGGAGGTCCCAATGGCGAGATAATCTCCGCACCGGCTGAAACCCCAGGCCAGGACTCCATAATCGTCAAAGATCACGGTACACCGCTCCGGGTTCTGATACCACCAGGAGACGTACTGGGGCATGAATATGATCTGCTCCCTGGGCCAGAAGGGGGCGGCCAGGTACAGACCGTCTCCCGCCGGTGAGGACCGCCGCAGTCCTCCGCCCTCCAGACCAGCGATGGGAATCAGCTCGTCTCCCAGGGGCTCGGCGCAGGCAATCAGGTCCTGCTCGTCATAGTTTTCCTCACAGCAGGTCTTCTCCCCCGTCCCGCAGTCAATGACGCTCTGCCTCTGAGAGGAAATAACCACCAGCTTCTCGGTTTGGAGGTTGGAAAAACCCAGGTACATCAGCCCGCCCACCGCAAGGGTTTCCTTCTCCCACCCGGCGGGCACTCCTGTGGGGATCTGATCCAACAGGTCCAGCAGACGTTTTCGATGTTCCGCCTCTGTCACGTTTTACGGCCTCCAGTCTGTTAAAAATTTCCGTACAGCCACCCATAGACAATTTCTCTGCCGATGGAGTGGTAACGCTGTTTGAAGCTGTCAATACGCCATACGCCGCTGCGGCACACCAGACTGAAACGAAAATCCCTTGTCACTTCCTCAATCAGCACCTCCACAACCCAACGGCTTTTGACCTGTTCCACTGTAAACCGTGCGCTGTCCGTCACGCCCTGGAAAAATGGAGGATAGCTGATGCCATAGTAATAATTTCGCTTCTTCCGGGTCAGGTAACGGGTGTAAAGCCCGTCCGCCTGGACCTGGTACTGTGCGAATACCTGAGCGGTATTTGCTCTGTCCTGCCTGAGCTTGGGATAAAATACGGCCTGGAGATCGTTCATTTCCCGGGTAAAGTCCAGCACCAGCTGGATCAGTTCCTGCTCCTCCACGGCTTACTCCGGCCAGACCTGGCAGCACTTCATAATTTCCGCCCCGGACTCCTCCGCAATCAGCACCAGGGCAGACTGGGACAGGTCGTTATCACAGAACTGCTCCGTTTTCAGCAGCTCCACCACCTTGGGCCACCAGCCCTCCGGGTCCCCCGTCTCCAGCCAGACCGCCAAAATGTGGCCGTCCTGGTCCACATAGTCGTAGCCGTCGTCGGTAAGTGCCCCCTGCGACCACTCCTCAATGCGGTCAGGCAGGAGGTAGCGGATGTCCAAATCGGGGTTGGTCATTTTCCGGGAATCCATACTGATGACGATAGCCGCCATTACTTCGCCGCTCCTCTCTCCTTCAGAGAGTTGAGCAGACCGCCGCTCTGGATGATACCCTCGATAAAGGCAGGGAAGGGCGCGGCCTGGTAGGTCTTGCCGGTGGTCACGTCGGTAATAACGCCGGTGGCAAAGTCCACCTCCACCTGGTCCCCAGCCTGGATCTCCTCCGCCGCCTGGGGGCACTCCACGATGGGCATCCCGATGTTAATAGCGTTGCGGTAGAAAATGCGGGCAAAGGAAGGCGCGATGACGCACTTCACCCCGCAGGACTTGATGGCCAGGGGGGCGTGCTCCCGGCTGGAGCCGCAGCCGAAGTTGGGCCCGGCCACAATGATATCCCCCGCCTCCACGGTAGAGGCAAAGTCTGCGTCGATGTCCTCCATGCAGTGGCTGGCCAGGGCCGCCGGAGAGGGATCGTTCAGGTGTCGCGCCGGGATGATAACGTCGGTATCCACATTGGCGCCGTATTTATAAACCTTCATATTGGTTCCGTCCTTTCTGACTGGTTATTATGTACTTTTTCTTATAAGAAAAAGTACCAAAAAGAATTTTTCGAAAAAACTTCGTTTTTTCTCTTAGACGATGGTTACATGGTAGCCCGGTTTTGTTTTGCCGATTTCAATGTGCTCTTTGTACCCAGCGATGTAGTAGGGGATGTTGTCCTCCTCCCCCTTAATCAGGCGGCCTTTGACCTTCTCCCAGACCTTGATTACCACCAGGAAGTCGGGGTGTCCCGCCGCCAGGCCAGGCTGTTGCTCCTCCTGAATCCAGAAGTACTGTCCACCGTAGTTCCGGCGGGCCGTCTCAAAGACATAACAGCCCGTCATGGAGTAGAGATCAAAGAAAGCATCCTCGGTCATCTCCGTCCGCCGCGCCCCCAGGCCGTCCAGCATCTCGTCGATCTCCTCCAGGCTCTCAATGGAGTAGTCCAGTGGAGTATCAAAATACTGCTGCATATTCTGGACGAAGTTGTGGGCGGTGTTGACGACATCTTCAGTCAGGTCTCGCACAACAGTCTCACTTTCTCGGGTCGGCCACACAGCCGGCGATGGCGGAGGCGGCTGCCACGGCGGGAGAGGCCAGGATGATCTCAGAGGTGGTGTGGCCCATGCGGCCCACAAAGTTGCGGTTGGTGGTGGAGACGGTGCGCTCCCCCTCGGCCATTACGCCCATGTGGCCGCCCAGACAGGGGCCGCAGGTGGGGGTGGACACCGCCGCGCCAGCCTGGATAAAGGTCTCAATAAGCCCCTCTTTCATAGCCTGGAGGGTGATCTCCTGGGTAGCGGGAATGACCACACAGCGCACGTTGGAGGCCACCTTTTTCCCCTTCATCACGGCGGCGGCGATGCGCAGGTCACTGATCCGGCCGTTGGTGCAGGAGCCGATAACCACCTGATTGATGGGGGTACCGGCCACTTCGGACACCGTTTTGGTGTTCTCAGGCAGATGGGGCAGGGCCACGGTGGGCTCCAGCTGGTCCAGGTCGATGACCACCTCCTGCTCATAGACCGCGTTGGGGTCGGCGGAGAATGCCTCACAGGGGCGGCTCACTCGACCGTTGATGTATTCCATGGTCTTCTCGTCCACCGGGAAAATACCGTTCTTGCCGCCGGCCTCGATGGCCATGTTGGAGATGGTAAAGCGGTCGTCCATGGACAGACTGGCTACCCCCTCCCCGGCAAACTCCAGAGACTGGTACAGCGCCCCGTCCACGCCAATCTCCCCAATCAGGTGGAGGATCACATCCTTGCCGGACACCTGGGGCTGGAGTTTTCCCTTCAGCGTCACCTTAATGGCGGAGGGCACCTTGAACCACAGCAGTCCGGTGGCCATACCAGCAGCCATATCGGTGGAGCCGATGCCGGTGGAGAAGGCCCCCAGAGCGCCGTAGGTGCAGGTGTGGGAGTCGGCACCTACAATGACCTCCCCGGGAGCGGCCAGGCCCTTCTCGGGCACCAGAGCGTGCTCCACACCCATCTGGCCCACATCAAAGAAGTTGGTAATCTCATGCTTGTGGGCAAACTCCCGGGCCTGCTTGCACAGCTGGGCAGACTTGATATCCTTGCAGGGAGTATAGTGGTCCAGCACAATGGCAATTTTTTCCTTGTCAAAGACCTGGGTAAAGCCCGCCTTCTCGAACTCGGTGATGGCCACCGGGGTTGTGATGTCGTTGCCCAGCACCAGGTCCAGCTTGGCCTCAATCAGCTGGCCGGGCTCCACCTTGTCCAGTCCGGCGGCTTTAGCCAAGATCTTTTGCGTCATTGTCATTCCCATAGGAAAAATACCTCCTTAACGGTTTGTTGAAAGGATTTTACCACAGGGCCTGTCCAAAGAATGTAAAGTATGATATAGTTAATAAAATCTTTTGACAGCCATACCGTTCTATGGTAAAATAAATTCATAATATGAAAAGGAGGCCGACAAAATGCTGACCGAAAAGGAAATTGTGATCGTTCAGAAAGCAACCGTGTACGACCTCAAACGAATTATCAGGGAGAAACCCGACAAGACCTATACGCCAGAGGAACTGGATAAAATCTTCGACGCTTATATTACAGGTGTGGAACAGTAAAATCCAAGGGTTGGGAAGCTCCTTCCTTGAGGCAAGGTGGTTTAAATGTCCTTCTTGAAAATTCAATGGACCCGGGACAGCGTCTGTATGGCAGACGACTGCAACGCCCCCAACACCAAAATTGAGGAGATGGACCATCCCCCCACCGTCTCAAACCTGCTGGACCGGGCAGCGGACTATGTTCCCGGTATAAGCGGAGCTGTCTGGGTGGTCTGGGTGGAAGACACATTAGCGGGTTATCTGGAACTGAGCACTTCTGGCTATCTGCTGCGGGATGAAGCAGTCCTGAAAGAGCTGCCGCCACCGAAGCCGCACAGAGGCTTTTTTAAGCGAAAGCCGGATATCCTCCATGTTCATTGTGTCCTCTACACGATGAGCGACTTCTCCTGCTGGAAGGGTCGGGACGGCCGTCCGCTGATAGAACACTTCCCCCCATACACTCCCCTGCTGGACATGGTAAAGGCCCAACTTAGGGAGCAGGCGGGGCATGGAGCGGAAACGCTATGAATCCTGAGCTGGACTTCCCCGCCGGCATCTGGGAAACCTTTGCCAAAAGCCGGCCCCCGGTGCGCTGCTCCCCGGGCTATCTCATCTATCTTCAGGACACTGAGGCCACCTGTTTCTATTTTCTGAAATCGGGCCAGGTAAAGAGCTTTATCCAGTCAGAGGACGGAGGGTCGCGGGTTCTGAACATCTACCGCGCTGGGAGCCTCTTCGGGGAGGCCTCCTTTTTTGACGAGCTGCCCCGGGTTTCCTCGGCGGTGGCCCTGGTTCCCTGCGAGATCGTCCCCATCGACCGGGAACTGGTGGCCCAGGAGTTTGCCCGTGACCCGGAGCTGGCCCTGGCTATGATGAAGTACCTGGCCCGCACCGTACGGCTGCTGTCTTGCCAGGTGGACCAG
This sequence comes from Pseudoflavonifractor sp. 60, assembly GCF_009911645.1. GTDB lineage: Bacteria > Bacillota > Clostridia > Oscillospirales > Oscillospiraceae > Lawsonibacter. The sequence continues at coordinate 128,041 of NZ_QWKI01000001.1, forward strand.
ATGGCATTCCGTCCCGCCCGGTGGCGGGTTGCCAACTATCTGCTTACACTGGCCAGCCGAGATGGCACAGTCTTCTCAACTCAGGACGACATTGCCGCCGCCGTCTCTGCCAGCCGGGTTACAGTGAGCCGGGTACTCAATGAATTCGCCCGGCAGGGCTGGTTGGAGCTGGGGTATCGGAGTATCCAGCTGTGCGCGCCGGAGAAACTGTTGGAAGTATGCAAGTCGTAAACAGCCCAACTTGTTACCAAAAAACTCGCGGCCCCTGCCCACTGGCAGAGGCCGCTTTTGTTTACAGGATAATGCAGATCAGTCCACCGGATCCCTCATTGATAATGCGCTGGAGGGTCTCCCGCAGCTTAATGCGGGCATCCTCGGGCATCCGGTTGATTTTGGAGTTCAGGTCCTCGTTTACCAGCTCGTGGAGAGACTTTCCAAAGATGTTGGCCTCCCAAATGCGGCTGGAATCTCCCTCGTACTCCTGAAGCAGGTAGTGGATCATGTCCTCGCTCTGCTTCTCCCCTCCCACAATGGGGGAGACCTCTGTTTCAATATCCGCACGGATCATGTGTATGGAAGGAGCGCTTGCTTTCAGCCGGACACCGTACCGGCCCCCCTGCTTCATAATTTCCGGCTCCTCCAGCACCAGGGAGTCGATGGGCGGCACCACAATGCCATAGCCTGTCTCCTCCACCTCACGCAGAGCATCGGCCACCTTGTCATAGGCCTTCTTCACACCGGCCAGCTCGGTGAGCAACGCCATCAGGTCGCCGTCATCCCCGATGGTAAAACCGGACTGCTGAGACAGGGTATTATAAAACAGGCTCCGGGGCAGCTCCAGCATGGCGGCGGACACCCCAGTCCCCAAGTCAATAGCGGAGATGCGGGCCCCGCTGACCACCTCGCAGGTGCGGAAGGAGTCCACCGCGTTCTCCACGTCCCGGATACGCCGCAGCTGGGCGGTCCCCTCCCGAATGGCCCCGTACAGCGCCGCCTTGATGGGGTGCTCCTGGGGCAGGGCATCCACCCAAGGGGGCAGAAACAGGTCCAGCTCCTTCACCGGAAACTCATAGAGGACACTCTTCAAAATAGCGTTAATCTCCTCCTGGTCCAGCTCCAGGCAATTCACCGCCACACAGGTCACGTCATACCGCTGGGCAATGTCGGAGCGAATGGCCCGGGCCCGCTCTGAATCGGGGGTGGCGGAGTTGAGCAGGACCACAAAGGGCTTACCCAGCTCCTTCAGCTCGGAGATGACCCGCTCCTCCGCCTCCAGGTACTCCTCCCGGGGAATATCGGTGATGGTGCCGTCGGTGGTCACTACCACGCCGATGGTGGAGTGCTCCGAGATCACCTTCCGGGTCCCGATTTCCGCCGCCTCCGCCATGGGAATCTCGTGCTCAAACCAGGGGGTTGTTACCATCCGCTCGTTCTCCCCCTCCAGTTGGCCTACCGCGCCGTCCACCATGTAGCCCACGCAGTCGATCATCCGCATTTGGAAGGCGGCTCCGCCGTCCACCGTGACCGCCACCGCCTCCTCGGGGACAAACTTGGGCTCCGCCGTCATAATGGTCCGCCCGGAACCGCTCTGGGGCAGCTCATCCCGGGCCCGCTCCCGGCGGTAGACGTTCTCGATGTTGGGGATGACCAGCGTCTCCATAAAGCGCTTGATAAAGGTGGATTTCCCCGTTCGGACCGGCCCTACCACGCCGATGTAGATATCGCCCTCGGTACGGAGCGCAATATCCTCATAGATTTTGCGATCTTCCACTGCAATTCCTCCTTCGGCTGTATGAGCCGGTAATTTCTGTATAGTCTATTGGGATAAGCTGTGGAATATGACAAGAAAAACTGCCGCCCCTCTTCAGGGACGGCAGTTTGCTTACCTGGTACTGGGAATGAGGAGCATCCGCCCAAAGGGCAGGGCCTCCTCCTCCAGCTCGTTGGCCTGGAGGATCTGCTCGATGGTGGTGCCGTGGGCCTTTGCGATGTCCCACAGCTCCTCCCCGGGGGCGGGCATACGCAGGACCATGGAGGGACGTGTCTCCTCGCCGGCGCTCCGGACTTCCCCCAGATGCGCCGCCGTCACAGACGGAATGGAGACCGTCTCGGTGGTCAGACAGTGGAACTCCACCGTAAAACGCACCTCCACTCCACCGGCGCCGGGGGCGGCGAAAACCTCCCCGGGGCAGGCGCAGAAGCAGGTACACTTGACCCCTTCAAGGCAGTCCAGGCGGCAGGACACCGGGATAGACCGCTGGATACACTGGACCAGCTCGTTCTCATCCAGATAGAGCACGGTGACCCAGGCGTCCACCGTGAGGACCAGCTCGGACCCCTCCCGGCTCTGATTCACCTGGCCCAGGGCAAGGCGGGCGTCCACCACAGAGCGGACCATCTCCCCCGTCTCCAGCAGCTCCCGCACCGCCTGAGGACGCACTGACTGCTCCCCCAGACGGCACAGCGGCTGGTTCTCCCGGTCCACCTCCATCAGATTGCTGGTACTGTACAGGTCCTGAAGGAGCTTCACAGGCCGGTGACAGCGCACCTGGGCCTGGGCCAGCAGCTCCAGAGACACCTCCAGCTCCCGCTCATCCCCTGGGGCGGGCTCACAGTGCAGGGAGACAACCTCTACCTCCACCTGACAGTCCCCCTCCTCGCCGGCCTGGGGGACCTCAATGATCTGAGAGAAGGGCATAGACTCATGGCTGGCGGACAGCCCGCCCCCCTGCTCCTGGAGCAGAAGATACAGCTCCACCACGCCCTTAAAAATCAGCTTCGCGCCGATGAGCTTGCTCTCTGTACAAACCGGCTGGACCCGGGCGGCCAGCAGACTTGGCGTCTCGCCGGAGCCCGTCTGGAGCCGCACCTGGTCGGAAAAGGAGAAGGGCTTCTCCTGAACAGCACACAGCTGGAAGTGCTCCCCCGGATGCTGGCGCTGGCAGATGTGGTGCTCCTCCGGCTGAGTCACGCCGCAGCAGATAGACCGCTCCACCGGCTGGCAGGCCGTGATATCTACTGCCAGGTCCACCCGCAGCAGAACCTTTCTCGGATTCAGCGCCCGGGCCTCTGCGCGGCGCAGGCGAGGGCTGGCCAGCACTGTCCCCGCCTCAGTGAGCCCCGGGGCCTCCAGCTGGCAGGTAAAGGGCAGCCCTACCTCGATGCGCCGCAGTCCGCCGCCCCCCTCGGGTTGGTATAGGATGACGGCCCGCACCATCCCGGTGACCTGAGCCATCCCCTCCTTGGCCTGCTTGCCGCTGAGCATTGCCTGGCCGCATACGTCCACAATGCGCAGAATATCCGGGCAGGCGTCTGGTACAATGCTCTCCTGGGTCTCCTCCTGGCACAGGGTCGCCTGCGCCACCGTCTCATAGCTGACGATTGTATCACGGTCAAATTCCAGTTCCATGGTGTCCTCTCCCTTGTTATACATAGTGTCGGCCCGTGCAGAGCCCTGTGGGTACGATTCTGCTTTGTTCACACTATATGTGGGAGAGTTCTTATGTATGCCCTATTTTACACCGAAAATCCTGCGCAGCAGCCCCCGCAGACACTTCGGGGAACGTACCACCACGATACCCATGAAAACGCCTCCCCTCCCTATTAGTCTGACCGTCGCCGGCTGTTTCATCCTATGCAGCTTCGGGCCGGGTGTGCCGTCACTGGGTTAAAAATTTTTGGGAACACCTCGCAAAGGTCTGCTGAATACCAATGGAGCCGCCGCTTTGATTAACGGTTTACCTCCCGCTTGTCCGTTCGGCCCATGAGCCAATCAATAGATACCTGATAAAACTCTGCAATCGCCAGCAAAGTATCTCCACGGGGAACCGCACCTAATTCAAGGTCCTGATATCCCCGAAAGGAAAGCCCTACTTGAGATGCGGCCTGTGTTTGGGTCAGGTTCTGTTCTTTGCGTAGCATCCGTATTCGATTAGAAAACATAGCAAAACCTCTTGACACACAGAAAACTGTGTATAGGAGGAAACCCAAATGAACATCGAAATCCCCAAAATCATAGAACTTCTCTACTACGCCATGGTCACCGGGCCCAATCCCGGATTCTGGCCGGAGCACTTGAAGAAAGACCCTGTGATGGGCCACGGCCTCTGGTGCTTTTACAGCGGGATCAGCATGGGGCTCCAATTGGGCTCCGCTTCCTTTGAGTTGTTTTAACGCTTGTCCTTCTTGGGATTCCGCCGGTCCTCGTCCACCTCATAGGCCTTGATAATCTTCTGCACCAGGGCGTGGCGGACCACATCAGACTCGTTGAGACGGAGGATGGCAATATCCTCCACCCCCTTCAGGACCCGCATGGCCTCCCGCAGACCGGACACCTTATCGGTGGGCAGGTCGATCTGGGTTATATCACCGGTAATGACGATCTTGGAGCCGAAGCCCAGACGGGTCAGGAACATTTTCATCTGCTCCCGGGAGGTGTTCTGAGCCTCGTCCAGGATGATGAAGGAGTCATCCAAGGTACGGCCCCGCATGTATGCCAGGGGCGCAACCTCGATGTTGCCCCGCTCCAGATACTTCTGATAGGTCTCCGGGCCCAGCATCTCAAAAAGGGCGTCGTACAGGGGCCGCAGGTAGGGGTCCACCTTGCTCTGCAAATCGCCGGGGAGGAAACCCAGCCGCTCCCCCGCCTCCACCGCCGGACGGGTTAGAATGATCCGGTTGATCTCTTTGGCCCGGAAGGCAGCCACGGCGGCGGCTACGGCCAGGTAGGTCTTGCCGGTGCCGGCAGGGCCGATGCCCAGGGTGACCACATTGTTCTTGATGGCCTCCACATACTTCTTCTGCCCCAGGGTCTTGGCCTTGATGGGCTTGCCCTTGGCGGTGACGCAGATCACGTCCCCCGCCAGCTGGACGATCTGGCTCTCCTTGCCCTCCTTCACCAGCTGGACAATATAACGAACGTTCTGCTCGTTAATGGTCTCCCCCTTGGAGGCCAGAGTCATCAGGTTCTCAATGGCCTTGACAGCGTACATGACCCCCTCCGGGTCCTCCCCCGCCACCTTGAGCATAGAATCCCGGCTCACCACCGTGACCCCCATCTCTCGCTCGATGATGCGGATATTCTCGTCGAAGGACCCGAAGACGTTGATGGTCTCCTCCAGACGCTCCAGGCTGATGGTCTGTTCTGTCATTGATAATTCTCCTTGGTACATTCAAAATTGTGCGCCCCTAGGGGGTGTCTGATTCCGCGGGCAGCTCCACGCCCGGCTGTTCTTTCCCAATCTCCTCCAGACACTGGGCGGTGAGTGTAACTTGCAGACTGCCGTCCTCCACGCGGGCTGAGAAGGTTGTGGTCTCCACCTGTCCGTCCTCCCCAATCAGGGCGTCCAGCTGGTTCAGCAGGCGCTCCTCCAACAGCTGCTGGGCGGCGGCGGAATCCACCTGGACCCGCCTGGTCTCATAGGCCTGGAAGGTCTCCCTCTGAAAGGACAGCGGCAGTGCTTCCCCTCCGGGCAGGGACGGCTGGCGCACTGTGGTTATTTTATCATACATGGGCCAGGAAATGCTAGTACTTCCGAAAATTTTCACCCGCTGTCCCAATAAATTCAGTGACCACACACTCTTCTGCTCCCCGGTATACTCCTTCACCGCCGCCTCCAGCGGGATTTCGGCGGAGAGCTCCCGCCAGGTCCTGGCCCATACCCGTCCTCGGGCATGGGTCTGGTAGTACCGAAAGGGCAGGCCGCTGTACTGGGGCGGCTCCATGGTGACGGTCCCCGCAATGAGCACGTCCCCCCTGGCCACCACGTCCCCGTCCTGAACCCGGGCGTCTCCCTGCTCCGGCTCCAGGTTGGTTATGACGCCGTCCGCCTCGGCCACAATGTCGAAAAAGCCCGACTCGTCCAGCCGCTCTGGCGTCTCCAGCGTCTCCCGGACAATGACCTCCAGCCGGGTCCCGTGGAGGTTGATGCCCATCCAGGACAGCTCCTCCAGCCCCAGCAGCGCCTCCTGGGCCAGCTCCTTGCGGTGCAGCGACGGGCCGTAGACCCCGGGTCGCACCCCCAGCTGGCGCAGCTGGCTGAGGATGACGGCGGTGGGCACCCGCTGGTTTCCGGTGACCTCGATGGTCAGCACAAAGCGGGACAGAAAACTCACCGCGCACAGGGCGAACACCAGCCCCATCAGGAAAAAATACCGGGTCCGGAAGCGCTCCCACACATCGGGCAGGCCCCGGCTGGACTCCCGCTCCAGCGCTCCCCCCACCTTCTCCGCCTGCTCCTCCAGCAGAGCCAGGGTGCGCCGCCGGGTCACAAAGCGCAGCGTGTGTTCGTCCAGCCACTCAACCCCCCAGAAGTCAATGTTGGCCTGGGCACACAGGTTTATCAGCCGCTCGGGAAAGGGGGCGGCCGCCCGCACCACCACGATCCCCCGGAGATAGTTCATCAGCTTTTTCATAGCGCCCCCCCTCTATGCCAACGTGATCTGCGAGATCTTTCCGGTAATCAACAGCTCAAATCCCGTCATGGCCCGCAGCTCCAGCTCCTGCCCGGCCACCTTGATAAGATAGACGCCGCCGCTGATATGGATCTCCTCGGTGCCGTAGGCGAGAATCCCCTTGTGGTTCTCAACCCGCAGCTCCCCGTCGCCCACCAGCTCCAGCCGGGTCAGCCCGGCCACCGCGTCCACCGGAAGGTCGAACATCTCCGCCGCCCGCTCCAGGAAAGCAAATCTTCGGGGTCTCATAAAAATCACCTCTCCTCACTGGATAGCAATGTTCCGCTTTGCTATCTATATGATGGGAAGAGGTGAAACTTTACAGAGAGGCCTCAAAGTAGTACCAGTTGGGCAGAATCAATTCAATATAGCCCCGGTTGTCCCCCTCGCCCTGCCAGCGCCACTCATACTGGCCAAGACGCTCCAGCTCTTCGCCGCTGTTCTGGAAGGAGACCGGCACGCCGTCCGGGGAGTAAAAAAAGCCGTAATAGCTGCTGGAGGTGACAATGCCCCGGCTGACCACGATATACTCTACGATATCATGCTCTCCGCTCCAGATGTTCACTGTCAGCCAGGGATCAAAGCTCAGCTCCTCCCCCCTCTGCCAGCGGGACACCGCCTGGGTCAGTTCCTCCTGGTGGATGCGGAAATAGCCCTTGGTCCGCCGCTCCGGCGTGTTGAGAAACAGTATCGCCCCCGCTGCAAAGGCCAATACCAGAATCCAACCCTTTTTCTTCATACAAACTACCTCCTCAGCCGATGTCCCCATAGATGGAGGTCGGGCCGTCATAGATGCGATCTATCCCCCGCACCAGAGGGCCATGGTAGGCGTAATAGCTGTAGTGAGGGTCTAAAAAACCGTCGTCTACCTCCAGAAGTGTCTGGCCCTGGTACTCCACAGTCCGCTCTGAATCCGTAAATCCAAACAGCAGCAGGAAGGGCCCAATCCACAGGGTCACAAGCAGAACCTCGGCGGCCAAGAAACAGACCAACGCCTTGCCAGCCCACTCCAGCAGAATGGGGATATTGGACCACTTCTGATCCAAAACGCAGGCCACCGTCAGGACGACCCCCGCCCAGCCGCTGACCAGTAGCGTGCCGAAGAACAGCGCCGAGGCCAGATTCCGCCAGGTCATCCCGAAAAAGCCCAGCAGGATCATACCTCCAAAATACAGGGCCAGGGCGCTCAGGAAGACCGCCGCCGTCCGCGCCAGACTGTCCCGGATCTTCCCCTTGCAGCGGACCAGACAGCCCAGCCCCAGCAGACCCAGCATAAACACTCCAATCAGCACCATTGGAAAAGAGAAACCGGTGAAATTAGACATTGAGCCACTCCTCCGATACCGTCAGGGTCAGAGGAGCAATCACGTCAAAATAACGCATTCTTCCTCACCTCTAATCAATAGTTACATAAATCCTTCCCCTGCCCCGCACCAGAGGGCCGTGGTACTCATAATAATCATACTGCACATCCGGAAAGTCAGTGTACTCCTCTAATAAGGTCTGCCCCTGGTACTCTATGACCCGCTCCTCTACGGAAATCTTAAAGGCAAAGATGAAAAGTCCAAGCCACAGGGTCACCAGGAACACCACACCGGCAAGAATTATGATCCCCCATTTGGTCAGGCCATCCAATTCGCACAGAGAACAGGACAATCCCAGCCCTGCCCAGAAGCTGACCATCACCACTCCAACCAGAATCGCCTCCGGCAGGCTCCGCCAGGCCAGTCCAAAGGAGCGCAGTACGATAGACCCGCCCAAATACAGTGCCAGCGAAGCGAAAAACAGTCCCGTGTCCCAAACCAGGCAGGTCCGGCGCCTTCCCTCACCGTTTCGCAGGCAGTCAATCCAAATCGCACCCAGCACCAGGATGCCAATCAGGAAGAGACAGAAAATCCATTCACCCATTGTACCACTCCTCCGATACTGTCAGGGTTCTGTCCGCATCTAGGGTGAGATACAGCCGCTCCCCGCTGAACACCACCGTCTGTCGGGCCAGCTCCCGGCCCCACCGGCCGGACAGTATCACCGTGACCGTCTCCGTCCCCTCCTCCAGGGCCACGCCGTAGCTCTGGCCCTGCTCCATCAGGGGCCGCTCCCGGGCGCTCTGGATGCCCTCGGTCTGGCTCCCGTAGTCCAGCTCAATGGACCACACCGCCTGACGCCCGCTGTTGACAATCACCAGGTCGGCATCCTCTCCCCCACAGCCGGACAGGAAAAAGGCCGCCGCAGAACAGCCGGTGAGCAGCAGACATAGAGCCGCCATCGTAAAAACCGTCAACCGCTTCATCAAAATCCTTCCTTTCTGTGCCCCTCCGCCCAGACCAGTGCCAGATTGAGCAGAACCGTGGTAATCAGCAGAAAAAGGGAGACGACACGCACCGCTTTTATGGTGTCCATCAGCGCGGACCAGTCCCCGATGTTGACCAAGTGTTCATCATAGCAAATCTGAAACCAGATAGCTACGCCGCAGGCCCCCAAGCTGAGGACCGAAGCCAGACGGCCCAGTCCCCTTTTTTGACACACGCACAGCGCCAGCTGAACAACGGGGATCGTCCATCCAATCAGCCCCAGGGCAACACTGCACAAGTTCATCATTCCATAGCCCATACAAGCTCCTCCTGTTCCTAACCGTTGGGATACGGCACCGTCCGGCTGTCCCAGCCCGCGGCGATGTCAAACCGGACGGTGACGCTGTCCTCCCCCCACTCCAGCTCATAGCTTCCGTGGGCAAAGGGACGGAAGCCGTCGTCGGTGGTGTAGGTCACGCCAGTGTCCTGAAGCAGCCAAGGCCGCTTCTGCCAATAAAACCGCCCCCAGCCTCCCAGGAGCCAGCTCTCCTCCTGCGCTACCAGGGTCGGTCTGCCCTCCGGCGCCGGAAGGACCACATACCGGGGGTTGCGGTCCCCTAGGGCCAATAAAAAGAGCCCCGACACCAGAAAAATGACCTCCACAGCCACAGAAAAGGTCAGGGCAACAACCCGCTCCCAGCCCCTTGTGGACCTGGCTATGGCCCAGTCAATCCAGACAATCAGGGTCAGCACAAAGATCAGCATCAGCCCGCATATCATCCTCCCGCTGTCCACCGGCCCGATTACCAGTGTGCTGTCCATCCAGCAGAGCAGGACGATTCCTCCAAAACACAGGCCCAGAATGATACAGAATACCTTGTTCATGTCTGGCTCAGCGCTCCGAAGATGACCAGGCCCGCAAAAATATACAGTCCAACGAAAACTGCAAGCAAAATCAGCACCGCCTGAAGAACAATCGTCCCTAAAGTCCTGAAAAACCACTTCCACTGCTCGCTCATGTCCCGTCCTCCCCGTCCGGTACAAACTCCAAAATGTCCCCCGGCTGACAGTCCAGCGCTCTGCAAATGGCCTCCAGCGTGGAGAACCGAACCGCCCGGGCCTTGTTGTTCTTCAATATGGACAGATTCGCCATGGTGATGTCCACCTTCTGGGCCAGCTCCCCCAGGGACATCTTCCGCTTGGCCATCATTACGTCCAAGTTAACCACAATCGCCATACGCCTGCCCCCTAAATGGTCAGGTCCTGGTCCTCTTTCAGCTCCGCCGCCTGGCGGAACAGAGCGGACATCACCTGAAAGAGCAGCCCTCCCATGAGGAAGGCGGGGACAAACAGAGCGTTGTAGGTAAACAGAGGCGCGTCGCTCCTCCAGTACAGAAAATTGAGAATCAGCCGGACCAGCGCCGCCCCGGAGATCACCCAGCAGCACTCCGCCGCCCGTTTCAGCGCCTGAGCATTGCGCCGCTGAAAGGGATTTCCCTCCAGAATGGTGTCCAATACCCGCTTGGCCTGCCAGAGAATGGAGGCGGTACATATCCCGCAGACCCAGAAAAACAGGGTCAGCAGGGCTGGACCGGTCTCAGTCCACACAGCCCACCAGGAGGCAAAAAAGGTCAGCGCGATGGTAAAATTCCGCTCCCCTTGGCCGCTCAGCCACTGCTCCAGCCCATGCCGCAGTACTTGAGCAGCTTCGGCGGGGCCGCCCTCTGCCCGATAGGCCACAAATCCCGGCACCAGCACAAGACAGAGCACATTGACAGCAAAAACGCTCCAGACCATCAGCCGCAAAATCCTTGCCAGACGCTGAACAGCAGTCTTTTCCACGGAAAATTCCCCCTCTTTGTGGCACTATCCTAGCACAGCGAAAACCGATTGTCAATATATTTTTATTGTTTTTCGATAAATATAGGGTGTTCCAATTTCCTGCGCCCTATGGTATAATAGACTTATAATCAAAATAAAAGGAGGTATTCTACAATGAATATGCAGGAAGTTGCACGTCTTCTCCTGGGTTTGCGGGCCGATGGATGGAGCGAAAAAAAGATCAACGACTTTCTCCTGTTTATCGAAACCGGAGAAGAGCAGTACAAGCCAAAAGGACAAGAAAACGCCGGAGTGTAACTCCGGCGTTTTTTGGCATCAATAGAGCTATCCATTTTTCGCAAAGTGGTCGCACCAAGGGCGCAGGGTACACTCCTGACACTGGGGCCGCCGGGCGACACACACCGCCCTGCCGTGGAGGACCATGCGGTGGCAGAAGTCGTTGGACTCCTCCGGGGGCAGGATCTTTCGCAGCTGCTGTTCCACCTTGGCTGGGTCCTTGGAGCCGTCAGTGAGCCCCAGCAGGCCGGTGATCCGAATGCAGTGGGTGTCCGCCACCACTACGCCGGGGGTGTGGTACACGTCCCCCAGAATCAGATTGGCGGTCTTCCGGCCCACCCCGGGGAGCTTTAACAGTTCTTCCATGGTGCCGGGCACCTTGCCGCCGTAGTCCCGGAGCAGCATCTGGGAAGCCAGCACAATATCTCTAGCCTTGGCCCGGAAAAAACCGGTGGAGTGAATATACTCCTCCACCTCTGAAATCTCGGCGTTGGCCAAGGCCTCCAGGGTGGGGAACCGGGCGTAGAGGGCGGGGGTCACCTGATTCACCCGCTCGTCGGTACACTGGGCCGCCAGCCGGACGGAAAAGAGCAGCTCATAGTCCTTTTTGTACTCCAGGGAACAGATACCCTCCGGATAGAGCACCTTCAGCTCCTCCACAATGGCACGGATATCCTCCGGGGTCTTGTTCATATCAGTCACCTCTCGGTCGTTTTCCCCATTCTAGCACAGTCCGCCGGATTTTTCGAGTCTTTTCCTCAATTTGCCCTTGTATTTTTTCCGCCCAGCCGATATGATGGAGAGACGAGGTGAAATTCCATGAAAAGTCTGTTCCGCTGCCCCCTGTGCGCCGCCCCTCTGGAGCGGGAGGAGCGCCGCTGGCTCTGCCCCAACGGCCACAGCTTCGACCGGGCCGCCGCCGGATATGTCCATCTGCTCCCCGCCAACCAGAAGCACTCCAAGGACCCGGGAGACGACAAGGCCATGGTGGCCGCCCGGTCCGCCTTTTTGGAAAAGGGCTTCTACCGGCCCCTGCGGGACGCCCTGTGCCTGGCGGTCACGGAATACGCAGTCAACTTCCCTGACCCAGTCCTGCTGGACAGCGGCTGCGGCGAGGGCTGGTACACCGCCGGACTGTTCCAGGCTCTGCGCAAGGAGGAGCCCAAAATCGCCGGCGTGGACCTGTCCAGGGCCGCTCTGCGCCGGGCCGCCAAACGGGTCCCGGAGGGAGAATTTGCCGTGGCCTCCGCCTATCATCTGCCCCTCCCGGACCAGTCGGTGGACGTGCTGGTGAACATCTTCTCCCCCCTGGCGGCGGAGGAGTTCGCACGGGTCCTCCGCCCCTACGGGCTGTTCTGCTACGCGGTGCCCGCCGCCCGCCATCTGTGGGAGATGAAGGAAGTTTTATATGAAAAGCCCTACGAAAATCCGGTGAAGCGGGAGGAATACAGTGGTTTTCTCTGGATGGATGTAAAGGAAATTCGCTTTACGCTTAATTTGCAGGACAACAGCGACATTATGGCCCTGTTCCGCATGACCCCCTACGCCTGGAAGACCCCCAAGGAGGGCATCGCCAGGCTGGAAATGCTGGACCAGCTCACCTGTCAGGCGGGCTTTGACCTGCACCTCTATCAAAAAATATAGCAAAAGCGCCTGCTGTCTGCCCCGTACAGACAACAGGCGCTTTTTCAGCCGCCCACTAGAATGGCCATGTGCGCCAGGGTTGCGCTGTCGTTTTTAAACAGCTCGTCCTGGAGCTTGATGCGCTGGCTTTGGTCGTGAACCAGAGCGCGGCTGGCCCGGACCACGGCGTGGAACAGCCGCGCCCGACTGACCTCCTTATCCATGGAGCAGACTGCGGAAAAGCGGTAAAAGCTGTACAGATTGCAGAGCTCTACATAACTTTTCCACAGATCTTGAGGTGTATCCAAGCTAGGCAGAACCATCTGGAAAACTATACTCACCATCAGATTTTCCAAAAAATGTTCCGAATGGTTTAAAAATTCATCCAGTTTGTTCTCCAAATTTTGATAATATTCTGTATTGGCAGATATTCGGCTCAGATTTAGAGCTTCCAGGGAAGTTTCTCCGGTAGCAGCGGACAGCAGCTCGGCAACTAGCTCACTGCCTAGGGCTTTAAGCAGTTTGAAGAGTAAGTATACATTGTTGCTGATAAACATCTGCTGGTTTCCAGGCATTTTTTCCAAACTCTTCACCAGTGAATCCGGATTTTGGAGTAACACTTGCCATTGAAGCAGAGCATGGTCCAGTGTAGAGGCGTCCTGCCAATCTAAACCCATCAGCTGTTGGGACATCAGACCCAGTAACAGAAAGCGACGGGATAGGGGCAGAGCACGGGCCTGGAGAGCGTCAATCCATAGTGCCCGGACAACAGAAAAACGGGCTTCCATTGGGTTCTTTGTCCAATAAATTCTGTGCTTTTCCTTCGGCAGGGGTTCTTCGATAAAATCCACCCCATCCTTTAAGTCCCAAAGCAGGGCCAGCACCCCCTCGCAGGAGGGGGAGAGGGCGTACTCCAGGGCGGCGGAGGTGTAGATAGTGCCGCGGGGATAGGTTCGGCACACATTGGGCAGGACGCCCTCTCCACACTCCAGTTGGAGGCGGCAGAGGCCTTCCGGGGTGTGAAAGGCACAACGGCCCTCCTCGCTCTGGTGAAATTCCGCATACATCTTGCCGTGGGCCCGCTCGTTGAGACGGCCCAAGCTCTGCTCCACCATCTGCTTCAGTTCATCGCTCCGGGCCGCCCGTTTAACGGCCAGATAGTCTTTTTTGCTGAACTCAATCCGCCAGCCGTCGTCACAGCAGTTGTCCTGACAGGCCCCCATGATGCAGTGGAAGTCCTTGTAGTAGGCGGGCATGAGGGCGGTTCTGACTGGGATTTGTTTTTCTGACATGGTAACACCTCAAAATATGACAGTTTCTGTAGGGGCCAATGCAACACCGCAAAAGCGGCAGCTGCCGCCCGCCCCCTTTGGCAAAGGGGGTGCCTGAGCGAAGCGAAGGCGGGGGATTGTCAACGGCAGACTACCTTCTATTTGAGCTTTTAAGTAAAAGCAGTGCCAGCAGGTCAATCCCCACCGGCTTCGCCGGAGCCCCTTTTCAAAGGGGCCAGGCCGCCTGCGGGCGGGACGA
>NZ_QWKI01000010.1 GCF_009911645.1 Pseudoflavonifractor sp. 60
GATTAGGCTTTTTTTGATATGTACCTATCTATTTGCAATCGCATGGCGGCATCCTCCTGTTGCCGCCAAAGCGCAAAAGAGCGGCGGCTCTGATTTCTCAAAGCCGCCGCTTCGGGCGTGACAATACTCCTGCTTGTACGACGGCTTTTTTCTTTTGCCGTCGTGCGGCAAGGTAATCTTTTATATTGGTTTATCGCAGTAAAACCATATTACCGGTCAGCTTATTGACCTTTTTCTTCGGGCCACAGATGGCAACGCCAAAATATTGCAGGGTACTTTCTGGAACATGGCCCATCTTCTCAATAAATTCGTCATACGTCTTGCAGCCCTGGGCCAGATCGGAGAAGTCCACCACCGTCAAATCTTGAAAATCAGGCTGGTAGAGTTTTTCCCGTATCTGCTTGATAATCTCCGGCGAACCGCGCAAGATGGGCACAGGAAATTCGATGATACCAAGATGCTCGTTGCCACTTTGGTCGGGCACATCGGCTCCTACCACCTCCGGCATTTTCTTTCCCAGAGTGATGCCCATGATTGCCGCCGTATTTGCGAGTAAGCCCCGTGGCAGGCTTTCGTCAATCACCATAACGCACTTCTCATTTTGCCAGTCCATTTTGCTTTGCCTCTTTTCTCAAAAATAGTTTGCTCTCAGACAAGAGCAGACCCGCCAATGTCAGAGCTGTGCCAGCAGCGGCCAGGGCGGTGATTTTCTCATGGAGAATTGCCACCGAAGTCATTACCGTAATCACGGGAACCATATAGATGTAAACGCTCGTCTTGACCGCTCCCAACGTCTTGACTGCGAAGTTCCAGGTGACAAAGCACAAGGCCGATGCGCCCAATCCTAAAAACAGAATGTTGAACAGGTACACAGAATTTGAAAGTCTTACCAAATTCAGATTGAAGTCAAACAGGAATAGCGTCGGGAGCATGAACAAGATGCCATAGCAGAACACCCGCCGGGTGGTGAGAATGGTGTGGTAGCCGTAACCGCTGATTTTCTTTGTCAGCACAGAATAACAGGCCCAAATTAGTGCGGCCAGCAGCGCCAGCAAGTCCCCGGCGGGGTTCAGCTCCAGCTTGGAACCATTGAAGCTAATAAGGGCAATCCCGGCCATTGCGACTATAAAGCCAATGAAAAAGCTGGCCTGGGGTTTTTCCTCTTTCAGAAACAGGTGGGACAGGATGGCCGTGAAAAACGGAGCTACGGAGATAATCACCCCGACATTGGAGGCCATTGTGTAGGTGAGTGCGATGTTTTCCAGCAAGTAGTAAAGGCATATCCCACACAGCCCCGCTGCGGCAAAGGTCAATTCCTGCTGGCGGTTCGTCCCCTTCAAGCGCCAGGGATAAACAATCAACAGGGCCAGTAGCCCCATGACGAAGCGGAAGAACAATATTTCTACCGGCTGGAAGTCCACCAGCAGAATTTTGGTGGAGATAAAAGTCGTTCCCCAAATGATGATCGTGAGCAGGGCGGAGAGATGGCCCGCTGTGCCATTACCCTTCATGCGGCATTTCCTCCGTATCCTTGAAGATGTCCCGATAGATACCGGGGGCCAGTCCAATAAATCGGTTGAAATAATTGGTGAAATGGCTCTGATCGGAAAAGCCGGTTTGCAGTGCCGCCTCAACGGGGGGGACGCCTTGTTCCAACAGCTTTTTGGCCTTACCAATGCGAATGTTTTCCAGATAGCTGTACGGTGTGACGCCTTTGGAGAGGGCAAAGGCCCGGAGCAGGGTGGATTTGCTCAATCCGGCACAACGGCAGATCTGCTCCAGATAAATTCGCTCGGCATAATGCTGTTCCATAAAGGAGCAGGCTTTTTCAATTTCCTCCCGGCACTCCGGGACACAGCTTTCAAAAGGCTGGCCGTATTGCTGGATCAGCAAAGACAGCAGAAACAGCAGATTTTCCTCTTTTCCCAATTCATTGGAGCCTTTCATCACCAGCTCATGAAGGGGGCGCAGATAGCAGGTGACTTCTTCATCAGAGATTACATTGCGAGAAAATCCGGGCAGTTCCCGCTTGCCGGTAACTTCCTCCGCTAAATCCAACATAACCTCCTTGGTGATGTTGAAGCCCCGATAATCCAGCGTACCTCCGTCATTCTGAACACAGGCATGATTGTCCCCTGGATTGAATAGGAGAACGTCATCTCTTTTGATGGTGTACTCCTGATTTTTGCAGGATAAAACACGTTCCCCGTCCTCCATAAATCCAATCACATAGTATTCATGAAAATGGTTTGGGAACGGCTGTACGATGCCCTCGAAACGGTAAGCCTCAATGTGTAGTTCATCATCGTAGACCACCGTTCGTACTTCTTTTTTCATGCGGCTTTCCTCCTTGCTGATGCCTATTATACCAGATAAAATTTTTACTGGCTTGTAAAATATCTTCATTTTCTTCCTGATGCTAAAATGATAAAAGTGCGCCACAGGAAATGTTTTCCCTGGCGCACTTTTGATTTGTCAGCAACTCCGCATGGTTTTGTGGTCTTGTCCATATCAGTGAAATCCGCTTTCCGGAACTGGGAGTCCGCTTTATTGCCGTTAATGACGGAGTGGACAGCGAGGATCAACTGGGAAATGACTTCACCCCATTCCGAAATATCATAAATGAGTGGTATGCAAAGGACACCTCGAAGAAAATACGGGCGGTTTTCCGCAACAAAGGGATGTCGGGCCAGAGGCTGGCGTCAAACGCCCCCTACGGCTATATAAAAGGTGAGGACGGGCACCTTTTGGTGGACGAGGAAACCGCCCCTGTGGTAGAGTTGATTTTCCAGTTGTGCGTGGAGGGCAACGGCCCCGGCAAAATTGCCCGTATGCTGAAAGAGCGGGAAATTCCTACGCCGGGAACGATTGAGTTTCAGCGTACAGGCCGGACAAGCCGTTACTATCCGGATGATCCCTGCCGCTGGAATCCCGCAACTGTTCTGAGCATTTTGGAGCAGGATACTTATTTGGGCCGCACAACAAATTTCAAAACAACCAAACTCTCCTATAAGAGCAAGAAAGCAATCATCAATCCCCCGGACAAACGGGCGGTGTTTGAGAATACCCACGAAGCGATTATTGACAGAGAAACATGGGAAATCGTGCAGAAGAATCGGGAGCAGCGCCGCCGCCCTACCAAACTGGGGGAAATGGGCCTTTTCTCTGGGCTGGCCTACTGCGCCGACTGTGGAGCAAAGCTGTATCACCACCGCACCGTTACATTTACAAAAGAACAGGAGAGTTACACTTGTGCAAATTACCGCTCCAGAAAGCAATGCACCGCCCATTATATCAGGGCCGTGGTACTGGAACAGCTTGTACTTCAAAATTTGCAGAGGGTGGTAGCCTACGCACAGGATGACGAGGACGAGTTTGTACGATGTGTTATGGAGAACAAGACCGCCGTACAGAAAACGGAACGGGAACAGGCCAGACGCAAGCTGGAAAAACAGGAGTGGCGCATCAGTGAGCTTGACCGCATTATTCAACAGCTTTATGAGGATCGTGTGGCGGGTGCGTTGAGTGTAGAGCGGTTTACCCGGTTGTCCGAGGGATACGAAAAGGAACAGGCGGATCTGAAACAGTCTGCGGAGGAATTGCGAGGCGTTGTAGCCGAGGCGGAGGCCCAGACTGTCAATGTCCAGAATTTTCTGAAGATTGTAAAGAAGTACACCGAACCCACCGAGCTGACCCCGGCCCTTTTACGTGAGTTTGTGGAAAAGGTAGTTGTCCACGCCCCGGATAAATCCAGCGGCCATCGCACCCAGCGCATTGACGTACACTATAACTTTATCGGGGAGGTTGATTTTTCCCCGGAATTTAGCCGGTACAGCAAAACGACAACCGCATGACACCACAGCATCATGCGGTTGCGCTCCCAATAGGCAAAACTTCTTTATGCGCATTGCCCATATGTGAAGTAACCAGTTTATCCCTAAAACCTTTGATTTTCTTTTGCGCTTCGGCTTCAAAGTCGCTGATGTCCTGCTTGGGATCGTTTACAGCGTCAAGGCATTTCTTGTGCATGGAGACCAGATTATTGACACGGTTCACTTGGTTTAGGGGGAGGTAAGGGTCAACTCGGTGTGATTTTGTCAATATGAGTTGACACATTTCGCGCAAGGATTTTAGGATCTAAGCAGCCACCGCAGTGAGGGACAG
>NZ_QWKI01000002.1 GCF_009911645.1 Pseudoflavonifractor sp. 60
AAAGCAGGGCCAAACAAGCGGCGCAGCCGCTTGCCCCCTTTGGGATAAGGGCCTTATCCTATTTCGCCGGATACAAAGCAAGGGGCGGGCCGAAGCCCGCCCCCTTGTGCATTTTCCCTGCGTCCGGCTGTAGGCTTAGCCCAGCAGCTGGAGCACGCCCTGGGGCAGCTGGTTGGCCTGGGCCAGCATGGCCTGGGCAGACTGCACCAGAATGTTGTTCTTGACGTACTTCATCATTTCCTCGGCCACGTCGGTGTCGCGGATGGTGGACTCG
>NZ_QWKI01000003.1 GCF_009911645.1 Pseudoflavonifractor sp. 60
CGCGCCCAGAGTGCCGCGGATGGAGGAAACCTGGTTGATTGCGTTCTTGATTACGTCAATGGCGGCCTGAGCGTCCTCCTGAGTGGCCACGCTCACCTTGTCAACGCCCAGAGCAGTGGCGTGGATATCACCGATGTTGACCTTGAGCTGGTTGAAGTCCTCGGAGGTGTCGCCAATCTGGAGGGTCAGGGCCTTGCCGGCTTCCTTCAGGACCTCAGTCTTAGAGCTGGCGCTGCTGAAGGTGCGGATCTGGTTCTCCAGGCCGTAATCCTTCATGGTCAGATTGGCGTCGCCAGTGTAGGTGGCGCGCTCGGTGAGGCACAGAGCGTTGCCGCCCTTGACCACCTGGACGTCGAACATCTCGTTGTCCTTGGCGGCAACGGACAGGCGGTCCAAAGCCTTGCGCAGGTCGGCGTCCTGGGTGCCATCGGTATTGCTAATATTGCTGAGGTCGCGGATATCCACCACATGGACATTGTCCTGATACTCGCCGTTGAACACCTCATCGCTGGCGGCGAAGACATAGTACTCATCGCCAATCTGGAGGCCCGCGCCATCCTTGATTACGTCAGCAATCTTATTATTGTTAGCATCACCGGCGGCAGTGAACCGAATCAGGGCCTCGGCATAGACGGTATCAGCGGGAGAAGTTCCTTCGTTGACATTGCAGGTACCGGAGTTCTGAATCTCACCCACGGCCTTATTGAAAGCCTTCTCAAGGTTATCGGCATCGGTAGTACCGGTGGGATCCGCTTGATGGTTTACTCCGAAGTTGAAGTTGCCCTGGAAGTAGTTCTTTGTGGCATCCGCGGTCTGGTTGGCCACAGCGTCGTTGTATCCCTGGTCAGTCATAGTGAAGGACAGTTTGCTTCCTTCCTGCGTAACAGAGTACTCAATGCGTTTGCCGTCGCCGCTGGTCTCAACGTAGACCTTGCCCTCACTGCCAATGGCCTTCATAACAGCGGAAGCAATATCCTCGCCGGTAATCTTGCCGCTATTTCCGGCTGTGACGGAATATTTGATTCCGTCATTTCCAGTCGCTCCTGCAAAAAGAACGTTGCTTGCGGTCGAGTCTGTTACCGCATTTTTCGCATTTGTACCAGAAGCCAGACCGAAGATCAGGTCTTCAAGCTTGGCGCCGGTAGAGGCCTCAAAATTTATATTGCCCAGCTCGATATCGAAGGTAGTCTTGCTGGACGCCTTGGCATCTTCGTGATAGCGGACGCTCTTATCGCTACTGCCCGGCAGAGCCGTAGTTCCACCCAGGTTCGATCCGGTCAGCTTAAGGCTGCCCTTGGCATTCGCTCCGCCAAAGCCCTTGTTGGCGCCAGCCGTTTGGGCGGTTCCATTCACGTTGCTGCCGCCCGTCAAGTTGGCAAACACGGTCTCGGTGATAGCCCGGCGGCCGTTGGCGTCCATGGAGCCGTCCAGCAGCTTGATACCGTTGAAGTTGGCGCTCTCGGCGATACGGTCGATTTCGGAGTTCAGCTGGTCGATCTCCTGCTGGAGGGCGGCGCGGTCGGTGTCGTTGTCGTAGGTGCCGTTGGCGG
>NZ_QWKI01000004.1 GCF_009911645.1 Pseudoflavonifractor sp. 60
GCTGGTGCCGTCCTTGACGTTCTTCTGAGCGGCCTCCAGGCCGGCGATCTGGGCGCGCATCTTCTCGGAGATAGCCAGACCGGCAGCGTCGTCACCGGCGCGGTTGATCTTGTAGCCGGAGCTCAGCTTCTCCAGGTTGCCGGCCAGGGCCTTGTTATTCAGGTTGTAGTTGCGATAGGCATTCATAGCCATAATATTGTGCTGAATCCTCATTTTAATGCTTCCTTTCAAAAAAATGTTTAGGGGTATGCGGTCGGCGTGCCAGTACTTCCTTGTTCCGGCACTGGGTTTTGCGCCGCCGCTGTTCCTGCTCCGTGGCCTTTGGAAGCGGGAACAGTTCAGACGCGGTACTATATTTCATCCGGCTTGCAAGACCGGTTGAAATCTAATTCAGGGAGCCGCCAAGTCGTCCTCCCACACGGCGGGGATAATTCGGTTCAGCTGGTCCCGCAGCAGCTTTGCCTCCTGGCTGAACTGGCTCTGGTCCAGCTGATCCAAGGTCCGCTTCATAATCCGGACGGCCCGTTCCCGGTCGTCGTTCCAGCGGAAAACCTGGTCCCGGCTGCTCTTGGCCTTCTTCTTCGGCGGAGGCGCTAAGCACGCCGGACGCTGGCCGCCGTTTTTCTCCAGCACTGCCCCGCGCACAATGGGAAACTCGCGGGGCGCGTCCACCGCCAACTCCGCCCGTCCCCCGGCTACCCGGGTGAGCTGAATCACGATGTCGTCCCGGACGGTCAGATACTCGTCAGGGAGCAGGGTCAATTTCAGCATGTCGTTCTCCTTACTTCGTTCCGGCGCGCTCCTTCGCGCCCTTTTTCCTCCACTGCAAAAAAAGTATAGTTTTTTTGCATCACTTCCATTGCTGGGTACATTTACTTATTCGGCTGGAATTTGAAAAAGTTTAGCCCTTTTTTCAAATTTTTTCTGAAATCCGCTTTTCGCCGCAGAATTGCAAATATCCTATAGATTCTTTGCAGATAAAATCCATTTATATGTGCAAAACTACCTATCGAACTTGAGTTCAACAGGTAGTTTTTTATTTTTATGGAGCGGTTCCCTTCGCCAATGTCATGCGAAATATCGCCGCCGATGTACACGGAAGATTTTTTTCGATAAAATAGACTGATATTCTTTCTATTTTTTGAGGAGGACACAGGGATGTCAGGAAACACATACGGATATGTCCGCGTATCCACCAGAGGACAGCGGGAGGACCGGCAGCTGGCTGCCATGCGAAATTTCGGTGTGCCGGAGGAGCACATTGTGATTGAAAAGCAGTCCGGAAAGGATTTCGCCCGCCCCGCCTACCTCCAGCTTGTTGCAACCCTGAAAAATGGCGACGTGCTGGTGGTCAAGAGCATTGACCGGCTGGGCCGCAACTACAAGGAAATTCTGGAACAGTGGTCCGGCCTGACCAAGGACCGGGGCATTGCAATTGTGGTGCTGGATATGCCCCTGCTGGATACCCGGGAGGGCCGCGACCTCACCGGTACGCTGATTGCTGACATTGTGCTCCAGCTGCTCAGCTACGTTGCCCAGACCGAACGGGACTTTATCCACCAGCGCCAGGCTGAGGGCATTGCAGCGGCCAAGGAGCGGGGCGTGCAGTTTGGCCGGGAGCGTATTCCTATGCCTGAGCGGTTCGGAGCGCTGGCGGAGGAATGGTGGTATGGCCGTATCTCCGCCGTGCAGGCCGGGAAGGAGCTGGGGGTGTCCCGCACCACCTTCCGCACCCGGGCCGTGGAGTGGTGCCGCGCCAAAGGTCTGGAAGCGCCCACCCGGCGGAGGGCCGCCTCCTAGAACGCAGAAACATACGGCGGGTACGCCATCCAGACGTACCCGCCGCATATTTTGCCGTGTTCAGCCGAAGTAGTACAGGAAAAGAGCTTCCCCCTCGCCCTGGGTCAGGTAGAGCTCCACCGCCCGGGTCTTTGCACCGTCCCGGCCGCTGAGAAAGCAGTTCCAGGCGCTGACCAGCGGCTCACTCGCCAGCTTTTTGGCAATCTCGTGGCCCATGTAGCCGGGGATCTCCTCCTCCGTCAGCTCCAGCGGCTCCCCGCAGACCTGGTTCAGGGTCTCCTCTAGCTTTCTCTGGTCGGATACTGGAAAGCGGAGATAGGCGTAGGGCTCGTCGGTGATCTCTCCCTCGCCGGCGCCCAAATACTCCGACAGGTCAACCCCAAGGTCTTCACGCATATATTCCATAAAATCCATGTTTTCCTCCGTTGTCTGAGACTGAGCACTCCCTGCAATCCCACAGGCGGTCATGCTCCCCAGAAGGGCCAGGGCCAGCAGGCAGCTTATGAGCTTCCGCGGGAGAGTCATCAGCACATCGTCCCCCTTCTCCGGCGTAGCTCGTCGGTCATCTCGGTAACGTACATCTTCTTATCGTTCACCACGTGGGTCTGGACCTGCCCGTTTTCATAGGTGTACTCCACCCAGCCCAGGTTGTCACGATCCCCATTCCGCAGGTACCTGTTAAAGGTGTCGTCCGCCCGGGAATCATAATCCGTGCGCCCGCTGGGGGTCGAGTATACCGTACCATCGCTGGCTAACACCTGTCCGCCGTTGACCCGCTGGGCAAACTGGGCCGCTGGGTTGGTGTTCTGGTAGTCCATGTGGCCGGCGTTGCAGCCGTAGAGGACCAGCTCCTTCACGTCCTGGCTGTTCAGATTCTGAATATCCTGGGCCCGCATGGAGCTGCTCCCGTTGCCAAAGCCCAGAGAGCTGGGGCTGGCGTGAGAGTCGATGACCACCGTATCAATGTCCACCGGCTGGCCGTCTACCGTACCCATACCGTTCCATCCGTTGGTCAGGTCCTGCTTGTTGTTCATGGGAATCATGTGGACCTTGGAGATGTCGTAGCCGTACTTCTGTGCCAGAGCCTTCCGGTCAGCCATGGCCTCCCCCTTCCACTCGGGCAGATAGAAGATGTAGCAGTCGGTGCCCTGGGGGTCAATGAAGGTGACCGGATTGTTCCGGCAGTAGGCATACAGGTTCACCGATTCGGGAATCTCCGGGAAGATATACCGCTCCTTGTCCTTGGCCAGGAATCGGCCCAGCTGAGGGGAGTAGAATCGGGCTTGGGCGAAGTAGGAGGCCGACTCGGCGTCGTATTGCAGGCCGGAGAAGCCGAACTCGGGACAGCTGCCGGTGGTGCTCTTGCCGAACTCGTCGTAATCAAAGTGCTCCACCACCTTGCCTGTGCCGTCCGCCGCAGCGCGGACACTGCCCAGCTCGTCGGTAAAGAACCAGCGCACCTCTCCCCCGCTCAGCTCGGCGGTCAGGGCCTCGTCCCAGAGCAGATGCCGGGTCTCCTCCTGAGATTCGATGGACAGAACATTGCCGGTGGGCCGGCTGAAGTCGTTGACAAACAGCACCTTCTTGCCGTCCACCACCTTGCCCAAGCGATGACCCATGCCGTCCCAGAAGTACTCCGCCGCAGTGCCGTCGAAGTCCTCCACCTTGACCAGGCGGTTCTCCGGACTGTACACGAAGGTCCGGGTCTGACCACCCTGCGTCTCGGTGACCAGGTTGCCCCGCTCGTCGTAGGTGTAGGTAAACACCTGATTGCCGCACACCTTCTCGGTTACCTGGTTGAGAACATTGTAGCGGAACTGAGTGGCAACGCCGTCCTCTGTCATCTCGGTTCGGTTGCCAAACTGGTCGTACTGGTAGCTCCTGCGCAGGACCCCGTTCTCGGTGACGGAAACCAGCCGGTTCAGGGCGTCGTAGCTGTACACCGTGACCCGCCGCTCCCCGCCGCGGCGGGTCTCCGCCTTCTCGGAGATGCTGCCCAAATCGTCGTACTGGTAGTCGCAGGACCAGCACTCACCCTCCCCGTCGGTGCGCACGACCCGCTTCACCTGGCCTGCGGGGGTGTAGGTGTAGGACTCGGACAGGCCGCCTGTCATCTCCTTCTTCGCCAGCCGGCCATCGCTGTCGTAGGAGTAGGTGATCCGGCTGCCCTCCACGCTGACGGCGGCCAGGCGCATGTGGGCGTCGTACTCGTAGAGGTAGGTCTTGCCGTTGGCGGTGACCTCCTTCTTCACTCCCGCCCCCTCCAGAACATAGTCCACCTCATGGCCGAAGCTGTCCCGGGTGTGGGTCAGCTGGCCCGCAGCGTCGTACTGGAAGGAGCTGGTCCCCCACTGGTCCTCCATCCCGGTCATCCGCTTCATCTTATCGTAGGTATAGCGGGCCAGACTGGCGCCGTCCCACTCCACCTCGGCCATCAGGCCGCCCGGATGGTAACGGTAGCGCAGCTCACTCCCCGACAGATCAGTGTGGCTGACCATTCTGCCATAGGCGTCGTAGGTAAAGGTCTCCGCCGCGCCCACGGCGTTTCGGATCTCGGTCACACTGCCGGCGGCGTTCCGCTTCCAGGTGGTCAGGCGGCAGTCCACGTTCTCCGGCTTCTGGTACTGCTCCGGGGCGCTGAGGATCTCCTGGGCCCGCTCGTCGGGGAAGGCCCCCTTCAGCACAGCGCTGAGCCGTCCAGCCTGGTCGTAGCCGTAGTGGGTCACCTGGCCCATCTCATCAATGACCTTCTCCAGGGAGCCGGCAGCGGAGTAGGAATAGCACACCACCCGGCCCTGGTTGTCCTCTGTGCGGATTACATTGCCGGCAGCATCGTACTCCAGCCCCTTTTCCCGGCCCTCGCTGTCGGCAATCCGGACCCGGCGGCTGAGCCTGTCGTAGGTGTAGAACTCGGTGTAGCCGCTCTGAAGGGCTCGCTTGACCAGATTGCCCAGGGCATCGTAGGTAAAGTCAATATACTTGCCGTCTGCGTAGGTGACCCGGCTGAGCCGGCCATCCGGTCCGTAAGTATAGCCGGTCCGCACACCACTCTCATCCGTGCGGCCAGTCATCCGCCCGGCGGGGGAGTACTCATAGGATACCTCCCGGCCCAGGGCGTCTCGCTCGGTGACACAGCGCCCAACCACGTCATACACAAAGGTGACGGCACTGCCGTCCGCGTAGGTCCGCCTGGTAACCCGACCCAGAGCGTCCCGCTCCACGGTGATCTCGCCGCCGTTCCAGTCGGTAATCCCAATCAGACGGCCTGCGGCGTCGTAGCGGTACAGCTTGCTCTCCTCGCCCCGCCGCTCCGCAGTGACCCGGCCATAGCTGTCGTACTCGAAGAGACGGGGGGCCATACCGGTCTGTTCCTCTCGCTCCAACAGGTTCATGGCGTTGTAGGAGCGGGTTATGACGCTGCCGTTGGGCAGAGTGATCTCCACCGGATTGGACATATTGTCGTAGGTAAAGGTGGTGACGCCCCCCAACTTGTTGGTATAGGTGGCAATCATATCCATCTCGTTGAAAGTCCACCGCTCAGTCAGGCCGTCAAAGTCCTGAATGGCAGACACCTTGCCTGTGGGGGAATAGGTGATCCACCGCTCCTGGCCGGCGGGGTCCCGGATAAGCAGGAGCCGGTCCAGGCCGTCGTACTCAAACTCAGACACATTGCCCTTCTGGTCGGTCAGGCGGACCAGCCGCCCCGCTCTGTCATACTCGTGGCGCACCGTGTTCCCCAGGCTGTCCGTGATGGCGATGACACGGCCCTCCTCGTCGTAGGCAAAGACCGTCTTCAGCCCGTCCGGGTCCACCGCCTCCACTACTCTGCCGTCCTGATACACGGTGGTCTGGCGGCTGCCCGCCGCGTCCACAATCTCGGTCATATTGCTGTTCTCATCGTAGGCCATCCGGGTCTCGCCGCCATCGGGGGCGGATACGAAGGTGAGCAGGCCCCGGGCGTCGTACTGGTATCTGGTCACCTGCCCCAGGGGGTCTGTAAGGGAGATCACATTGCCGCTCTCGTCAAACTCCCGTTTCCAAATGCTGCCGTTCAGGTCGGTATAGGTAATGCGCTCGTTCTTGTCGTTGTAGGTATAGGACTCCTCGCCCACGGCAAAGCGGGTGCAGGTGTGGCGCAGGCGCTGGTCGTGGTAGTACACTGCCTGACTGCCGTTGCGGTCGGTGAAGACCACATGGTCATCCCGGTACTCGTAGCGCATTTCGGTCCCGTCGGGGAAGCGCTGGTGGACAACCCGGCCCTCTTCATCGAAGGTGTTCTCCAGGATGCGAACCCCCGCCGCGTTGATGATGGCGCTCAGGCGGCTGTTCCCGTCGTACTCGTACTGCTCCGAGGTGCCGTCGGCGGAGGAGGCGCTCTGGAGCAGGACGCCGTCGTACTGGAAGGACACCTCTCGGTCCATGCTGTCGGTCAGCCGGGCCAGCAGGCCTTCCTCGTTGTAGGACAGCTGAATCCACCGTTCCTCCGAGGCCGCCGCCCGCACCATGCGGTCCTCCTCATAGGTAAAGGACAGCCCGTGGCCCGCCCGGTCCTGAATCCGGGTGATACGGCCCTGGGTGCTGAAAAAGCTCTTCTTCCCTTCCCGGGTCGTATAGCAGTAGCCATCCTCCATCTGCTCCAAGGTGTCGTAGCCCCCGAAGATGTGGACAAAGGCGCCGCTCTCGTCCCGGTCAAACCGCTCCTGCCGTCCATTGCCCCAGCACACCGTCACCTCGTCCCCCTCAATCTTCAGGGCACAGTCCAGGCTGTGGCTCCAGCCCACACCCAGAGGGCCGGACTGGACAAACTGGGAGTTGTAGTGCCGGACAAAGCTCAGCTCCATATCTCCCCGCAGGGTCAGCTCCCAGATGTCGTTGACATAGTTGCCGGTACACATATTCACCGGCTCGCCGGCGTACTCGCTGCTGTTGTTATTGCTGCCGCCTGGCACGATGCCCAAGGCGCGGAGGATGTCCTGAATTTTCTGGCGCAGATTCTCCAGGAATTGGGTAATCGTGCTTTTGCCCGACTCTTTGGTGACATTGGAGGGGTCCGCATGGATAAGTCCGGTATTCCGGTTCTCCGCCTGGTTGTACCGGATCACCGCCTGTTCCAGACCCCGGCGCAGGGCCGAGGTACTGTTGGACTCCTTGGCAATCTGAGCCGCCGCCTCATTCAGGCGGGCCATAATTCGCTGCTGACAGGAAATTTTAAAGCGCAGCGCTCCCTTGATACTGCTGACCTCACTGGACATGGATGTAAGCTTTTTTGCCAGGTCGGCCTCTGCGCTGATCGCCTGATTGGCCCGCTTGGGGTCAATGCTTATCTTTGCCATACCATCTTCCTCCCTCATAGCTTGCCGCTGTCTGGTGTTGAGCCAATGATACCCTAACATCACAGCCCTGTGGAGCTGAGAGGACGAAATGCCTGTATTCCACGACGAACGGCATATTCCCCCGCTCACGCCCCACTGACCCGAACATAGATCAGAGAATAGTTGTCTCCCGCGCCGTTTTGCTCAATTTCCCGGGAAAAGTCCTGGATCAGCTGCTCCGGCTGGGGCCAGCCCAGCAGCAGACGCCGGCTCAGCCGGTTGGCGTCCAGATAACGGTAGACCCCATCGCTGCACAGAAAGAACCGGTCCCCCTTTTGCAGCGTGTCGGTCCTCACGCTGAACTCCGGCTGCTCCCGGATGCCCACCGCGCCCATCAGCTTGCCCCGGTCGGCCTGTCTCTGTGCTCCGGCGGAATTTCCCACCGTGTCGTCCACCGTGACCTGCTGGAAGGACAACCGCCGGGCCAGATAGATCCTGCTGTCGCCGGCGGACAGATACAGGCAGTTTTTTCCCATCAGGAGGAGCAGCACCAGGGTTGAGCCCGCCTGGAGGGGGCCGAAGCGGTCCACCACCTCCCGGTTGACCCGGAGCAGGACCCCTTTCAGCTCCCCGATGGCGTCGGGAAAGCTCATACCGGGGTCCTGTAAAAAGCGGTCCTGCCACCACTGGCTATAGCGCTCCCGCAGCATGGCGCTGACCAGCTCGCCGTGTTCCCTGCCGCCAATGCCGTCGGCCACCAGGAACAGCCCGCCCCGTTCGTCGGTCCGGAGCAGGATAGCATCCTCGTTATTCCGGCGTACCTGGCCAATGTGAGACGCCCCCGCACACAGCAGCTTCATCGAATTTCCACCACAAGCTCAATCCGGCCCAGCTTCAGCACACTGCCGCTGGAGATCTCCGCCATATCTCCCACCTGCATTCCATCCACATAGGTCCCGTTTCGGGAGCCCAGATCCCGCACCTTAAAGATACTGCCCGAGATGAACACCTCACAGTGGGTTCCGGACACCGACTTATCGTAGTTCAGCACAATCTGGTTGCCCGGACCCCGGCCAATGGATACCCGCTCCCGGAGGGGGGCCTCAAAGTGGCGGTTGGCGTCGGCCCGGTCGGTAAGGCACAGGGTCAGCCGCCGGTCATTGCCAATCAAAATCGCGGTGTCGCCGCCCCCTGGGCTGTCGCCGCTGTCCACCTCGGTCTCGCCGCTGCCGGCGTCGGGGATGGGGTCCCGCACCGTCTCAATGCGCTCCTGGTCCTTTTTGCGGCTCATCAGGAAGAAAATCCCTCCTCCCACCACCACCGCCGCTAAAACTGCCGCCAGCACAATGGTGAGGATGGGCATTTCCGCTTCCGGCTCTTCCACCGGCGGAGGCGTGGGAACGGGCGGGTCCTCCTCCGGCGGCTGGGTCACGTCTCCAAAGGGCATGATGGCCTGGATCTCCGCCACCGCCCCATCCCCGAAGGTAATTTGAATCCCCTTCACCGTACCGTCCCGCAGGGGCTCCGGAACGGTTACCTCCACACACACCGGAAGCTCACTGCCGCCCATGGTCTGAGAGACGCTGAGGGTATCGCTAAGCTCCCCTATGGTCCAGCTCAGGGCGTTGGTCTGCCGGGAGAGGGCGTACATGGCCTTCAGGCGCTGGTCGCTGTCCGCCTTGTTGTTCTTGGAACCCAGGGCGTAGATGGGGATGGGCTGCTCTTTCAGCCGCTGGGTCAGCTCCTCCCGGGTCAGCCCGCCGGGGTTGTTGTCCACACCGTCGGAGATTACCACGATCCGCACAAAGGCGCTGTCCTCCCGGGCCTTTTCCTGGTCCAGCACCTCGGCCAGCACATCGGTGAGATAGGTCTCCTGATTCACGTTCTCGATCTGGTCGATTTTGCCCTTCAAGTCGGCATAGTCCTGGCTCTCCTCCAGCAGGATGTTCAGCTTGTCGCTGAAGGTACACAGATTGAACCGCTCGTTGGACGCCCGGCCCGCCACCAGGTCGGTGAGCAATTGTTTGGCCGTGACCCGGTCGGCGTCGTTGATGGACAGGGAGTTATCCATCAGCAGCCAGGTGACCACGGGAAGGCTGCCGTCCTCCCCGGTCACGCTGACACTGACCCCGGACTGGGTCCCGATCCGGGCCTGGGCAGTCTGGTCCTCCCCACTGTGCTTCACATACAGCAACACGGAGTCCTGGGTCACCTGCTGCTCCAGCACCACCGCAGAAGAGGCCGCATAGGCAGCAATTGTAACTGCGGCCAGCAAAAAAGCCGCAGTTACAATTCGAATGCTGTTTCTTTTGATGTTATGTCCGCTCATTTGCAATCCTCCAAGCCTCCAGCTCCGCGTCCAGGACCCGCTGGGCAATGGTCCGGATTGCAGCGGCGATATTGGTGAGATTTCCGGCGGTGATGCGGATGTCGCCCCCCACCTTCTGACCCTTCTTGATGTACTGGGGTGCGCTGTCGCTCTTCCAGGCGCTGTTTACGGTGTTCAGGATACTCTCCATGTTATCATCGGAGGCATTCCGCAGCCGGCGGGCGATATCGTCTAATTTTTTGGCCTGCTCGATGGCCTTGTTATAGTTGAAATAGATTTCAGACAAGCTGCTCATCCTGTCTCAGCCTCCCTTATACGATCTGGTTTGTCTGGAGCTTCGCGTTGGTCTCCGTGGCGCTCTTTTCCGCCTCGCTGTAGATGCCCGCCATCTCCAGCAGGTCCACAGGGTGCTCGCTCAGGCGGCGGATCAAAAACTGGATGTCATTCTCATAAGAGGCAAAGCTCTCCCGGTCCCGGGTCCCCGCCTCCCCCAGCCAGTAGCCCTTGGTCTTGGCGGCAATGCTCTCGACCCGGTCAAACCGCTTCTGGATATCCTTGATGATGGTGCTGAATTCGGTGGACTTCCGGCGCAGCTCCTCCGGGGTAACCCGCAATACAATATCAGCCATACTTCCTCCTTCTATAACCCGCTCTACACCTTGATAGAGCTGACGATCTGAGACACTGTGTTTTCACACTTGTCATATTCCTCCCGGGCCTGTCCGGTCTTGGTGGTCAGGCTCTGCATCGCCTTTACCAGGTCCCGCAGACGGCTCAGGTCGTCCCGGACAGCGGCGGAAAAGGCCTGTTTGGCGTAGCCGTCCCACATACTCTCCAGCTGGCCCAGCACACCCTCCAGCTTGTCTGCGTCGCTCTTGATTCCCAGGAGCTCCGAAGCAATCTCCGACACATCGGACCGCAGCGTACTGGTGTTGACCTCAATGATTTGTCCTGCCATAACAACTCCCCCTACTTATTGATACAAGATTGTTTGGACCGTCTGATTCAGTCCGTACCCGCTGCCAAAGATGATAATCTCTTCCTTCCCCCTGTGGGCAGGGGGCTGTTCCTCAATGCAAGCGATATTCTTTTGCTCGGTCCGGCGGTACACCTGAACGATCTCCCGCAGGGAACAGGACAGCTTGACGCAGTTGGCGGTGGTCCGTGTCAGTGCGTCCTCCTGCTTTTGCAGCGCATACCTGCACTCCTCCAGCTGGGAGTGGCGGCGCAGCTGACGGCGCACCTCCTCCACCTCCTCCCGCGCCTGCCGCAGCATACGGGAGAGCTCCAGCATCTCCAGACCGGCCTGGTCCGCTTTGTCAGGAATGACTTCGATCTTCATACGTTCTCTCCTTTTGCCTGCCCCAAGCATACCACACAGGGCCGCCGCCCGCCGCCTCAGGCGACGAACTGCGCCTTTCTTTGGACAAACGGCAGGGACACCCGGTTTCCCCTAGACCAGGACCAGCTCGCCTCCGCCGCACACGCCGTAGTCATTCAGGCACTTCTCCTTGTCGCACATGGCCCCGCTGTCCACGGAGCACAGCACCATCTTCTCAATCTCGCCCCCAAAGGGCACACACTCCTTTTGAATAATCAGCTCCACCAGCTCCTCGATCAGGTCGCCCACCTTGGCCCTTTCCTCCACCGAGAAGTTATACACCTTTTCCAGTGCCGGCACGTTCACATTAACAACGATCATAGCGTTCCTTTCCAAAGCAGTCTGTCAGCATCTGCGACAGCGCCTCTTGTGTGTAATTGACATCCTGGCCATTCCGGCTGATCCCTCGCTGGACCCCGTTTTGATACACCTCATAGAGCTCCATCACCGGACCGCCGTTGCGGCGCTTCTCCAGGCGCAGGAGGGTCTGCCGGTCCAGGCCGGGCAGCTCCTCCTCCAGGGCGCCCAGCTCTGACAGGTCCTCACAGGTCAGCACCGGCCGCTCCAGCAGCTCGCTGTCAAACAGCCACTGCTCCATCGAAAGCCGGTCCATCCGCCGCACCCGGTACTGCCGGGTCAGGATGGTATCGGCCAGCTCCACCAGCCAGAGGCCCTCCTCCCCTACATAGCACACCCCTCGCTCCCCCTCCGGACTGGAGAGGCACACCGCCCAAGGTGCGCTCCGGATATCTGCAAAGAGCACTCCCGTTCCTTCCAGAGCAAAGCCCTCCCCCTGCCTGCGGAGCATCCCCCGCTGAAACAGGGCCGCAAAGGCCAGGGTCAGCGCTTCCCTCTCCGGCCGCACCCCGTCGCTGAGGAGGGAGCACTCCCCTCCCCCTGCCAGCTCCAGCAGGAGCATAAACTCCGCCTGCGTGAAATACAGAACTTCGCTCATTGCCACGCCCCCTTAAACAGCGGCTTATAGCTGCGGGAGACGGGCACGCCAATCTGGTCGCTGAGCTCAATGTAGTTCTCGCCAAACCGTATCCGCACGATTTTACTGGTATTGACGATGTAGCTCCGGTGACAGCGCTGGAAGGAGTCGGGAAGCTGCTTCTCCAGGGCCTCGATGGTGTCGTAGAAAGCGTACTCCTGGTTTTTGATCCGCACAAAGAGCTTTTTGTCCCGGGCCTCGAAGTAGTAGATGCGGGAGAAGGGGATAAACACCTTCTCCTCCCGGGTGTCCACCACAAAACAGGACTCGGTCTTTCCCTGCTGGAAGCGCTCGAAGAAGCTGTCCATAAACTCAGCGTTGGCCCCCTCCAGCTGCCCCGCCGTGACGGGCCGCAGCAGCAGAGAGTCGGGGGCAACTCCGGGCCGCAGATACTCCAGGGGAGAGACGGTGGGGTCCGCAATGAGCATGACCAGGGTGTTTCCATAGCGGCGGCGGAAGAAGCGCAGCTCGTCCACCGGCTGACCCTTCCGAAACTCGTAATACAGCAGGTCCACCTGCTTCTCCTCCTCCGCCGCTGCCGTCAGGGCTCCCTCCTTCGCTGTACCCTCCAGCTGGAGCAGCTCCTCGCTGTTTTTAGCCACCTGATTTTTGCAGTCCCGGGCAATCAGCGTCCGCTCCTGCTCGTCGCGGTCGCAGACAAGAACCCCGATCATATCTATCCCCCTCTATCAACTCATGGGCACCACGATTTTTACCTGGCGCTCCTCTCGATTTTCGCTGGGCACCATACCCACGCCGCACTTCATGGAGCGCTCCTGGTCCTGATAACCCACATTCTCGAAGGGGAAGAGCTTCTGCTCGCTGAAGCGACCGCCGAAGCGGACGCCGGAGCGATAGCCCCGCATACTGTCGAAGCAGGTGTAGCCCATCAGGTCGGTCTCCTCACGGTCGCTCACCTCGCCATAGAGGAAGATGTTGTAGCCCATGCCCCGCTCGCAAAGGGTCTCGAACAGGTCTCTGGCGTTGAAGACAGGGGACTCCGGGTCGTGGAGCTGTCCGATAAGGGTGGACATATTGCCGATAAAAATGTTGATCCGGGAGTTGGCCTGGGCAGCTGTAAACATCTCCTCCTGGGACGCTTTCCGGTCCAGGCAGGCCTTCTTGATGCCGGCCCGCTGAACCAGCTCCCCGTGGATCCGGGACAGGAAATTATACACCTCTTGGGCCTCGGTGCAGCGGGTCAGGGCGTGCTCCTGGGCGATTTGGGCAAAGCGGCTGTCCCCCATCTCCAGAATTACCACCTCGTCCCCCCGGTCCAGGCTGTTGAGCATAAGGTTTTCCATGAACACCGACTTGCCGCTCTTTTTGGTGCCGGTAATCAGGAACACATAGTTCTCCACCAGATTGAGGGAGTAGATATCCGCAAACTCGAAATCGTAGCCCGCCGGCATGAGTTCCGGACGCTCCAGCAGCTGCCGGTACTCCGGCAGAGAGGTGAAGTCCTCTCTGGTGGGGTTGTCCGGGATGGCGGGAATGGCTCTGGCTCTGGGGCCGGTATAGGCGGCGTTCATGGCAGCCACCGCTTTCTTCAGCAGCTCGGTGCGCTCCGGCCCGTCCTCCGCCCGAGTCGCCAGCGCGGTCTGGAACTCCAAAATACGCTCGCCGCAGTACATCAGGCCCCGGCCCTTCACCTTGGTCTCGGGCAGCACCGGAGGCCGGACCACCCGCAGCACATCCGCATAGGCGAAGGAGTCCTGCATCTCCAGGGCGACGCCGGTGCGGAAGGTCTCCGCCAGCCGGCCGGGCAGCTCCTGCATCCCAATGCCTCCGGCGGACACCAGCAGGTAGACGCCGTAGCTGTTGCCCTCCTTGGCAATACGCATCATGTTGGCCTCGTAGGTCTCGCCGGTCTTGTCGTGGAAGCTGCCGTAGTTGTCAATGACGATCAGGATGGCGGGGACGGTCCAGCCGTTGTAGTTCACATAGTCCTCGTAGCTGGTGCCGGCAAACAGGGTCTTCCGCTCGTCCAGAATGCGGGTCATCATGGTAAAGAACTTGCTGAAGCCGTCGCCGTCCAGGTCGTTCTCGTCCAGATATCCACCCACGTGCTTCAAATCAGAGAAGACGGACATCATTTTGGCGCTGAAGTCCAGACAGTAGACATTCAGCAGGTCGGGGGTATAGCTGGACGTCAGGGAGTAAATCACCGTCTGGAGCAGGGTCGACTTGCCGGTGGACACCGTACCGATGACCATATGGTGGCCGCCGTTGGCAAAGTCCAGGGATACGGGCAGCTGCGCCTGGTTGGCCGGGTCGTCCGCCATGCCGATAACCGCGCTGAGCTGGAAGCGGCGGGGACGCTCCTTCCAACCCTTTCCGTCAAAGGCGGAGCGGGAGAAGGGCTCCAGAGAGTCCAGATACAGGCAGGTGGGCAGTACGGGCAGCCACAGCTTTCTGATCTTCTCAATGCCCATCTCCTCCGCCACGCCCCGCAGGTAGTCCACCGTCACCTCCAGCTGGGTCTTGGACTTCACCTCGGGCAGGCGCTTGCCCTCCCGGGTCGCCTTGCGGATGAGCTGGAGCACCAGCTGGCCGTCGTCCTGAATATCTGCCAGCTCCCGGTACAGGGCGCAGAAGTCCCCGATGCGGGTGTTGTTGAACTGGTTGTCCTCAAAATCAGGCTGGAGCTTCCACAGCGCCTGATAGAAGCTGTCCTTGAACTCCCCGTGCTCCTCAAAGCTGAAACTGGGGTCGGAGACCGACAGGCCGGTCTCCCGCTGGGCGGTCCGGAGGACATCCACCAGCTGGTGGACCCACCGCCGCTTCAGCTCCTCCTTGCGCTTGACCTTGGCGTGGTTGCCCGCCAGGTCCACCTTGCCGGTGGCGCTGAGCATCTGGGCAATCAGCAGACTGCCGCCTCCCAGCTCCTCGTCATAGGAGGCGCCCGACCAGCCGCTCTGGAACAGCTCAAAAATCTCATCGTTGCCCACCTGGAGGTAGCACCGGCCCGCCTGAGTCAGATAGGCCGCCTCGGTACGGTGGAGCATATCCATGGAGTCCTGCCGGTCCTGGACCCGCAGACACAGGCGGAACTTACTGTTGGCCCAGATGTTCTCATCCACCGTGCCCGAGGGGCGCTGGGTCGACAAAATCAGATGGACCCCCAGGCTTCGTCCCACCTGGGCCACGCTGATGAGTTCCTTCATAAACTCCGGCTCTTCCCGCTTCAGCTCGGCAAACTCGTCGATGATGATAAATAGATGGGGCACCGGTTCCACAGCGTCGCCGCTCTTGTACAGGGCGGTGTAGCCGTTAATGTTGTTGACCCCGTACTCGGTAAAAATCCGCTGCCGGCGGCGGTTCTCCGACTGGATGGACACCATGGCCCGCTTGACCTGATTGCCCGACAGGTTGGAGATGGAGCCGATCATGTGGGGCAGGCCGTCAAAGAGGTTGGCCATACCGCCGCCTTTGTAGTCGATGATAAAGAAGCCGATATCCTCAGGGCTGAAATTCACCGCCAGGGAGAGGATGTAGGTCTGGAGGGTCTCCGACTTGCCGGAGCCCGTGGTGCCCGCCACCAGGCCGTGGGGGCCGTGGTAGCGCTCGTGGATATCCAGATAGCAGGGGGCGTTGCCGCTGCGGAAGCCCACTAGCGCCTTCATGGTCTGGATGCTGTTGGCCTTCTTCCACCGCTCGGCAGCGTTCAGCGCCTCAGGGCGGTCGATGCCGAACATATCAAAGAAGGTGAGGGTATTGGGAATCTCGCCCTCCTGCTCCGACTCGATGACCTCAATGCGGCCCAGGGTCTTGGAAAGCTTCTTCAGGCCCTCGTCGGTGACAGTGTCAAACTTGAGCTGGGTCCCGTCTTCCCTGCCGCCCCTCATGCTGAACAGGCCCTGATACTCGCTGTCGCACTCCACCACGCACTCGCACTCGTTGGGCAGGTCCTCCGGCCTGTCCGCCAGCAGCACAGTGGACAGGCCCAGATTCTCATTGCGGGCGAAGACATAGCGGGCCACCGCCTCGCTGTCCAGCAGTCTGGGCTCGGTCACAAAGAGGACGAAGTGGGGCTTCCAGCTGCGCTCCTTCTCCTCCTCGCTGCGGTTGCGCAGCACCTGGGTCAGGGCGTGGAACACGTCCCCTGCCTCCGACTTGCTGGTGGCGATATAGCGGATCTTCTTGTCACTGGACCACACATGGGGCAGCCACATGGCAAAGTCCCAGGCCTCCCGGTCGATGTCCTTGCTTCCGTCGTAGATCACGGCAATCTTCACGTCGGTATAGCAGTTGGCGGTGGCCAGCTGAGCCATCATTGCTTTGGCCACGCTGATGGCCGCTTTCCGGTTCTCGCCGCCGGCAATGCCCACCAGCCGGTTTTGCATCAGGTCCACCGTCACCGGCACCTGCCGCAGGGTCTTGAAGTTGTCCAAAATCACCTGGGGTTTATCCGCCAGGGAGTCGTTTATCAGGGAAAAACGCTCCCTGGGCACGGAAATAGGCGCCTGAAATGGCACCTCGCCAATCCCCAGACGCACACTGAGGTAGTCCTCGTGGGAGCTGTTCCGGTTCCACAGCAGCGGGGAGTGCTCATCCAGGGCGCAGCAGTCCCCGGCGCTGAGATACCGCTTGTTCAGCACCGCCGCGTTCTCGTTGTGGGCCTTCTCGATCTTGTCCCGCATTCGGATCAGGTACTCGCTGTACCGCTCAAACCGGCGGTTCTCCTCCTGCTTCTTCATCTTAGCGGCGTAGCGCACATTAATCAGCGCCCAAACCGCACCAATCAACGCAGACGCCAGGGCGGTAATCATGCCCATGTACATCATCGCTCCGGACCCTGCCCCGCTGCTGCGGCTGGCAAAGACGGAGACGGCGGTGCCCAGCATCATGGGGATGGACATGGTGAGGGCGGGGCCGATGGTCATGGCCAGAGGGGCCTCCCGGCTGTCGGGGGGCTGAGGAGGCCCTTCAATCTCAAAGGGATCTGTGTACAGCTTCTCCAGCTCGCGGGGAGAGCGGCGGAAGAGGATCTTGTGGCTGCTCTCCTCCTCCCGAACCGGACCCGCCAGCGCCTGGATACGCTCCGCCCCCAGCGGGGAGAGGGAGACGCTCAGGTGGTCACATTCATCCACGGCGATCATATTGCCCAGATAAATGATATTCAGCCGCATGACGCGAATGCTGTCGCCGTAGTTCAGCACCGTACTGCCGTACACCCGCTTGAAATTCAAATAGGTCCCGTTGGTAGACTTGTCGCACAGCTTTGCGGTCCCGTTCTCCAACACAATGGAGCAGTGCTCCCCGGAGACAAAATCATTCTCGTATTGGAGCATATTTCCCGGCTTCCGGCCAATGGTGACCTCCCGCAGGCCGGACAGCTCATATTTCTTGTAAACCGAGAAGGGATTGCTCTGCTCAAAGCTGATGACGGTGATCCGGCTGCCCTGTTGGGTGGCCGCCTCAAAGCGGAAACCGTCGCGGATGGTCACCGCACTGTCCCCCTCCGGTCCCTTGCCCGCCACCACTGCGGCGTTTTCCAACTCCAGCCGCCAATGCTCCTCCCGCTTCTCCAGCTTGAGCCGAATATCCTGGTCCAGAGCAAACAGCTCCTTCTGGATCAGGACCTCCAGCTCGTCCTGGCCGCGCTCAGGCAGGGTCACCTCCCGGAAGCCCTTCTGGCTGTAAATTGATAGTACCATACCCATCTTTATGCACACACCCTCTGTCTTTCTGTATTGTTTTGGCCTGAACCGCGCCCCTATCCTTTAAAGCTCCGAAACTGGATCTCTGACACGCCCAGCTGGAGCCGGTCGCCGTTGTTCAGGTAGACGCCCTCTGTCCCCACCAGCACCGATTTCTTGTTTCGGATCAGCACTGTCTTGGCGTCGGACAAGCTCCGCACACAAAAGCGCTTGCCGTTCAGCAGAATCTCACAGTGCCGCTCCGCTACGCCCTCCCGGGGAAGGACCAGCTGGCAATCCTTGCCCATCCCCACCGTAACCCGCTGCTCGGCCCGGAAGACGTATTTTCGCCGGGAATAGGCGGAAAATTCTGTCAGTTCCATCATCAGGGAGGCGCTGCCTACCCCCCGCGGATTGACAGCCTTGTCGTCCCAGCTGATCTCCATGGGTCCCTGGGAACCGGGCTTCTCCTGTTTCGCACGGGGGTTGCGCAGCGCTTCCGTCAGGGCGTCATCCCGGCGCTTGTTCTGGGACATTTCCTCGAACTTCTTGTGTTCCTTCCGCCGCCTGGTCCAAAAGCGCAGTCCGGCAGCCAGAGCGGCTAGGATGGCCGCCGCCAGCACATAGTTCAGCATAGCTTACATCTGTCCTTTCTCCACAGGCCCCAGGATTGTATCTGTATACCAGCACACCCGAAGCACACAGGGCGCTTCGGGCGGCTTGACTCCAAACACTGTCTATGTATCCGGAGGCGTTTTTAGACAATCTCGTTGGTCTTCAGGGCGTTGGCGGTCTGGACGTTGGCCTTCTCCGCCTCCTGATAGGTCTTGGCCATCTCCTGCAGGTCGGTGGTGTGCTCCTGAATCATCTTGTGCAGCTTCTGCATGTCGGCCTGGAGGCCCTTCAGCTTGGTGTAGTAGCCGGTGGCGGCCTCGCCGGCCCAGGTGGAATTGAGCTGGTTGGCAATGTCCATCATGCTCTGGGTCAGGGTGTTCACCTTGGAGTCGGACTGGCCGAACTGGGTAGAGGTGGAAATCAGCTTCTCAGGGGTCACTCTCAAATTACCGGTCATATCTATATACTCTCCTTTATTATATTCAGGCTGCCGGAATTTCCGGCTGCGGACGAAGCGCCGGGGCGCTTACTTCCGGGTGGTGGCGATGTTGGTGGTCTTGTTCTCCGCTTCCTCGTACTTCTGGGCGTCCTCCCGGAGGGCCACCACGTACTTGTCGATGTTCAGAGCGAAGCGGTCCATCTTCAGCTTGTCATCGTTGAAAGCCTTGCGGAAGGCTTGCTGGGCGTCGCCCTCCCACATGCTGGCCAGCTGCTGCTCGTAGCCCACCATCTTCTCCACTTCCTGCCGGAACTGCCGGTTCAGCTGCTCCAGGGTGTCCGCCTTGTTGCGAAGCTCTCTCGGGGTTACCTTAATCTCTGCCATTGTCTTCTCCTCCTAAATTTTCGTTTTGGAAATTGTTTGTTGGGGCATCGCCTTGTTGTGATGTCATCATACCAGCATCTCGTCCGCCTGGGGAAAATTTCTGACGAATGGCCGTTTAGCCGGGATGGATGACATTTCAGCCAGGAATGTGGGGGGATTTTCTCCTGATAACGGCAGAGTTTCCCCTGCCAATATTGGTTCAATTTTACAGTGGCTGGTGTTGTTTGTCAATAGCTCTGTGTGGAAAAAGGAAAATGCCAATCACGCAGACAGCAGTTGGTGTCCAGGACCAGCGTTCTGCTGTTGGGCGGATCGTTTTCGGAATGCCACCAGTGTGGACTCCCTGAACGGACACAGTTCATACGCTTTCATACCGATGAAATATTGCGGGTACGGGTTCGCTTCGATGTGTTTCACCGGCCATTGATCGCTGCATTTCAACCGCCACCTGGATCAGCAGCCCCCAAATTTATCTTTTTGCGATTTCCATTAATAAAATGAAAAACACCGCATGAAAATGCGGTGTTTTTCGTCTGTATCTTTTTGGGCAACACAGGTTGGAGCAGGTGAAGGGAATCGAACCCTCGTGTTCAGCTTGGGAAGCTGACATTCTGCCATTGAACTACACCTGCACGCTCCTGAAAGCGTTTTTACTATACCACAAGCTGGACCAATTTGCAAGCAGAAATTTGAAGAAACAGAAAATTTTTGCCGGCGGCGGTTCAGGAATCGATAAAGCTGCGCACTCGCAGTTTGACACCCAGATTTTCGGCAATTTTCCGACAGGTTTCAATTTCCTCTGGTGTTTTATCCTTGTCTACAATGGTCATCACCACGTCCGGGACATAGGCGGCGGACTTCCGAGCAAAGTCCAGCATAGCCTGCCAGGCCGTTTCACCTTGGACGGGGTGGCACAGGGCCACATAATCCGCCGCATTGGCTGCGTTAAGGGAGATGGACAGGGTGTCAATACGCCCTTGCAGTTCAGGGCACACATCTCGATTTTGAATCAGGTTGGCGTGACCATTGGTGTTGATGCGCACTGGAGGCAGCTTATCGCCATAGCGCTCTTTCAGCTGGTCCACCAGCCACAGCAGATCGTCCAGGCGGTAGGTAGGCTCTCCATAGCCGCAGAAGACGATTTCCCGGTAGGAACACACATCCCGGCTCAAAAAGCTGTCCAGAGCCTCCTGACGGGTTGGCTCCCGCTCCAGCCACAGGGAATCTTCGGTATAAATGGAGCCCTCCGCCTTGCCCTTTCGCAGGCAGAACTCACAGGCACAGTTGCACTGATTGGTCAGATTGACATACAGCGCACCCTCGTACTCATAGGTGATGGTCATAGCGGTCTCTCCTCGATTCCAAAAAATTTCATTCCATTCTCCAGGGTGATTCGAGCTGCCTCCTCCAGGGTGATTCCCTTCACCTGAGCGATGGTCTCCGCAACCCGGTACACCTTGCGGGAGTCATTGCGCTGGCCTCGGAAGGGTTCTGGCGTGAGGTAGGGAGAATCTGTCTCAATCATCACCCGGTCCAAGGGCAGCCAGTCAATGACCTCCAGGGACCTGCGGGCATTTTTATAGGTGACGACTCCGGTAAAGGACAGCATCCAGCCCAGTTTAACCAGGGTCTTGGCATCCTCCAGGCTTCCGGAGTAGCAGTGGTACACTCCTGTCACATTGGGGTGGGCACGGACGATTTCCAGACAGTCGTGATGGGCCTCCCGGTCGTGGACAATTACGGGCAGCTTCAGTTCCTCCGCCAGCGCCAGTTGAGCGTGAAACACCTTTTGTTGGAAGTCGTGGGCGGGGTTGTCCTTCCAGTAGTAGTCCAGGCCAATCTCTCCAATGGCTCTCACTTTAGGGTGGGCGGCCAGGGCCCTCAGTTCCTCCGGCCAGCTGTCCTCCCAGGGGCCGCAGTCGGAGGGGTGGACCCCCACGGCGGCGTAAACATAGGGAAATCGCTCTGCCAGCTCCACTGCGGTGCGGGAACTGTCCAGGTCGCAGCCGGGATTCAAAATCAACTCCACTCCCTGCTCCGGCATGGAGGCCAACACCTCCAGACGGTCGGCGTTGAAAGCGCCCGAGTCGTAGTGGGCGTGGGTATCAAACAGGCGCATATGGCCCCTCCTCATCCAATTTAGTAGTTGGGTCATTTTTATATGAAGATGCGGGGCTGTCAGCCGCGCTCCCATCAACGATATACTTTTGAACTCTCAACAAAAAAGGTTATGAAAAAATCCTGAAACCTCACGATTTCAGGATTTTTTCTGGTCCGAGTGACTGGATTCGAACCAGCGGCCTCTTGAACCCCATTCAAGCGCGATACCAAACTTCGCCACACCCGGAAATACAGCCCTTCGTGACTGCAAGAGAGATAATAGCACAACCCCACCGCTTTGTCAAGGATAATATTTGATTTATTTTCATTTTTTTGGAGATGAGTTTTGGGAGGGGTTTCCAGGGGCGTCCACAGCCAGGCGGAGTCTCGTGTTGAGCTACCTCCATGTTGGATGATTAAAATCTATAATTCATAAACTCGCGGGGATTACATCCAAATTCCCGTTTAAAGGCTTTTAGATAATTAGAGTAATCGTTAAAGCCGCACTCCATGCAGGCACTTGTCACAGAGGTGCCACTTCGGAGCAAATCTCGGGAAATGGTAACCCGCTTTTTAATGATGTACTGGTAAATACTCATACCAGTAAATTGCTTAAACTGCCTGCTCAAGTAGAATTTACTGGTAAAGAACCGTTCCGCAATAGCATCAAGAGATAAATTTGCGGTAATATTTTAGTTGATATAGGCCAAAATACCATTGATTTTGTCGTTTTCCGTCACATCCTCCTGTACTGTGTCGGAAGTGTTGAAATAACATCGGCATACTTCCACCAAAAACTCAAACAAATAAGCGCAGACCAAAGTAAAGCTGCCGAAGGCCCTGCTATTTTGAGCCTGAGAGATTTGTGCGCATAGATTCCGCATACGAATCAGGCTTGACTGGTCAGGGCGAATCCGGCGGTAGTCCTTTCTGGCGGCGTCTGCGAAACAGGAGGCCAGATCATCTCCGCCGGCGCGCAGCTGTTCGAAGAAACGTTCATCCAGCCAGATCACAATGCGCTCATAGGGCTTTCCGGGAGAGATTTCCGGGCGATGAATATCCAGGCTGTTGGTCAGCAAAATATCTCCGGGGAGGAGCTTATAGGTCTTGCCCTCAATGGTGTAGCTCACGTTGCCGCCCAGGAATAAGAACACCTCATAAAAGGGGTGCTGATGAAATTCCACTTTCGGCGGAACATGGTCCAGATAGTGGTGAAATTCAAAGGCGGACTCATCCAGCATGACCTGACGGTCAGTCCAAATGTCTTTGTTCATCTTCCACAAAAACTCCTCTCTGTTTTTACACCATTATATTATAAGGCAATTTTCACCATATTTCAAGCCATAAATACCACGCGAAAAAAATGAATTCTGGCTATACTTGCATTATAGAAAACAGGAGGGCCGGCCAAATGTTTTTTGAACTGCGTTTTACAGATACAGCGATCCATCAGAAACAATCCTGGAAGGAAAATCTGGAATATACAACTTTCAGGAAAAATTAGGGCAATATTTTCAAAATCAGTTATCAAAGGAGGCCATTCAGAGGATGAAACATTTTCGGAAACTATTGGCGGCCGCACTGGGTGCAATTGTGCTGCTGCCAATCCTCTCCGGCTGCTCAGC
Source organism: Pseudoflavonifractor sp. 60 (assembly GCF_009911645.1). GTDB lineage: Bacteria > Bacillota > Clostridia > Oscillospirales > Oscillospiraceae > Lawsonibacter. The sequence continues at coordinate 22,622 of NZ_QWKI01000004.1, forward strand.
GGGGGATAAACGCATCATCCGCATCGGTCACAACCAGGCGACAGACCATCCTACGAATATCGCACTTCTTGCCTTCGAGGAATTTATTGAGAGCAAGCTGGGCCACAAGTATGACGTGGAGGTCTACCCCAGTGAGCTGTTAGGCTCTCAGACGGACATGGTCCAGCTGACCCAGACGGGAGCCATTGATTTCTGCGTTGCCAGCAACTCCATTCTGGAGACCTTCTCCAGAAACTACACCATCTTCAACCTGCCCTATCTCTTCTCCTCCAGCGAGGCATACCACGCGGCTATGGACGACCCGGAGGTGGCGGACCCCATCTTCGAGTCCACCAAGCAGGCCGGCTTCGAGGCGGTCACCTGGATTGACGCGGGGACCCGAAACTTCTACACCGTGGATACCCCCATCAACTCCCCTGCAGACCTGAAGGGCCTGAAGATCCGGGTCCAGCAGTCCCCCACCAATGTGACCATGATGAATCTGCTGGGCGGCTCTGCGACCCCCATGGGCTTTGGCGAGGTCTACACCGCCCTCCAGTCCAAGGTCATCGACGGAGCGGAGAACAACGAACTGGCCTTGACCTCCAACGGCCATGGCGACGTGTGCAAATTCTACTCCTACGACATGCACCAGATGATCCCCGACATTTTGATTGGCAACTGCAGCTTTCTGGACGGTCTGTCCGAGGAGGAGCGCGTCATCTTCAAGGAGGGCTTCAAGCTGGTCAACACGGTGGAGCGGGAGGAGTGGAGCGAGGCCGTAGAGGCCGCCAAGGACCGGGCTGTCAACCAGCAGGGCGTCACCTTCCTGTATCCCGACGTCCAGCCCTTTCAGGATATCTGTACCCCTATGCATCAGAACCTGATTGACTCCAACCCTGATCTGGCCCCAATCTATGAGAGAATCCAGGAATTAAACGCCGAGTACGCCTCGGCGGAGCAGTGAGAGGAGGCCGCTGACCATGAAAACCCTTCGTACCGCATTGACCCGGCTGCTGAATTTGTTGGCGGGCGTCAGCTTCCTTGTTATGGTGGCGCTGACCTGCTGGCAGGTCTTTACCCGCTATATTTTGGACAATCCTTCCTCCTGGTCTGAGGAGCTGGTCTCCTACATGTTCGCGTGGATGAGTCTGCTGGGCGCCTCCATTGTTATCTCCGAGCGGGGCCACATGAACATCCCTATCCTGGTGGACATGACCAAGCCCGGCGTCCAGAAGCTGCTCCACTGCCTGGGCGAGACCATCGCCTTCCTGTTCTCCTTGGTCATCCTGGTCTTCGGCGGCGTGCAGATTGCCAACCTGGCGATGGGACAGATGACCTCCTCTCTGGGGGTTTCCATTGGGATCTTCTATGTGGTCCTTCCGCTGTGCGGTGTGCTCAATATGCTCTTCACCGCACTGAATATCATTGAAATCCTCTCCAATCGAGAAAAGGAGGCGGTATAAATGGCGATTTCTTCTCTGTTTTTGATTTTGGCGATTCTGCTGGTCCTGCTGGCCCTGGGGGTACCCATCGCCTACTCCATCGGCATCGCCGCGCTGGCGACCATCCTCCCCACCATGCCTCTGGACGTGTCCGTGGTCACCGCGGCTCAGCGCACCTTCGTGGGGATGAGCAGCTTCAGCCTGACCGCTATCCCCTTCTTCATCCTGGCCGGCAATCTGATGAATCAGGGCGGCATTGCCAAGCGGCTGGTGGACTTTGTAATGGCGCTGCTGGGCAAGCTGCCCGGCGCGTTGCTGGTCACCAACGCCGGGGCCAACGCCCTCTTTGGGGCCATCTCCGGTTCCGCCTCCGCCGCGGCCGCCGCAGTGGGCAGCATGGTCCGCCAGGGCGAGGAGGAGCAGGGCTACGACCCCGCCCTGTGTGCCGCCACCAACGGCGCCTCCGCCCCCTCCGGCCTGCTGATCCCCCCGTCCAACGCCCTGATTACCTACTCTCTGGCCTCCGGCGGCACCTCGGTGGCGGCCCTCTTCCTGGCCGGTTATGTACCTGGTCTCCTGTGGGCTCTTTGCTGTATTGTGGTGGGCGTCATTCTGGCCATGCGCAAGGGCTATAAGGGGACCCCCGGCAAATATGACTGGAAGAATCTGTGGGTCTCAACCCTTTATGCACTCCCCGCCCTGTCCCTCATTGTGGTGGTCATCGGCGGCATTGTGGGCGGCATCTTCACCGCCACCGAGGGTTCCGCCATCGCCGTGATCTACGCGCTGCTTCTGGGCGTCCTCTACCGCAATATCACCCTGAAATCCCTGTGGACCATCGTGGTGGACAGCGCCAAAATGAGCGGCATGGTGGTATTCCTCATTGGCGTATCCAACATTCTGGGCTGGGTCATGTCCTTCCTCCAGATCCCCCAGGCTGTCTCCGCCGCGCTGCTGGGGCTGACGGACAATCCCATCATCATTCTGCTCATTATGAATGTGATCCTCCTGATCTCCGGCACCTTCATGGACGTGACCCCCGCCATTCTCATCTTTACCCCGCTGTTCCTGCCCATCGTCCGGACCTTCGGCATGAGCCCCGTCCACTTCGGTCTGATTTTGGTCTACAACCTGTGCATCGGCAACATCACCCCGCCTGTGGGCAACACCCTGTTCGTGGCCATCAAGGTAGGCAAGACGACGCTGGCCAAAACCATCCCCTATATGCTCTGGTACTATGTCGCCATCCTCATCGGGCTGATGCTGGTTACCTATGCGCCCTTCCTCAGTTTGGGACTGCCCACCATGGCTGGGCTGGTATAAAAGAAAGGAGTAATTGCGTTATGAAGAGTTCCTTCCGCTGGTACGGGGAGAGCGACCCTGTCACGCTGGACGATATCCGCCAGATCCCCGGGATGCGCTCCATTGTCTCCGCCGTCTACGACGTTAAGCCCGGCGAGGTGTGGCCCGAGGAGAGCATCAAGCGCCTGGCCGACCTGTGCGCCGAAAAGGGCCTGGTCTTCGACGTGGTGGAGTCCATCCCCGTCACCGAGGAGATCAAACTGGGCAGGCCGGAGCGGGACCGGCACATCGAGAACTACTGCGAGTCCATCCGCCGCTGCGCCAAATACGGTGTCAAGTGCGTCACCTACAATTTCATGCCCGTCTTCGACTGGACCAGGACCCAGTTGGACAAGGCCGCCGCCGACGGCTCCACCAGTCTGGTCATGTACTGGGACCAGATGAAGGGCCTGGACCCTCTGAAGGACAACATCCACCTGCCTGGCTGGGACTCCAGCTACACCCAGGACCAGGTCCGGGACCTGATCCGCGCCTACGGTGAGCTGGGTGAGGAGGGCCTGTGGGCCAACATCGAATATTTTCTGAAAAAGGTCATCCCCGTGGCCGAGGCGTGCGGCGTGGTGATGGCGCTCCACCCGGACGACCCCCCCTACCCCATCTTCGGCCTGCCCCGGGTCATCACCTGCGAGGAGAATCTGGACCGCTATCTGTCCATTGTGGACAGCTCCGCCAACAGCCTGTGCTTGTGTACCGGATCTCTGGGCTGCTCCCCCAAAAACGACATCCCCAAGCTGGTCCGGAAGTACTCCGCTATGGACCGCATTGGCTTTATGCACCTGCGCAATGTGAGGATTCTGGAGGACACCTCCTTTGAGGAGTCCGGCCACCTGTCCCAGGAGGGCTCCCTGGATATGAACGCTATTGTCAAGGCCCTGGTGGACACCGGCTTCAACGGCTGGTTCCGCCCCGACCACGGCCGCATGATCTGGTCCGAGGTGGGCTCCAACGCCAAGCCGGGCTACGGCCTCTTTGACCGGGCCCTGGGCAGCGCCTACCTGAACGGCCTGATTGAGGCCAACGGCGGCGCCATTGAGGGGGTATGATTTATGGCTGCATTCATGGACCAGGACTTCCTGCTGTCCACCGAGACGGCGAAGCGGCTCTACCATCAGGTGGCGGAGAACCAGCCCATCATTGACTACCACTGCCACATCGACCCCAGGGAGATCGCTGAGGACCGGAAGTTTGAGAGCATCACACAGGTCTGGCTGGGAGGGGACCACTACAAGTGGCGCCTCATGCGGGCCGTGGGAATCCCCGAGGACCAGGTGACGGGGGCGGCCTCCCACTGGGAGAAGTTCCTTGCCTTCGCCCGGACTATGCCCCAGATTATCGGCAATCCTATCTATCACTGGAGCCACCTGGAGCTCCAGCGGGGCTTTGATATCCACACCCCACTGACGCCGGAGACCGCCAAAGCCATCTACGACGAGGCCAACGAGAAACTCAAGGGCTATTCGGCGCGGCAGCTCATGAGGAAATTTAACGTTAAGGCGGTGTGTACCACCGATGACCCGGCGGACGACCTCCACTGGCACCAGGTCATCGCGGCGGACGAGACGATGGAGATCAAGGTCCTGCCCGCCTTCCGCCCGGACCAGGCGGTGAATGTGGAGAAGCCCGGCTTCGACCGCTATATCCAGCGTCTGTCCGGCGTTGTTGGCCGGGAGCTGTCCTCCGCTGAGGATGTGGCCGCCGCCCTCCTGGAACGTATTGACTACTTCGACGCCCAAGGCTGTCTGTGCGCCGACCACGGTCTGGACTACTGCATGTACGCCCAGCCCGACTCCGCCCTGGCCAACGCCGCCTTCCGGAAGACAGTGGCGGGAGAAAAGCCCTCCCGGGAGGAGGCTGACGCCTACAAGACCCTGGTGACCATAGCCTGCGCCAGGAAGTACGTCCAGGTCAACTGGGTCATGCAGATCCACTTTGGCTGCCTCCGGAACAACAACAAGCCCGCTGTGGCGGCCATGGGACCCGACCACGGCCACGACGCGGTGAACAGCCAGAGCGGCGTGGAGAACCTAGCCCCCCTGCTCAACGCCTTCCTGGAGAACGGCGGCCTGCCCAAGGTGATTGTCTACTCCCTGAATCCGGCGGACAACACCGCCATTGACTCCATTATCTCCTGCTTCCAGGGTGGCGGCGTACCCGGCAAGCTCCAGCACGGCAGTGCCTGGTGGTTCAACGACAATCTGCCCGGTATGCGCGCCCACCTCACCGACCTGGCCTGCAACGGCGTTCTGAGCCGCTTTGTGGGGATGCTCACCGACTCCCGCTCCTTCCTCAGCTACACCCGTCACGAGTATTTCCGGCGAATCTTGTGCCAGCTCATTGGCCAGTGGGTTGAGAGCGGCCAGTACCCGGAAGATGAGAAATATCTGAATCAAATGGTGGCGGATATCTGCTTTGGCAACACCAACGAGTTTTTCCGTTTCCACGTATGACCCCTTTTCTGCCCTTCCCGGAGTGGCAGGAGCTGAATCAATCCAACCCATCAAAAAGAAAGGAAGTAATGATGATGAATCTCCCGCTGAACATTGACTTTACCGGCAAAGTTGTGGTCGTGACCGGAGCCGGCGGCATACTGTGCGGCACCATGGCCCAGGCCTTCGCTCAGGCGGGCGCCAAGGTGGCTGCACTGGACCTGAACGAGGAGGCGGTGAAAAAGCTGGCCGCTGATTTGAAGGCCGAGGGTCTGGTCTGCGAGGGCTACAAGGCCAACGCGCTTGAGCCCGAGTCCCTGGAGGCGGTCCGCCAGCAGGTACGGGCCGACCTGGGTCCCTGTGACATCCTCATCAACGGCGCGGGCGGCAACAATCCCCGAGCCACCACCGACAACGAGTATCACCATGAGGCCGCCGAGGGGCAGAAGACCTTCTTCGACCTGGACGCAGGCGGCGTGGACTTCGTGTTCAAGCTGAACTTCCAGGGGACCCTCCTGCCCACCCAGACCTTTGTCAAGGACATGGTAGAGAAGAAATCCGGCTGCATCCTGAACATCTCCTCCATGAACGCCTATATCCCCCTCACCAAGATCCCCGCTTACTCCGGGGCCAAGGCCGCCATCTCCAACTTCACTCAGTGGCTGGCAACCCACTTCGCCGGCTCCGGCATCCGCTGCAACGCCATCGCCCCCGGGTTCCTGGTATCCAACCAGAACAGAGCCCTGCTGTTCAACGAGGACGGAACCCCCACGGCCCGCTCCGCCAAGATCCTCAACGGGACTCCCATGGGCCGCTTTGTGGACAGCGAGGAGCTGCTGGGCGGCGTGTTCTTCCTGTGCGATGACAAGTCCGCCAGCGCCATTACCGGCGTGGTCCTGCCCATCGACGCGGGCTTCGCGGCCTACTCCGGCGTGTAATCTGGATTCACCGGGGGGATTGGGTCCCCAGTCTCCCCGGTTTTGTTAGGAGGAATTTTTATGAATCCAATCAGTGAAACCATTTCCAACATCGGCATCATCCCCGTTATCGCTTTCAACAGTGTGGAGGAGGCCATCCCCCTGTGCAGAGCGCTGGTGGCCGGGGGGCTGCCCGCTGCCGAGGTCACCTTCCGCACCGCCTGCGCGGAGGAGTGCATCAAGATCATCAACCGGGAGGTCCCCGAGATGCTGCTGGGGGCGGGCACCGTGCTCACCGTGGACCAGGCCGACCGGGCTATGGCCGCCGGCGCAAAATTCATCGTGGCCCCTGGCTACGACCCCAAGGTGGTCCAGCACGTTATGGGCAAGGGCGTACTGATGATGCCCGGCACCACCACCGCCGGTGAGATGCAGCAGGCTATGAATCAGGGCTGCGAGGTGCTGAAGTTTTTCCCCGCCGAGGCCAACGGCGGCGTGGCTATGCTGAAGAACATTGGTGCGGCACTGAAAACCGCTAAGTGGATGTGTACCGGCGGCATCAACGCCAAAAATGTCAACGACTATCTGGGCTATGAGCGGATTGTGGCCGTGGGCGGCACCTGGATGTGCAAGAGCGACATGATCAAGGCCGGCAAGTGGGAGGAGATCACCGCCATCTGCAAGGAGGCCGTCCGCACCATGCTGGGCTTCTCCCTAGCCCACGTGGGCATTAACTGCGAGAACGAGGGGGAGGCGGAGCAGACCGCCAGAGGTCTGTGTACCCTCTTCGGCTTCGACTACAGGCCGGGCAGCAGCTCCATCTTCGCCGGCGGCACCGTGGAGTGCATGAAGGCCCCCTACCTGGGCAAGAACGGCCACATCGCCATTGGCACCAACCACCTGGAGCGGGCCGTCTACCATCTGGGCCGCCAGGGCGTGGAGTTTGACCAGACCACCCGCAAGCCCAAGGCCATCTACCTCAAGGGCGAGGTGGGCGGCTTCGCTATCCATCTGGTCCAGAAATAGAGATTTAGGAGGAACCCGTTATGGCTAAAATTGTTACCTTTGGCGAGCTGATGATTCGGCTCCAGCCCTACAACTACGAGCGGTTTGTCCAGGCCGACCACCTGGAATTCTCCTTCGGCGGCGGCGAGGCCAACGTGGCGGTCTCCCTGGCCAACTACGGTCTGGACGCCGCCTTTGTCACGAAGCTGCCCGCCCACGCCATCGGTCAGGCGGCGGTGAACTCCCTGCGCCGGTACGGTGTGGACACCAGCATGATCGTCCGGGGCGGCGACCGGGTTGGCATCTACTTCAACGAGAAGGGGGCCGCCCAGCGGGGCAGCGTGTGCATCTACGACCGGGCCCACTCCGCCATTCAAGAGGCCGCCACCACTGACTTCAACTGGGGCACCATCTTTGAGGGCGTGGACTGGTTTCACTTCACCGGCATCACCCCGGCCCTGGGCCCCAATGTGGTGGATATCTGCCGGGAAGCCTGCAAGGCCGCCAAGGCCAAGGGGGGCAAAATTTCCTGTGACCTGAACTATCGGGGTAAGCTGTGGACCCGGGACCAGGCCCGCGAGGCCATGACCGACCTGTGCCAGTACGTGGACGTGTGCATCTCCAACGAGGAGGACGCCAAGGACGTGTTCGGCATCGAGGCGGAGGCCACCGACATTACCGCCGGTTCTCTGAACCACGAGGGCTACAAGTCGGTGGCCAAGCAGCTGGCCGGCAGATTCGGCTTTGAGAAGGTGGCCATCACCCTGAGGGAGTCCCACTCCGCCTTTGACAACGGCTGGTCCGCCATGCTCTACGATGCGGCCAGCGGCGAGTACTGCTTCTCCAAGAAGTACGACTTACACATTATCGACCGGGTGGGCGGCGGCGACTCCTTTGGCGGCGGGCTGATCTACTCCCTGCTCACCGGCAAGAACACCCAGGCGGCGGTGGAGTTCGCCGTGGCGGCCTCCGCCCTGAAGCACTCCATTGAGGGGGATTACAATATGGTCACCGTCGCCGAGGTGAAAAAGCTGGCCGGCGGCGACGGCTCCGGACGGATCCAGCGGTAACGTCTGCTTCATAGGATAACCCCATTTGTCAGAGCTTGCCAAACCCTGGGGAAAAATGAAATTGCCAGTGCTTGCTGTCTGCTTTACGCAGGCAGCAAGCACTGGCGTCTGTTTGAAGGGTTATCATGCGCTGTTCATTCTTGTGCCGCAGGCCCTCTTACCGGGGCCAGCTGCCAGCCCAGGCGGCAAGGGACTCTTGGGTCATGCCGTGCTTGCCCTCCCGAATGGCCATTGGGCGCTAACAGTGTATGGGCTCAGGTCAAGTACTGGATGCCCTCCACGCCCTTGATGCCCAGACCGGGCTCGTCAGAGACGGTGATAACCTGCTCCTCAAACACCGCGCCGCCCAGAATGGGGTCCTCGCTGCACAGCACGGGACCGTCCAGGTCGATCTTCGTGATAATTTTCTTGGCGCAGGCCAGGTGGACGGCGGCGTTGACCGAGATTTTGGCCTCCAGCATACATCCGATCATGCACTCCACACCGTAGACCTCGGCAGCAGAGGCAATCTTCAGAGCGTTGTACAGCCCGCCGCACTTCATCAGCTTAATATTCACCAGGTCGGCAGCCCCCATCTGCATGATCTTCATGGCATCCTCAGGGGAGAACACACTCTCGTCGGCCAGGACAGGGACATAGGAGCGCTCGGTGACATACTTCATGCCCTCGAAGTCGTGGGCCTTGACCGGCTGTTCCACAAACTCGATATCCAGCCCCTTCTCCTGCATCTGATTGAGCAGACGGACGGCCTGCTTGGGCTCCCAGCCCTGGTTGGCGTCAATGCGGATACAGGTCTTGTCGCCAATGGCCTGGCGGACAGCGGTGAGCCGGGCCACGTCCAGCTCCGGATTGGCCCCCACCTTGATTTTCAGCGTGTCATAGCCCCGCTCCACTGCGTTGACGGCGTCCCGGGCCATCTCCTCCGGGGGATTGACGCTGATGGTAATGTCGGTGACGATTTGCTTCCGGGCCCCGCCCATCAGCTTATACACAGGAATCTTGTAGAGCTGACCATACAGGTCCCACAAGGCCATATCCACAGCGGCCTTGGCACTGGAGTTCTTAACAATGCACTTCTGGACAATCTGGAGCACATCCTCAAAGTCATCCACATCGTGCCCCACAAGGCTCTTGGCGATATGGTCCTGAATGGCTCCCACAATGGCCCCAGTGGTGTCGCCGGTGATGGCCCCGGTGGGGGGCGCCTCGCCGTAGCCAATGGCCCCGGTGTCGGTGTGGATCTCCACAATCACGTCCTCCACGCTGTTGACAGAGCGGAGGGCGGTCTTAAAGGGGACCCGCAGGGGAACAGAAATCTTGCCCAGCTTTACCTCAGTAATCTTCATAATATCCTCCAATTTTATAAAATTCTTAATAAAATCCAGATCAAAGCAGTACCCTCAGCGTGCCATTTCATACATGGCGGAGGCCAGGATCTTGGTGTTGTCCAGCAGGCGGGACACCTCCATAAACTCGTCGGGCTTGTGCTCCCGCACCTCATCCCCGGGGAAAATCGGTCCGAAGGCCAGGGTATTGGGGATCATTTTGGCATAAGTACCTCCGCCGATGCACTTGGGGGTCGACTGGCGGTCGCCGGTATAGTCGGCGTACACCTTCATCAGCTTGCTGACCAGAGGGCTGTCCTCCGCCATATAGAGGGCCTTCTTGTGGAGAATGTAGCTCTGCTGGAAGCCGGCCTCCTCAAAAGCCGCCTTCACCTTGGGTCCGCACTCCTCAAACAGGTGGGTGACCGGATAGCGGTAGTTCAGCTTGACGGTAACCCGCTCCCCCTCCTTCTGGATAACGCCCAGATTCATGGTCAGGGGGCCGGACAGCTCATCGGACAGCTTGATGCCCAGGGCCCCGCCGTCGTACTCCATCCCCAGCTTGCCGGCCAGCATATCTACCATGGTCTTTACGTCCCCCTCCAGGGGCAGGGAGGACAGGAAGAGCATCAGCCGCCCAATGGCGTTCTCCCCCTCCTCCGGGGCGCCGCCGTGGGCTCCGACGCCCTCGGCCTCAATCCGGACGCCGCCGTCTGTCAGGGTACAGGTCACCTTGCCGACCCGGCGCTGGGCGATCTTCTCCGCCTCCTCCCAGGAGCAGGAGAGCACTGCGCAGGCGTGGGCGGGAACAATGTTGTGGGCCGCGCCGCCGGACAGTTCCTCCAGGCGAATGGGGCCGGTCTGGTTCAGGTCCTTGGTGAAAAACTCGGTGACCAGCCCCTTCTCCCCATTGATGACAGGGTACTCCCCGTCGGGGGTGATGCCCATCACCGGGACCTCCCCACCGTGGGCGGCGTAGTACTTCATGTCATAGCTGCCCGTCTCCTCATTCAGGCCGAAAATCAGGCGGATACGGCGCTTCAGCGGCAGACCTGCCTGGGCAATGGCCTTGAGGCCGTAGAGGGCGCACATGGCGGGGCCCTTGTCGTCCATGGAGCCGCGGCCATAGAGCTTGCCGTCAATCACGTCTCCCCCATAGGGCGGCACGGTCCAGCCATCCCCCTCGGGGACGATATCCAGGTGGCTGAGCACCGCCACCATCTCTTCCCCCTCGCCGTACTCGCACCAGCCCACCTGCTCATCCATGTTGTGGACCCGGAAGCCCAGAGCCTGAGCCGCGTCCAGCACATAGTGGAGGCAGCGGTGGACCTGCTCGCCGTAGGGGTAGCCGCTGCTGTCGTCGGCCTGGAGGCTTGGAATTTGGATACAGCCCTGCAAATCGCGGATCAGCCCATCCTTATTTTGGTCGATGATATCATAGAGTGCCATCGTATGGTCATTCCTTCCAGTTGTTCTCCCCCATCGAGTTTGATGGTAGGAACGGGTTTCCTCTCCTTTTCCGCCCTTTTTCAGCGGAACGAAGGGTTTCAGACTTCCTCATGGAGCAGCACCGCCTTGCTGCGGTCAAACTCCTCATAGCGCAGGCCCCGGTCCGCTGTCTCCAGCTCCCCCACCTGGTTGTCATAGGGGTCCGCCCGCCAGTGGACCTTCTCCACAATGAAGGGGGCCTGGAACCGGCGGTTAGCCACCATGCGGTAGGGGTCCAGGTTGCCGAAGTAGAACTTCCTCCGCTCCTCTTTATCAGCCCGGACGGCGGCGGTACCGTAAGAGGGGTCGGCGTAGAGCCAGCCGTACTCCAGAACATAGAAGCGGGCCCAGTCGTGACCGCCGCAGAAGTCGGGCTCGGCAGTCAGGCCGCTCTGCCACTGGGCGGGTATCCCGGCGCACCGGCACAGGGTTATAAACAGCAGGGCAAATACCCCGCAGTCGCCAGTAAAACTGCGGGCGCAGTTTTCCGCAATATTCTCAAGGCCAAAGTAGGCGGGCATAAAGGTATACTTCATATTCAGCGTTATAAAGTCAAAAATGCTCCGCGCTTTCTCCAGAGTGTCCTCCTTCCCTGCGGTCAACTCCCTGGCCAGATCCCGGAGATAGGGCGTAAAGACGATATGCGGGGGCTCCTCCTTCAGGCACTGGGCCAGCTCCTCCTCGCTGGCCGGCGTTTGAATCCCCAATCCCGGCTGAGAGAGGTCGTGAAATCTGGCGGTGTGGACATAGGAGTAGGTGACGGAAAACTCCGGATTTTCCTCCCACTCCCCCTCCCAGCATACGGTGCGCTGGAGGGCGTCCTCGGGGTCGATCCTTCCGGAGGCGGGGGTGATTTTCTCAATGATAATATCCCGCTGCTGCTCACAGGCGGCGGGAATGGGCAGGTGAGCCCGGAGAAACATCCCCGGGATAAAATGTTCGTCCTTCAGCCGCAGGGCGGCCCGAATCTGGATGCGGTTGGACACCTGCCCCCTTTCTCTCATGAGCCGGGTACACCGCTCCAGCCGGTCCTCCTTGCCGGAGACGCCGGCAACGCTCTCCACGCCGTGCATCTGAAAGTTGGCACGACGGGCAAAGCTGGGCTCCGCCTTGCACATGGTCTCGAAAAAGCGGGCAAAGTAGTGGGGCTGACCCTGAAGGTAGATCCAGCCGATTTTCCCTGCGTCAACCCTCTGGTCAAACTCCTCCTCCGAGAAGTCCGGAATATAGCTGCGGACCCGGGCCAGCGCCTGTTCCCGGGTGAAGGGGTAATCGGGAGGCGTGCGCAGCATCATCTCCCGCTGAGCGGTCATGCAGTCCCGCAGGCCCTGGGGAACGCCCTCCTGGGCCAGCCGCCCGTCAATCAGGCGGACCGCTCTGTCAAAGTCACCATAGATCTTTCGGCGCAGGATGTCCTCGGGCAGGCCTACGTTCAGGCTGCGGAAGGTCTCATTGACATCCATAAATATCTCCTTTTCCCGGTTTCCCTTTTGAATTTGAGCCAAAAGGACCCCGCCCCCAGCGGGACGGGGCACTTTCAGCAGTAAATTGTCGGAACAGCGCGGTCCTCTTTCGCTGGTCAGGCCAGCATTTTCAGAATTGCGCCCATGCCCATGCCGAAGAAGTTGCCTACTGCGGCGCCCAGCACGCCCATCAGGATACCGATGCCGGCGAAGCTGGTGTTGTAGGCGCAGGCAATAATGGGGGCGGAGGCGGAGCCGCCGATGTTGGCCACAGAGGCGGTGGACACCATGCACAGATCCCAGTGGAAGACCTTGGACAGGATGAACATCAGCACCACGTGGACAGCCAGGATCAGCATACCGTAGACAACCCACATGGGGGCGTCCAGCAGCTCGTTCAGCGGAGCCTGGGTTGCCAGCATGGCCACAACTGCATACAGCAGCACGTTGGACAGCTCCTCCACGGCGGGCAGCTTGCCCATGGGCGTCATGGCACAGATCAGGCCCAGCACAGTAACCACCACAGTGATACAGGTGGCGTTGCCAAACAGGTTCTCACCAATGATGCTGCCAAAGGCGGAATTGATGCCGCTGTTGAGCATGACGCCCAGCTTCTGGCACACCACGGAAGCTATCAGGCCAATGCCAATGATAAAGATCCAGTCGGCAGAGGTGGCCTTCTTCTGCTCTTTAGCAATCTCAGTGTTGGCGGCCTCAGCCAGCGCGTCCAGCTTGGAGGTGTCGGCATTGGCGGCCTTGTTCCACTTGGGGGAGAACTTGACCGCAAACAGCAGCAGCGCAATCCACACAGAGTAGCAAACGGTATCCAGAGCCAGAGCGCAGCCATAGGCGCCTTTGTCAATCAGGTCGCCGAAGTTAGCTTCCATAGCGGCCATGTTACCGGAGCCGCCCACCCAGGAGGCGTACAGAGCGGCAGTGGCAGCCCAGGTCTTCTCGCCGCCGCCCAGAGCACCCTTCAGGACAGGGTAGAACAGGACGAAGCCCACAGCCAGAGTGAGCGAACAGGCCAGGAAGATGGCGATGAGCCGGCCGCCCAGCTTGCCGATTTTGCGGAAGTCGCAGCGCAGCAGCATGACAAAGATCATAGCGTACAGCAGGTTGTTCTTCAGTGCGCCATATGCGGCGCTGACACCGTCAGAGTTGAACATACCGGCGGTGCAGCACAGCATTCCGATGACATAAATCCACACCAGAGGAGGCACAATGTCAAAAATCTTCCACTTGGCGTACTTTTGCAGCGCCAGTAGGCCGCCGCACAGGAACATCAAGAACGCAATGTAAGTAAAGCCGTTTTCAATTACAAACACAATATTCTCTCCTTTTCTCTCGCTGATTGTTGATAAGGAATTATTTTCCCGGCTGGCATCCCCCTTTCCGCATAGTCCGGTAACGCTTCAGGGCATCCCGGTAAGATACCAGCACCGCTCTCCGGGAGGAACCGCCATAGCGGCGCTCCAGGACCTCCTCCAGCCATGTGTCAATGGAGGGAAAGTGCTGTCCCAAAAAGAGCTTGCGGAGAAAGTTCTCCGTCAAGTCCAACGTATGGGTGCAGTTAAATGCCACAACCTGCTCCGTCAGCTCACTGACCTCAAAAGCCAGGTAAAAAGAGCCATAGATGGTGGTTATGGCGTTGTCCGCGTTTGTGCGGGACTCGCCGATCACATAATAAGTTCGGGTCTCCGCGCCCCCTGGGCCCTGTTCCAGTTCATATTCGTTCATCCACTGCCTCCTATGCGGCGCCGGAGCCGAATGGCCCCATTTTGTTTGAGCGTTATATTACAGCCCCCTTTTGGGGGCTGTAAAAAGCGGGGACCCGCTTTTTACAGCTTTGTTTCGGGATCAGATCAGCGCCGCAGGATCGGAATACTCCAGTTTCAGCGCCTCTGCCACACCGGGGAAGGTACACTTGCCGTCGTAGCAATTCAGGCCGGCCAGCAGCCCCTTGTCCTCCTTGCAGGCGGCAACCCCCTTGGCGGCCAGCTCCAGACCATAGGACAATGTGGCGTTGCCCAGAGCCAGCGTGGAGGTACGGGCCACCGCACCAGGCATATTGGCCACACAGTAGTGGACCACGCCGTCCACGATAAAGACGGGATCGTCATGGGTGGTGGCGTGGGTGGTCTCCACGCAGCCGCCCTGGTCCACCGCCACGTCCACAACCACTGCGCCAGGCTTCATCAGAGGCAGGTCCTCCTTCCGCAGCAGCTTGGGAGCCGCCCGTCCGGGCAGGAGTACAGCGCCCACCACCAGGTCCGCCTGAGCGACCGCCTTTTGGATGTTGTCACGGCTGGAGTAAAGGGTTGTGATCCGCTTGTCAAAGATATCGTCCAGGTAGGCCAGCCGGCGCAGATTCACGTCCAGTACGGTAACATTGGCGCCCATGCCCACGGCAATCTTGCAGGCATTGGTGCCCACATTGCCGCCTCCCAGAATGACCACGTTGCCCTTCTCCACTCCGGGCACACCGGCCAGCAGCACGCCCCGGCCGCCGTAGGTCTTCTCCAGGTATTTGGCGCCCTCTTGCACCGCCATACGGCCCGCAATCTCACTCATGGGAGCCAGACAGGGCAGTCCGCCTTCGCGGCCCACGATGGTCTCGTATGCCACGGCAGTCACTTTGGCGTCCAGCAGCGCCCTGGTCAGAGGCTCATCAGCGGCCAGGTGAAGGTAGGTGTACAGCAGCAGGCCCTCCCGGAAGTACTTGTACTCACACTCGATGGGCTCCTTCACCTTCACCACCATGCCAGCCTTGGCCCACACCTCCGCCGCAGAGGCCTCGATCTGTGCGCCGGCCTCCACATACTCCTGGTCCGTAAAGCCAGAGCCCAGACCGGCTCCCTGCTCTACCAGCACTGTGTTCCCAGCCTGCACATAGGCACTGACTGCACCAGGCGTGAGTCCCACTCGAAACTCATTGTTTTTAATCTCCTTGGGTAATCCGATTATCATTTGCTTTTCCCTCTCTCTTAATAATTAGTAGGTTTTTAGTGCAGTACGCTAATGAGCGAAATGCAACAGAAAATAAAAACCAGCAGAGTAAGACAGCCAAGGAAAGACACCTTTGCCTCTTACGTCTGCTGGATTTCATCTATGGCGACTATGATAAAAATCATGTTCAAATAGATAGAAGCAGCAATGTGTATTTGAGTACAGGGGGCGGACGCCCTCTCTATAGATATAATATACAAAATCTCCCGCCATTTGTCAAGAGAAAAATGTGATTTTTTTCGCTTTTTCTCTCTGGGACGCAACCAGGCTGAAAATCCCCCATCGTGAACCGGCTTTCTCTCCGCAAGTCCCCTCCTTTCCGCCCTTGCCGCACAGCCGTCTTCCCCTTGTCAGGGCGTCCAGCCGTCCATGCCTGTCTGAAGCTTTTCCAGCGCCTTTTTCTCAATGCGGGATACATAGCACCCCGGCTATTGTAAACGATGACCCCCAAAAATTTGCTTCCAGTCAGCCGTTTTCCAGCTGCTTGAAGCGGAATTTGATGATGATTTGCTTGTCGCTGGTCAGCTCCACCCGTTCAATCAGGCTGACCAACAGCTCCCGGCTGGTGCAGGCGGTTTCCAGGAATCGTTCCACCAACTTTTTTGCCAGGTCAACCTGTTCTGCCGGGGAGTAGTCCGGGCGGTCCAGCTGGCTGAACCGCTGCTCCAGGGCGGCACGGTCGGCCTTGACCTTGGCGTAGATGCGCTGGAAGTCGGACTCGTCCAGGACGCCGCTCAGTTTATCCATGTACACTTTGTCAAGGTGGGCGGTCAGACTGTCAATTTTTGCTTTCAGCGAGACAATCTCTTTTTCGTTGTTCGCTTCCGCCAAAGCCTTTGCCACCTCCCGCTTGGCCGCTGGCAGCAGTTGGTCTGCCTGAAGATACTGCCAACAGACCTCCTGTACCTTTTCAATCACCGCTTGGGTCACTGTTTGCTCTTTGATGGTGTGGCTGGTACAGACGCCCGCCTTGGTAAAACGCTGGTAAGTTCGGCAGACAAAATACAGCTTATCCTCCCCCGCCACGTTCTTGCGGTTCAGCACCGCCAGCGGATAGCCGCACTCGTGACAGAAGATCAGCCCCTTGAGCAGAAAGTCGTAGGTCCGGCTGCGGGTATGCCTGCGGCTGTTGACCAACACTCGCACTTTGTCGAAGGTTTCCCGGTCGATAATTGGCTCATGGGTTCTCTCTACCACTACCCAGTTCCGGCGGTCCTGCCTGATGCACTTCTTGGATTTGTAATTGATCTTTCGAGTGCGGCCCTGAACCATACTTCCGATGTAAGTCTCATTTTGCAGCATATCGGAAATGCGCTCGCTGCTCCACAGGCCGGTGTAGGGCCCTGGATTGGCAACCGGCAGGCCGGCATAAGCAGCTGGTGTAGGAACTTTTTCCTCATTCAGTTGAGTGGCAATCTTTCGGCAGCTCATACCATCCAGTGCCATAGAGAAAATCCGTCGCACCATTGGGGCCGCTTCCTCGTCAATGACAATTCTGTTCTTCTCCGTGGGGCTCATTTTGTAACCGTAGACCGGCTTTCCGCCGATGAACAGCCCCTTGCGCTGTTTGTCGTGCTTGACACTGGAAATCTTCTTGGAGATGTCCTTGGCGTACATATCGTTCATGATGGCACGGAAGGGGGTGATGTCGTTGGCGGTGGAGTCCACCCCGGTATCAATGCCATCCAGCAGGGAGATGTAGCGCACCCGGTGCTCCGGGAAGTACCGCTCCATGTAGTGGCCGGTCAGGATATAGTCGCGGCCCAGACGGCTCAGATCCTTAGTAATGACCATGTTAACCTTTTTGGCCTCAATGTCTGCAATCATGCGCTGGAAATTCGGACGGTCGAAGTTCGTTCCGCTCCAGCCGTCGTCAATGTATGTGTCATAGACTTGAAGCCGGTGCTGCTGGACAAATTCGTTGAGCAGGGACTGCTGGTTGTTGACGCTCTCAGATGGTCCCTCGTTCTCATCCTCCTTTGATAATCTGATGTATAATGCCGCATGATAGTCCATGGGATTGCTTATCCCTAAATACATATCCTACCTCCAGAAATAAGCGGCCATTCATCGTATCTGTTATACGGTGGCGCGCAGGTATTTTTCAACATTTTGCAGCTCTTTTTTGAGGAATATTTCAAAAGAATCCCGGATGATCTGGGCGATGCAGATTTCTTCCTTGGTATAGCGGCATATCACCACCATTTCCTGCGTCTTCAACGGAACACCTCCTCATTCAAATTGATAAACTATATGCAGGCGGCAGATTCTGTTTGCCAGTTTGAACAAAACAAAAGCGACGTGCACACAGCCCATCGCTTTCCTCACTTCACTCCAGCATCTGCCGGATGTATTTAAATTTCTGGTCATGGACAATCTGCTTGTCCCTGTGCAAAAAATCGACTCCACCACCATCACAGCATTGAGGAACTATCCCCTTTCTGACACGCTGATGTGATTTGTACCCTGCAAACTAATAGCAGCGGCCGCTCTTTCCGATTTTCATCACCAAAGGATTGCATTTACTGGGTTCCTGTAGTATAATACTAACAATTATGGGGTTTTATGGCTTTTTTGCAGCGGGACCTTTTCCTGTGAGGGCTGGTCTCGCTGTCCCAAGCTCTACAGAATGTATAAAATACGATGGATTGGCGGTGGTTCCTATGTTCAACGCACTTGCAAGCTCCAACGTACTCTTTCTCGCCGGCGCTGCATTGATGGCTCTGTCCGCAGCCGGCATGGCTGTTGCGGCGGTGGTCCTGCGCATCTCCGGCCAGCGGCTGCGCGCCAAGCTGGAGGAGGAATTTGGAAAGAAACGGCGGTGAAAGAATGGCACAAATTATTGCAGCGACCTATGAGCTGCTGGAGCAGATTGGTTCCGGCGGCGGCGGCATTGTCTATCGGGGCCGCCACATTCGGCTGGACAAGGAGGTGGTCCTGAAAGCCGACAAGCGGACCCTGACCACCGACCCGGAGGTACTCCGCCGTGAGGTGGACGCGCTGAAAAACCTCAGCCATACATATATCCCCCAGGTCTACGACTTTGTAGCCGAGGGCGGAATCGTCTATACCGTGATGGACTTTATCCCGGGGGAGAGTCTGGACCAGCCCCTGAAGAATAACAAGCGCTTCTCCCAGCCGCAGGTGATTGAATGGGCCTGCCAGCTGCTGGACGCCCTGCGCTATCTCCACAGCCGTCCGCCCCACGGCATTCTCCACAGCGATATTAAGCCGGCTAATATTATGCTGACCCCCCAGGGGGATATTCGGCTCATCGACTTTAACATCGCTTTGGCCCTGGGCGAGGACGGCTCCGTCCGGGTCGGCTACAGCCGCGGCTATGCCTCCCCGGAGCACTACGGGCTGGACTACACCCGCAGCGGCTCCCTCACCCGGGCCACCGCCCAGTTCAGCTCCATGCCCACCAAGCAGGCTGTTCTGAAAAACAGCGCTCCCATGGCCGGCCAGACAGAGCCTGAGGACAGCGCCCTCCCCCGAACCGAGACGGTGGGCCCCACCAACATCCTGGTTCCTGGGGCGGACACTCCAATCGACGCTACCGAGGTGCTCTCCCCCGGGAACTCCACCGAGGTACTGTCCCGACCGGCCCCCGCCGGCAGGAGCACCAGTGAGACCGCCTCCAAAAAGACGGTGCTGCTGGATGTGCGCTCCGATATCTACAGCCTGGGCGCAACCCTTTACCACCTGTTCTCCGGCGTCAAGCCCGCCGAAAACGCCAAGGACGTTATGCCCATCAACGTGCCCGGCGTCAGCCCCGCCATATCCGCCATCATCCAGAAGGCAATGGCCCCCGACCCGGACGACCGGTACCAGACCGCACAGGAGATGCTGGACGCCTTTGAACACCTCCACGACAACGACCCACGGACCATCCGGCACAAGCGGCGGGTTAAAGTGACCGCCGCCGTTCTCACCTGCCTGTTTTTGGCGGGCGGTCTGTGCTCCTTTACCGGTCTGCGCCAGATGGAGCGGGCCCAGCAGGCGGCCAGGATCGAGGCGGAGCAGTCCGAGGCGGAGCAGCGCGCCGCAAAACAGGCACTGGCTGCAGTGGGCGAGTCGGAGGTGGCCTACCGCCGGGGCGACCTGCCCTTGGCGGCAGAGCGGGCCCTGGAGGCGCTGCGGCTGGACTCCCCCTATGCCGCCCAGGCCCAGCTGGCGCTGACCAACGCGCTGGGGGTCTACGACCTGTCCGACGGCTTCCACCCCGACCGGACGGTGGAGTTGCCCTCCGAGCCCCTGCGGCTGGTCCTCTCCCCCGGCGGGACTCGGCTGGGGGCGATCACCGCGTTCCAGGCGGATATTATCGACCTGGACAGCGGCGAGCCCCTGGTCCGGCTGCCTATGGAGCCCTCCGCACTGTCTGAGCTGGTCTTCCTGGACGAAAACCGGCTGATTTACGCCGGCGAGGGGGCAGTGACAGCCTATGACCTCAGCGCCGGGACTACCCTATGGACTGGAGAGGCCGCCACTGGACTGGCCCTGTCGGGGGACGGAAAGCGGCTGGCTGCCCTTTATAAGGACGAGGACCAGGCCCGCGTCTATGACACCGCCTCTGGCGCACTGCTCCAGACCGTCTCCTTCCAGGGCCGACGGCAGGCTACAGTGTCCAACGACGTGTTTGCCGATGCCGGAAACGACCTCTTCGCCCTGGACGGCGGCGGGACCCAGCTGGCGGTGAGCTTCTCTGACGGCGCCCTGGTCCTCTTTGACTTGAGCAGCGGTGAGGAACTGGAGCTGCTACAGGTCTCTCCCGACAGCCGTTTCGAAGGGGGTTTCTGCGGAAAATATTTTGCTTTCTCCACCTGGGATGGAGCCGAATCCATCTGCGCCGTGGTGGACACCCAACAGATGGTACAGACCAGCGGCTTCTCCGCCCCTACCCCCTTCCATGTCCAGTCAGACCAGAGGGGCATCTTCCTCTCCATGGAAAACCTGATGGTTCAGCTGGATCCGGCTACGGGAGACCAGACCGAGCTGGCCTATCCCAAGCGGGATATCACCCTGTTCAGCTCCCAGGGCGGCTGCACCGTCACCACTTCGGCGGAAAACACTTGCACCATCTTTGACGGCAAGGGGCGGACGCTGGCAGAGCTGGAGCTGGAGTACCCCTGTGACTTCCTCCAGCTGTCTGGCGATCACGCGGTCATCGGCAGCAGAGACACCTCCTCAGTGCGGCTGCTGAAGCGGGAGGACCACCAGGAGGCGACGCTGTTCTCCTATGACCCCGCCTACTCCCACCAGGAGGCCCGCCTCAGCGCCGACGGCAGTACGGTGATGCTCTTCTCCTACTCCGGCTTCTGCCTGTACAGCGCGGATAGCAGTCTGCTGAGCCAGACGGTCCTCCCCGACGCGGCGCAGGTCTATGACCAGCAGTACCGCCGGGAGGAGGATGGAACCTCCTATCTTGAGGTCTTCTATAATGACGGCACCGTACGCAGCTACTCCGCCCGGGACGGTTCCCTGATGGAGGAGCGCACAGGGGAACCGCCGGAAGCGGACCTGTATGAGGAATTTATTACCGACCGTCTGCGCATCACCTCCCCCCTCCACGACACCCCGGCGGCCTACGACCGGGAGACCGGCGAGCTGGTCAGTATGCTGGAGGAGGACGCTTTCCTCACCTATGTGACCCAGGTGGGGGATCTCATCATCACAGAATATGTCTCCGCCCAGGGAGAGCGGTACGGCCTGCTGCTGGACGAGTCCTGTCAGGTCCTGGCCTGTATGCCCAACCTGTGCGACGTCACCGGCGATATGCTGGTGTTCGACTACCCATCGGGAAATCTGCGGCAATGCCGCATTTATTCCCTGCAGGAGCTGATGGCTCTTGCAGAATGACGGGCCTCCACCAGACAGAGGCGGGGCATGAACAGGGCGGTTCCGCCGGTTGTGGCAGAAAGTTAAATGGACCGGATACCATTCAAATCTCTGTCAGGAGCGGCGGGACAGGCCCTGGTCAGACCGCGCCGGAGTTTGGAGCGGTTGGACCCGAGGAGAGGAGGATTGAAGTCTTAGTACCCAGAAAAATAGAAGGAGGATACAAGAAATGCGGAAATTCAAACGCCTGATGGCCGCTGTGCTGACAGCCGCCATGCTGGCAACGTTCCTTCCGGCGGGTGTGTTGGCCGCCGAAGGGGACGAACCCATTAGCCCGGACAGTGAGACTGTTACCAGCGTGGACCAAACCAATGAACTCATTAGCCCGGATAGTGAGACTGTCACTAGCACAGACCAAACTGTGGATCTGGAAGAGAGTCAGAATGAGGGTGAGCCTGAGGTCCCCCCTGTTATGGATGACCTCTATGTCACCGTGAGCGGGGAGACAATCAATCTCATCCCTGACGAATCTGCCACCTTCTCCATCCACCCTTTGGAGAGCCAGAACTACTCGCTGTATATCAGCGGATACCTTCCTGAAGAGCTGAAATCTGTGGATGTCTCCTACATTTTGGCTCAGTTGAAGGCACAAAATTCTGGCAAACCCGACGTACCTCAAGCAGTGAACGAGGTCGCCGCCTACTCCAAAGACGGCGGTGACAGCTATATTGTAATTGAGGATGGTACGATTGACCTGTCGGATGCAAAGCATGGATATGTGGAGTTGATTATCGGCACAAAAGACCAGTTGGATGACAGCAATATCCGCTGCTTCATTTTCCTGAGTATCAACATCGACTCCATTTCCAATTATCTGGAGGCTCAGGTTTACTCTATTGCCAACCCCCGCCAGGAAATTGTGATCCACGACCAATACGCTTACGAGCCCTATGGCTACGACTACGTGCAGTTCATGCTGACAGTGGACCCCAAGAACTGGGGACGCGGTGATCTGGCCAATCTTGGGCTGAAAATGACTGATGAATATGCCAGCCGCAACTATACCGGCAAAGTCTATAAGGGCCACTACGCTACAGCCAACGACATTGCCAACGGGAACGCTGTTGATATCACCAATCAGATTTGGAACCAGAATGACTTGGCCAACAGCGGCGGTTATCAGGCCGATTACAGCGAGGGCGTAGAGGTTACTCTGTTGGTGGAGCACAACGGCAAGCCCGCGCTGATTCAGCCGGTCGAGCTGTATATGGTTCCCGGTGGACCCAGTGTTTCTTTAGCCAGCAGTTTGTATGGCCAGTCTGGCTCCAGCGTTACTAACACCTACAGTCCTACTACTTCCGATGGTGTTTCTTACCGCACCTATCGCCTGCAATCCGGCTACGAGGCCAGTGGGACCTACTACGTTCGGATGAGCTACTCCAACTCGGACACTGCTTCCCCGAACTACACTGACTATGTGAAGGCCACCTATGTAGGTAAGCTGGAAACCATGGCTGACGCAGAAAGCAAAGAAGATATCGCCAGCAGTATCTTTGGAACTCCGGGTTATGCAGTGGATTTCTCCCAGTATCCGGACGGAGTTATCTTCACCGTGGTAGATAAGGATGACGGACTGCATTACCTGGGCGCGAAAGTTGAGCAACAGGGCGTATCTGTCACTTTGAGAAGTCAGTATCTGTACAAACAGACAGAAACCGGTTTCGATGCGGCGACTGACTACTACTGGAGTTACAACGATCACTACCCTGTGAGTAGTGAGAACAGGGACCTTTACAACTTTGGACTGATTTATGGCAACAAAAAAGACGGAACCTACTATGTCCGCATGGATTGCCGCAACCAGGCCACTCAGTCGACTACCTTGGACAATATCAAGGGCGCTTATGTGTCTGCCAGCAAACTAACCAAGCCCCAGATTGACCGTCTGCCCGCCGATGCCAACATCAAGGAAGCTCTGTTCGGCACTGATGGTGCGCCGGTTGATTTTTCCCTGTATCCAAATGAGGCTGTCATTACCGTACTGGATGCCAACGACACCCTACACTACTTCCGCCTTTTCATTTTTGAATACAGTGTCTCTGCCTGGTTTGATGGGGACCTTTACAAAAAGACAGAGGACAGCTTCAAGCAGATGACATCGTACTACGAGGATACCAATGAGGCTGGCTGTCCCTACTGGATCTACTGGCTGACAGCTGAAGAATCATCTGATGGAACCTACTACGCTAAGCTGAATTACGATAATCCCGATCCTAACGCCGACCCTGCCACTACCCGCGGAGACGGCATTGCGGGCGTCTATGTGGCCGCAGATATGTTGAGTCTGGCCGAAACCGCCGGAAAAGAGAACATCAAGGACGCTATATTCAGCACTGACGGCGCTCCCATTGATTTCTCTCAGTATCCCGATGGGGTTGTGATTACCGTGGTCTATGAGGAGCAAAACTATCTGAATTACTACGGCATCAGGCTCAATGATTACCGACCCTCGGGGGATACTTATTTCCAGATGCGCGGCGCGCTCACCGGGAAGGAAGGCGAGGAAAACACTACTGCCTACAAGGTATACGTACTGGACCCCCGCCACGACGATTACTATGACTGGGGCTATCAGACCGTATTCCTGCTGAATGAGGATGGTACTCCGATTACTGCCGAAAAGATTACCCCCACTTTCTGGACCGGTAAGAATGTGGATGCCTATATGGGCGAGCACACAGACATTGGAGCTCACATTGGCGGAACTCTTCAAAAAAGCGGTGAGACCCCTGTCACGTTCAAGTCTGGCGAAGCTCTCCAGTACTCCGCCGCCGCTGAGAACGACACCAACCTGCGGAACTACTTTGTTACCTTCCTGACTCCTCAGGAAGAGCCCACCCTCTTTGTCAACGGCACCAACGACGAGAGCAACTACAATAAGACCTACAACATTCCCCAGCGCACCATCAGACTGGACGCAAGGCATGATGGCACCAGCCATGACATTCTCTTTGCCAATGTGGGTAAAACCGCGCTCACTGGTCTGAAAGTCACCCTCACTGGTGCGGATGGCACTGGCGAGGCCCAGAATGTAGAGCTGGACCAGTACTGGACTGTTAACAACAGCACTTTGGCCGGCTTTACTTCTGTCAATAAGGGTGCCCTTCCCGACGGCGGCACGGACATCTACGGCGAGTTGGCCAACATCGGCAAGATCCGTCTGGTCCCCAAGAAGGATGAAAATGGCAATCCTATTGCTGGCCTGGTCAGCGGCAGACTGAAGATTGAGGCTGACGGCGTTGATCCCGTGGAGATTCTGCTCACCGGTACTGCTGGTGATTTCCAGATCAACACCACAAAACTCCTGGATGCCGTTAAGTATGTCTCCTACTCCTGCCTGGTCCAGACCAACTATATCACAGAGACCGGCGCTAACACCAGTGCTGTCAGCTTCAGCATCAGCGGCAATGTACCCGCTGGTATCAGACTGAAGCCTAATGGTGAATTATATGGTGTTCCCACCGCTGATCCTGACGATTACGAGTTTACTGTCACCGCCAGGTGTACCATTGACGGTGTAAGCAAGGAAGATTCGAAAACCTACACCATCAAGGTAGAGGACAACGAAAATATGCCGGTTTGGTGGTACGACCAGGAGATCTTCGGCAACACTGACTACACTCCGAGGATTGCCATCCCCAACCAGAATATGGACTACACCAACATAGACCAGGACGCCATTTATGGCAATAACTTCTGGAGCGAAGAGGACCGGATGCCGGATTGGATGATTCTGGAGACCCAGCCCGCCGGCAACTACGCCAACTTTATTGACCGGGTCTTTATAGACGGTGTACCGCTCACTCCCGGTGTGGACTACACCAGCGAAGAGGGCAGCATCAAACTGACCATCCGGACCCAGACACTGCGCAGCTTCGGCAACGGCAAACACACCATCTCTGCGGAGTCCCGTATTGGCGACAAGGATAACGGTACCCTGCGCCGTACCGCTCAGAACTACACTCTGACCAGCCTTGGCGGCGGCAGCCGTCCTGGCGCCAGCTCCGGCAGCTCCAGTTCCAGCAGCAGCTCCAGCAGCGACCGGAACAGTGGAACCGCCTCCAGCAGCTTCGCTATCAATGTGGCTGATGTAGTAAATGGTTCCGCTTCTCCCTCTGTGAGCAGCGCCAAGTCCGGCACCAAGGTCACAGTCACCATAAGCCCGGATGCCGGTTATGCCCCCACTGGACTGACCGTTACCAGGTCGAATGGCAGAACCGTCTCCACCGTGAAGGTCTCCGACACCGAGTACACCTTCATCATGCCCGTCGGCGCGGTCACTGTGACCCCCAGCTTCCAGCAGATTTTCGTCCCCGTCGTCGGCTCCTTCACTGATGTGCGCGAGAACGACTGGTTCCGTGAGGCTGTGGAGTACGTCTTTGACCGGGACCTGATGGTCGGCACCAGCGGCAACACCTTCAATCCTGACGGCACTGTGAGCCGCTCTATGCTGGTCACTGTTCTGTACAGCCTGGAGGGCAAGCCGGCTGTGTCCGACGTCTCCCCCTTCACCGACGTTCAGGCCGGACAGTGGTTCGCCGCCCCCGTCATCTGGGCCGCGGAGAACAATCTGGTCGCCGGTCTGGGTGACGGCACCTTCGGCGCTGACGCCTCCCTCACCCGTGAGCAGGCTGCGGTCATCCTCTACAGCTACGCCAAACTGAAGGGCTACGACGTGGAGCCCAGCAGTGATCTGGCGCAGTTCGCGGACACCGGCAGCATCTCCTCCTTCGCCCTCCCCGCCCTCCAGTGGGCCAACGCGGCAGGCCTAATTAACGGCTACAGCCAGGATACCCTGGCCCCCGGCGGCACAACTACCCGCGCTCAGCTGGCCGCGATCCTGAGGAGCTTCTGCGAAAATATCATCAAGTAATCCCCGGCATTCCATTGTAAAATCCCGGCACACCGGACCAGCTTCCGGTGTGCCGGGATTTCATTTCTGTAAAAATCCAATTATTTTCTTCCAAGCCACGGTAAAATCCTCATAATTCAGATTCAAAAGGTTGACAAATATAGCTGGCAGAACATATAATTGTAGAAAGCCCCGATGGCCCAAGCTGGCGCACTCGGAAGAATGAGTTGAGGTGGAGAGAGATGAACAGTATCCGGAAAAAAATTACAGTGTGTTTGATGGCAACCGTACTTATTGCCCTGGTGCTGGTGGGAACGTCCAGCATTGCCCTAAACTACAGGAACACAATCGCTACAGTGGATCAAATGATGAGTGAAACTGCGGTGCTGGCAGCTGAGCGGATCGAACAGGAGCTGACTGCCTACAAGAACGTGGCAATGGACACGGGCTGTATTCCTCAGCTGTCCGCTTTCTCCGCTTCCACAGAGGAGAAACGGGCTATCATTAACGAACGGGTGTCCATGCACGGCTTTCAGCGGGGCAATATCATCGGTGCGGACGGCCGCAGCATTTTCGATGGCAACGACTACTCCGACCGGGAGTATGTAAAGCAGGCTATGCAGGGCAACGTATACGTCTCTGAGCCCCTGATTAGCAAAATCACCGGCGAGCTGTCCATTATGGTGGCAGCCCCCATCTACACTGGCGGGACTCGCAACGGTCAAATTACTGGGGTCGTCTACTTCGTGCCCCCGGAGACCTTCCTGAATGATATCGTCTCCTCTATCAAGGTCAGCGAGCACTGCCAGGCCTATATGATTAATAAATCAGGCGACACCATTGCCGACGTCACGCTGGATACCATTACAACCCAGAACATTGAGCGTGAGGCCCAAAGTGATAAGTCCTTGAAGGGACTGGCAGCCATCCACGAGAAGATGCGCCAGGGGCAGAATGGCTTTGGCAGCTTCCGCAGCTCTGACGGACACCGCTTCGCCGCCTATGCTCCCGTGGGCGGCACCGACGGCTGGAGCCTGGCGGTCACCGCTCTGAAAACTGACTACCTGTCTGATACATACCTGGGCATGATTATCAACGTTGCGGTAATCGTGGCCTCCATTCTGGCCTCCATCGTAGTGGCGGTGAAGCTGTCCAGCAACATCAGTGTACCCATGCGGGCCTGTGCCGCCCGGATGAAGCTGCTGGTGGAGGGTGACCTGGATTCCCCTGTCCCCCAAGTCCTGGGTCGGGATGAGACCGCCGAGCTCACCCAGTCTACAGCAGATATGGTGGCCGGGCTGAACACCATTATCGGCGACATCGGCTATCTGCTTAATGAGCTGGCAACCCAGAACTTTGACGTCACCTCCAGTCACCGGGACGCCTATGTGGGAGGCTATCAGAACATTCTGTTGTCCATGCGCAACCTGAAAATGTCGCTGAGTGAAACCATTCGCCAGATCGACTCCTCCGCCGGCCAGGTGTCCTCCGCCAGCGGACAGGTCTCTATGGGCGCTCAGACCCTGAGCCAGGGCTCCATGGAGCAGGCCAGTGCGGTGGAACAGCTGGCAGCCACCATCCAGGAGATCTCCCAGAGCGCCAAGAGCACCTCCGCCGCCGCCGGAGAAGCGGGCCAGTTTGTAGAGGAGGCCGGTGCACATCTGGGGATCAGCATGGAGTATATGAAGGAACTGAATCAAGCTATGGAAAGGATTTCTAGCTCCTCCACAGAAATTTCTAAAATCATTGCCGCCATTGAGGATATCGCCTTCCAGACCAATATTCTGGCCCTTAACGCCGCTGTGGAGGCCGCCCGGGCTGGCGCCGCAGGCAAGGGCTTTGCCGTGGTGGCTGATGAGGTGCGCAATTTGGCCTCCAAGTCCGACAAGGCCGCAAAGGCTACCAAGGACCTGATTGGAGCCTCCATCCACGCCGTCACCGAGGGTAAGGAGGCTGTGGGCAAGGTCACCGAGGCCCTGAATCGGACTGCCACCAGCGCGGGACAGGTGACCTCCAAGATGGAGATTGTGGTACACTCTGTGGAGAAGCAGACCTCGGATATCGCCCAGGTCACCGAGGGTGTGGATCAAATTTCTGCGGTGGTCCAGACCAACAGCGCCACCGCCCAAGAGAGTGCCGCCGCCAGCGAGGAGCTGTCCGCCGAGGCCGCCAGCCTGAAACAGCTGGTAGGTCGCTTCACCCTTGCAAAGAACTAAACCCTCCGGTGCGCAGTCCCCTGTTCCGGTTTTTTGTATATTCCAAAACACTGCACACTGGACCGGCATCACAAAAATAGCAATGACGAGGGCCGGCGCGGCAATGGAGCTGCGCCGGCCCTCAGCGGACAGGCAGCGCAACACGCAAACTCTTTCAATCTCCATATTCCAGAACTGCCACAGACATTAAACGGAGGCGAGGAGCTATGATCCGTATCCTGATCGCAGAGGACGACCAGCAATGTTTTCAGCAGATGGAACAATTTATCCACGACTACAGCAAGGAGACCGGACGGAATTTCCACATCACCCACTACGACAACGGCGAGGACCTGGTGGAGCGATACCGTCCGGAGTTTGACCTGCTTCTGCTGGATGTGGATATGCCTTTTATGGATGGGATGACGGCGGCGGGCCACATCCGGAAGATGGACGCGGAGGTGGTGATTGTCTTTGTCACCAACCTGGCTCAGTACGCCATCCAGGGCTACTCGGTGAACGCGCTGGACTACATCCTCAAGCCACTGAACTACTTCTCTTTCTCCCAGCGCCTCACCCGGTGCCTGCGCTATGTCAAAAAGCGGGAAAACGCCTGCCTTACGGTGGCAGTGAAGGGGGGCGTACGCAAGCTGGAGGTGGAAAGTATTCATTACATTGAGCGGCTGGGCCATCAGCTGATGCTGCACACCCGCGATGGGGTATACGCCTCCTCCTCAACTCTTCAGCAAATGGAGGAAGCGCTGGCCGGCAAGGGGTTCGCCCGCTGCAACAAGGGCTATCTGGTAAACCTGGCCCATGTGACCGGCGTACAGGACGGCTGCGCCGTAATTTCCGGGGAAAAGCTGCTCATCAGCCGGGGCCGGCGCGGGCCCTTCCTGGACGCTCTGGCCGACTATGTGGGAGGGATACAGGTATGAGTCAGGTCTACTTTTCTGATATCCCCCGGCTCTACACTGCCATCGCCGAGTGGCTGGCCTGTCTGATGTTTCTCCCCAAAATCCCTCTGCGCTTTACCGGGCTCCGGCTGTGGGGGACACTGGGACTGGGGCTGGGGCTTCAATGTCTGTTCCTCAGCCTCACCGACGGACTGCCCATCGGCCTGTGGCTGCCCTGTATGATGGGGGCGGTTGGACTGATGTTTATCCTAATCCTTCTATGCAGCAGCATCTCCCTTCTCAGCGTGGGCTACTTCACCGCCTGCGCTTTCCTGACGGCGGAGTTTGCCGCCTCCCTGGAGTGGCAGCTGTGGTCCTTCTTCCGGCACCGCCTGAACTGGGACTCTCCGCTGCTGTCCCTCGCCTTTCTGGCAGTGGTCTATGCCCTGGTGTTTGAAGTGATGCTCTGGCTGACCAGCCGGCGGAAGGACCCGCCCGCCGCCTTTGTCTTTCGGTTCAGAGAGCTGTGGCCTCCGGTGGTCATCAGTGTCACCTGTTTCCTGATGAGCAATCTATCCTTTGTCTACTCCAACACCCCCTTCAGCAGCTCCGCCATTGAGGGCATCTATAACATCCGAACCCTGATGGACCTGGCCGGGGTCGCCATGCTGTACGCCTACCACGTTCAGCGGTGTGAGCTGTATATGCAGCGGGAGCTGGACGCCATCCAGAACATACTGCAAAATCAGTATATCCAGTACAAGCAGTCCCGGGAGAGCATCGATGTGGTCAACCGGAAGTATCACGACTTGAAGCACCAGATCGCCATCCTCCGGGCGGAGCAGGACCCTCAGCGGCGCATGGACTTTCTGGACGGCATGGAGGAGGAAATCCGCACCTACGAGTCCCAGAACAAGACAGGCAACTCGGTACTGGACACCGTTCTCACTGGCAAGAGCCTGTACTGTGCCCGCCACGGCATTGAGCTGACCTGTGTGGCAGACGGGGCCCGGCTGGATTTCATGGACGTGATGGACCTGTGCTCCATCTTCGGCAACATCCTGGACAACGCCATCGAGTGCGAGCTGGGTATTCAGGACAAGAAGAAACGTCTGATCCACCTGGCGGTGTACACAAAAAAGGATTTTCTGGTCATCCAGTGTGAGAACTACTGTGAGGTGCGCCTGGAGTTTCAGGACGGCCTGCCCGTCTCCACCAAGGGGGACGGAGCCTACCACGGCTACGGTATCAAATCCATCCGCTACGCTGCTGAAAAATACGGCGGCACGATGAGAGTTTACAACCGGGACAGCTGGTTTGAGATCAATATTGTCATCCCCCTCCTCCAAGCGCCGGGGCCCTCCCCTGCCGCCTCTCCGTCATAACGATAAGCCCTTTTGTTTGAACCGCCAAACAGAAGGGCTTACTTTTGTACAACATCCACAGAGCGAAAAACAGTTTGTGCCGGAAAATGAGCAGTTTGCGCGGAATCTATGTTGGAGATACTTTTTTGTGATATGATTCGCAGCGTAAAGACCGGGGCGGCCGGCAGCCCCGACCAACAGGAAAAGGAGAGGTATCTATGATGAATTTGCTTGCGAATTTGTTATCCCCCATCTTTGCCCCTATGGGCGTCAGCTACGCCGACCTACAGTCCTATCTGGATATGTGCAGCGCCTATGTCTACGTCATTCTGGCAGCTCTGGCGCTCATGGTTGTGGCCTTGGTGGCCGCCGGGAAGGCCAAAAAGGGCCTGCGCGGCCTGATCCGCTGGAATGCAGTCATCGCCATGGTCGCGGTTGTGGCTGTCTGCGTCAATCTGATCTGCTTTGGCCCCATGTACACCAACGTCTCCGGCGCCCTCAACGCCGCCAAGGTGAACCTGTCCGCCGAGACGGTGGCCGCCAGCAAGGAGGCCATCCAGAAGGTGGGCGAGGAAGGCCTGGTGCTGGTGAAGAACAACGGCCTCCTGCCTCTCACCGGCGAGGGTAAGAGCCTGAACGTCTTCGGCTGGGGCTCCACCAATCCCATCTTCGGCGGCACCGGCTCCGGCTCCTCCGACGCCTCCACCGCCGTGGGCATCCTCCAGTCCCTGAAGGACGCCGGCTTCACCACCAACGAGGAGCTGACCAAGCTGTATACCGACTACCGCGCCGACCGCCCGGTGATTGATATGCACTCCCAGGACTGGACCCTCCCCGAGCCCACCGCCGACGCCTACACCGACGCGGTGATGAGCCAGGCCAAGGGCTTCTCCGATACCGCAGTCATCGTCATCTCCCGCTCCGGCGGCGAGAACGCCGACCTGCCCATGGATATGTACGCCCTGATCCACGGCACCTACAATATTGAAAGCCAAGTCTCCTACGCCCCCGACAACTACGACTACTTCAAGGGCACCTATACCAACAACGGCAGCTATGACGACTTTGAGCAGGGGGAGCACTACCTGGAGCTGTCCGTCACCGAGGAGAACATGGTGGAGAAGGTATGCTCTGAGTTCAGCAATGTGGTGGTGGTCATCAACGCCAACAACGCCATGGAGCTGGGCTGGGTGGACCAGTACCCCTCCATCGGCGCCGTCATCCTGGCCCCCGGCGCGGGCAACACCGGCTTCGCCGGCCTGGGCAAGATCATCTCCGGCGAGGTCAACCCCTCCGGCCGGACGGCGGACACCTACGTCAAGGATTTGACCGCAACCCCCACATGGAACAACTTCGGCAACTTCGACTTCAACAACGTGGACGACCTGCGCCGCCAGATGGTGGAAAACGACGGCGCCTATCAGGGCGTGGTCTCCTTCGTCAACTACGTGGAAGGCATCTATGTAGGCTACAAGTTCTATGAGACCGCCGCTCAGGAGGGTCTGATTAACTACAACGACTATGTTCAGTACCCCTTCGGCCACGGCCTGAGCTACACCACCTTCACCCAGGAGATTACCAACTTCTCTGACGGCGGCGATACCGTCTCTCTGGATGTGCTGGTAACTAATACCGGCTCCGCCGCCGGCAAAGAGGTGGTGGAGGTCTACTTCGAGCCCCCCTACACCAACGGCAGCATTGAGAAGGCCAGCGTCAACCTGGTCCAGTTCGCCAAGACCCAGCTTCTGGAGCCCAACGCCTCCGAGACCATCCACTTTGACATCGCCAAGGAGGACTTCGCCGCCTATGACGACGGCCTGAAGATCTCCGGCGGCGGCTATATTCTGGAGGCCGGGGACTACACCCTGACCCTCCGCTCCAACTCCCACACCGTTCTGGATGCCGCCACCTTCACCGTGGACGCCGACGTGGACTACAGCTCCGGCCGGCCCAGCGACCTGACCCCCGCAGTCAATCAGTTCCAGGACTACTCCCGGGGCGACTTTGTTCAGCTCTCCCGGGCCAATGGCTTCGCCAACTACGCCCAGGCCACTGCCGCTCCCGCCGCCTCCGCTTTTGCCATGAGCGCTGAGACCCGGGCCGCTGTGGAAAAGAATCTGTTCGGCTACTACGACCCCACCGCCCTGGACGACCCCAACGACCAGATGCCCACCCTGGGAGCCAACAACGGCCTAAAGCTCATCGACCTGGTGGGCAAGGACTACAATGACCCCCAATGGGAACAGCTGCTGGACCAGCTCTCCTTTGAGGATATGGTCACCATGATCAACATCGGCGGCTGGCAGACTGCGGCGGTGGACTCCGTGGGCAAGATCGCCACCTCCGACTGCGACGGCCCCGCCGGCCTGTCCAACTTCATCACCGGGGCCTACGGCACCGCCTACCCCTCCGAGGTCCTGATGGCCCAGACCTGGAACAAAGAACTCATCTATGACATGGGCGTGGCTATGGGGCAGGAATACGCCGAAGCCAGCAACTACGGCTGGTATGGTCCCGCTATGAACACCCACCGCTCCGCCTTTGCCGGGCGCAACTTCGAGTACTTCTCTGAGGACGGCGTGCTGGCCGGCTATCTGGCTGCCGCCGAGATCAACGGCGCGGCCACCAAGGGCATCTACCCCTACATCAAGCACTTTGCCCTCAACGACCAGGAGACCAACCGCTGCGCCGTCCTGCTCACCTACGCCTCTGAGCAGACCATCCGGGAAATCTACCTCAAGCCCTTTGAGCGCTGCGTGAAGGACTACACCGGCAATTGTATCGCCGCCATGTCCTCCTTCAACTTCATCGGAACCCAGCCCTCCTGCTCCAACCCCGACCTGCTGAACACCGTCCTTCGGGACGAGTGGGGCTTTGTGGGCATGGTGGAAAGCGATTACAACGGCTCCTATGGCTATATGATCTCCGACCACTGCGTGCGCACCGGCAACGACCTGATGCTGGCCTTCGGTCAGGCAGAGTCCAACAAGTTCACCGACCAGAGCGCCACCGCCACGCTGGCTATGCGCCAGTCCTGCAAAAATATTCTGTACACCATCGGCAACAGCGGCTACTACGCCAACGGCGATCCCACCGGCGGCATGGACAACATGACCAAGACCTTCCTGATGGCCGATATCGGCATCGCTGTGGTCCTGGCAGCTGCCGAGGCTCTGCTTCTGCTGAACTACCGCAAGCGCAAAGTCCAGTAAACCACAACTGCCGGGGAGAGCGCCCGCCGACCGGCGGGCGCTTCCTGTGAAGGAAGGAGCAAAATCTGATGAAGCATGAGGATATCATCAAGAAAATGACGCTGGAGGAGAAGTGCTTTCTCCTCTCCGGCAAGGATTTTTGGCAGACCCGCAGTGTGGAGCGGCTGGGTGTCCGCAATATGACCCTGTCCGACGGCCCCCACGGCGTCCGCAAGCAGGCGGGAGCGGGAGACCAGCTGGGTTTGAATCCCTCCCTTCCCGCCACCTGTTTCCCCACCGCCGCCACCATCGCCAACTCCTGGGACCCGGCTCTGGGCGAGGAGATCGGCCTGTGTCTGGGGGAAGAGGCCGCCTCCCAGGGGGTTGGGGTACTGCTGGGCCCCGGCCTGAACATCAAGCGCAGTCCCCTGTGCGGACGGAATTTTGAGTACTTTTCCGAGGACCCCTATCTGGCGGGCAAGATGGCCGCAGGCTACGTGCGGGGCATTCAGAAAAACGGCGTGGCCGCATGCCCCAAGCATTTCGCCTGCAACTCCCAGGAGCTGAGGCGGATGGCCTCCGACTCGGTGGTGGACGAGCGGACTCTGCGGGAGATCTACCTCACCGGCTTTGAGATTGCTGTGAAGGAGTCCCATCCCAAGGCAGTGATGTCCTCCTACAACCGGGTCAACGGCGTCTACGCCAACGAGAATTACCACCTGCTCCAGGAAATTCTGCGGGACGAGTTCGGCTTTGACGGCTTCGTGGTCTCCGACTGGGGCGGCTCCAATGAGCACATTGAGGGCGTCCAGGCGGGCTCACACCTGGAGATGCCCACCACCGGCGGCGACTCCGACCTGGAGCTGGTCCAGGCGGTCAGGGACGGGAAAATCAGCGAAGAAGTCATCAATCAGCGGGTCGATGAGCTGGTAGATGTGATTCTCTCGGTCACCAAAGCAATCGCCCCGCTGGAGGGCAAGCCTTTTGATATCGACGCCCACCACAGGATGGCCGCGAAAGCCGCCGGGGAGTCCATCGTCCTGCTGAAAAACCAGGGAAATATTCTGCCTCTGAAGAAGGGGGCGAAGGTGGCGGTCATCGGGGAATTTGCCCAGAAGGCCCGGTATCAGGGGGCGGGCTCCTCAGTGGTCAACCCCACCAAGGTGGACAACACCATGGACTTGATTGGAAATTACCCCCTGGAGGTGGCGGGTTTTGAGGCCGGTTACCCCCGCAGCGGCAAGGGAGACCCCGCCATGCAGGCCAAGGCGGTGGAGCTGGCCAAGAGAGCGGATGTGGTCCTGCTCTATATCGGGCTGGATGAGATCAGCGAGTCCGAGGGCCTGGACCGGCCCCACATGAGGCTGCCTAAGAGCCAGGTGGACCTGCTGGAGGCGGTGGCCGCCGTCAATGCCAACGTGGTGGCGGTCCTGTCCGCCGGTTCCGCAGTGGAGATGCCCTGGCTGGACAAATGCAAAGCGGTGATCCACGGCTACCTCTGCGGCCAGGCGGGGGCGGGGGCCATGCTCCAGGCTATTTTAGGGGAGATCAACCCCTCCGGCAAGCTGGCGGAGAGCTATCCGCTGAACTATGAGGATGTATCCTCTGCGCCCTACTTCCCCGCCAAGCAGCGCAATGCCGAGTACCGCGAGGGCCTCTATGTGGGCTATCGCCATTTCGAAACCGCCCATATCCACGTTCTCTTCCCCTTCGGCTACGGCCTGAGCTACACCACCTTCACCTACGACGGTCTGCACATCAGTGACAAGGAAGTGACCTTTACACTGAAAAATACCGGTTCCATGGACGGCGCTGAGGTGGCCCAGCTGTATATCTCCAAGGCGAACGGCCAAATCTTTCGGCCCATCAAGGAGCTGAAAGGCTTCCAGAAGGTTTTCCTCAAGGCCGGTGAGAGCAAAACCGTCACCATTTCCCTGGACGACAAGTCCTTCCGCTATTTCAACGTGAAAACGAACCGGTTCGAGGTGGAGGGCGGCGAGTATCAAATTTTAATCGGCTCCTCTGCGGCGGATATCAAGCTGTCCGGCTCCATCACCGTGAAGGGCACCGGCGCGGAAAATCCCTATGACGCCCAAAAGCTGTCCCCCTACTACAGCGGGGATATCAGGCAGGTCTCTGACCAGGTCTTTGAGGCTCTGCTGGGCCGCCCCATTCCCGACAGCAGCTGGAGCGGGACCCTTACCATGAACGACGCCATCTGCCAGATGTACTACGCAAAGAGCGGCCTGGCCCGGTTTGTCTGCAAACGCCTCACCAATATGCTGAACAAGAGCATAGAGAGGGGTACCCCCAACCTGAACCTGATGTTCAACTACAATATGCCCTTCCGAGGCATTGCCAAAATGACCGGCGGCATCTGCACCATGGAGATGGCGGAGGGTATCCTCACCATTGTCAATGGCCGCTTCCTGAAGGGTCTGGGGCAGATCATCGGCGGCTTCTTCCGGGCTGGAAAAAAGCACAAGGCCGCTGAGGCTATCAAGTAAGGAGGTCTCCAATTATGAATTTTTGGAGCGATTTTGCCCAAAAACACCCCGGCGCAGCCAAATGGATCCGGGAGGGCGGCCTGTTCTTCCTGTTCAGCAACCTGGTCACGGTATGGCAGTATCTGCTGATCCAGTTTCTGCCCGCCGCCTTCTCCCAGTACGCCAATGTGGAGTGGATGTGGCCCGGCATCCCTATGAGCCTGCTGGGGGCCGACTTTACCTTCAACATCCTGGGCTACAGCGTGAAGGACGGCGGTCTGGCCTACTTCATCGCCTACCTCATCGCCACCTTTACCGCCCAGTGCATTAACTTCCCCCTACAGCGGAACATCACCTTCCGCAGCCACGGCGCCATTCCGCCCCAAATCGCGGGCTACTTTGTTGGCTGGGTGGGGGTAACTCTGGTGGTCAACTCCATCAACAGTATCTGGGTCGGGGTTGCCGGCTCTCTGGGCGTCCCCAATTTCCTGTACAACATCCTGACTACCGTCCTCACCGGCGGCGTGTCTATGGTTATTTTCTTCGTCATCAACAAGATCATCTTCCCCGAGGGGGAGGCAAAACAGGCTGGATAAGTCAAACAAGGGGCATTCCGAGGCAGCTTGGAATGCCCCTTGTTTTTTTCATTGATTTTGTGGGGCGTATCCTGTATAATGTGGGGTGAGAAACGGGAAAAAGAGCGGTTGGGGGAGAAAATTTTATGGTCGATATCCCAATGACATCCAAA
Organism: Pseudoflavonifractor sp. 60; assembly: GCF_009911645.1. Taxonomy (GTDB): domain Bacteria; phylum Bacillota; class Clostridia; order Oscillospirales; family Oscillospiraceae; genus Lawsonibacter. Next base: position 59,741 of record NZ_QWKI01000004.1, read on the forward strand.
AAGCCTATGCGCACCTCTGAGCTGGGGGGAATCAACCGGGTTGGTCAGTCCCAGAGCCTCCAGTCACTGTGTGCGGGCCAGACTGCCCCCAGAAGGAGCACTCCCCCGCCCAACCGCGCTCAGAGTACTCCCCCACCCAATCGCGCTCAGAGTACTCCCCCGCCCAACCGGGCCCAGAGTACTCCCCCACCCAACCGGGCTCAGAGCACTCCCCCGCCCAACCGGGCCCAGAGTACTCCCCCGCCCAACCGGGCTCAGAGCACTCCCCCGCCCAACCGGGCCCAGAGCGCTCCCCCGCCCAGGCGGCCCCATCCGCCCGCCGCCGGGACCATGGTCCAGAAGGGGCAGAAAATATCCCTCTCCCAGCTGGACCCCACCCTGGAGCAGATCGAGGTGGGCATGGGCTGGGACCTGGGTCCCGGCGGCCGGGGATATGACCTGGATGTGGAGGCCTTTCTCCTGAAGGCGGACGGAACCGTGCCGGGGGACGACTGGTTTGTCTTCTACAATCAGCCGGGCAGCCCGGACGGGGCGGTGCGCCTGCTGGAAGCCAGCGTCTCTGGCGACGACGCGGTGATTCAGGTCCGCCTCAGTCAGGTCAACCCCGGTGTGGCAAAAATTGCCTTTATTGTCACCATCAACGAGGCGCGGACACATGGCCGGCACTTCGGCAACGTGGCCAACGCCTACGTCCGCATTGTAAATTCGTCAACCCGCCGGGAGCTGGTGCGCTTCCAGCTGACGGACTACTACAACAGTGTGTGCAGTATGGTGGTGGGCGAAATTTACCGCTATAAAAATGAGTGGCGCTTCAACCCCGTGGGCAACGGCACGGGGGACGATTTGGAGGGCTTGTGCCGGCGGTACGGCGTCAACGTCTGACCGCGGGAAACGAAATGGACTGTATCAAGATGGAGGTCGGATTGTGGCATTTTTCGAGACAGTAAATGAGTTGACTTTAAAGATTACCTTTGACAACGGGGAGCGTGTCCACACCAAGGCGGGGGCGATGATTGGCTTTCAGGGCGATTTGAACTTTGACAAGGAGCTCCTGGGGCCTGGTCAGAGTGCGGGAAGCGCCTTTATGGGCCAAATCACCCGCCGGCTGACGGGCGAGAACCTCCCCCTGATGCTGGTAACCCCCCGGGGCAGAGCGGTGGGCTATTTTGCCAATCTGGCCCAGCACATTGTGGTCTTGGATCTGCAGCGGGGCGAGCGGGTCAGCGTGGAGAGCGAGAATATTTTGGCCTTTACCGAGTCCTGCCAGTACAGCGTGCGCTTTATGGGGGCGGGCGTCATCAGCCAGAAGGGGCTGTTTACCTCCACCATCATCGGGCCCGGCCAGTGCGCCCTGCTGTGTGACGGCAACCCCATCGCACTGAACGCCCCCTGTACCGTGGACCCGGACGCCTTTGTGTTCTACGTGGGCCAGGAGGACCCCCAGTTCCGCACCCAGATCAGCTGGAAGAACTTTATTGGACAGGCCTCTGGCGAGTCCTATTTTCTGGATTTTCACGACCCCAGGACAACAGTTGTCATCCAGCCCAGCGAGCGCACCTCCGGCATTGACATCGGAATCGATGGCCGGGGCGGCAGGCCCAGCAGGCAGGACAACCGCCTCTTCCGCTGAGGACACAAGCTGTCCCACTTATGCGAGACCAGTTTTCCCTCCATGGACAGGACCGGTTTTTTTGATAAAATAGACTGACATTCGATTGAATTCTAAGGAGGAAATTGGAATGTCAGGAAAGACCTATGGCTATGTCCGCGTATCAACCCGAGGCCAGAAGGAGGACCGGCAGGTGGCCGCCATGGAGGAATTTGGCATTCCGGCGGCACACATTGTGGTGGAAAAACAGTCCGGGAAGGACTTTTTGCGGCCAATCTATCTCCAGCTGGTCCAAATTCTGGAGCCCGGCGATGTATTGGTCATCAAAAGCATTGACCGGCTGGGCCGGAACTACGACGAAATTCTGGAGCAGTGGGCCTGCCTGACCAAGGAGAAGAGGGTTGCCATCGTTGTTCTGGATATGCCCCTGCTGGACACCCGGGAGGGCCGCGACCTCACCGGCACCTTGATTGCGGATATTGTGCTCCAGCTGCTCAGCTATGTGGCCCAGACCGAGCGGGAATTCCTTCGCCAGCGCCAGGCTGAGGGCATCGAGGCGGCCAAGGCCAAGGGAGTCCGCTTCGGCCCGGACCGCATCCCCATGCCCGACACCTTTCCGCTCCTGGCGGAAAACTGGCACCTGGGCCGGGTGACCGCCGTTCAGGCCGGCCGGGAGCTGGGAGTCTCACGCACCACCTTTACACGCCGGGCGGCGGAGTGGGGGGCGCGCAATGGGCTCCAGCGCAGTCTGGCCTCCCAAAAAGTGGGACGGCCTAAAAAGATAGGGCTTGAACTCTGCCGTAAAATTGAGTTAAAATAGCATGACCCATTTCTTGCAAAAAGGAGTGTTTCCTTTGATCCTTGAAGAACTTCTCCCCTTTGAGCAAATCACCATCCAGTGCCACGACGCCCCGGACGCCGACGCCATCGCCAGCAGCTACGCGCTGTTTCAATACCTCAAGAGCCAGGGAAAGTCCCCCAGGCTGGTTTACAGCGGGTACGAGATGATCTCCAAACCCGACCTGAAAAAATTGTGCCAGATCTATCACATCTCCTTCGATTACATCTCCGACCCCCAGAATGAGGAGCCGGTAGAACTGCTGGTAACGGTGGACTGCCACCCCAATTTCCAGTCCAATGAAAACAAGGTCTCCCTCCTGCCGTGCAAAAATATCGCCATCATCGACCACCATGCCGAGCCGGACATGCAGGCCATGCTTGACAAGCTGCGGGAGCGCTGCGGCCCCGACGCCGCCATTTTCTGCGAGTTCCGCACCAGTTACGGGTCCTGCTCCACCATTCTGTGGGATATGCTGTGTAAAGCTGGCTGGGAGCACAATATCTCCACCAAGCTGGCCACCATCCTGTATTTCGGCCTGTACATTGACAGCTGCTACTTCCAGCGTCTGAACGACACGGACAACATGGATATCAACATGATGAAGACGCTCAATTACGACCGCAGCGTCTTTGACCAGCTGAAGTACTCCAACCTCCACCTGGAGGACCTGCGCATCTTCGGCGGCGCCCTGTCCCACCTCCATTGCAGCGAGGAATACCCCTTTGCGATGGCGGAGACCGCGTGCTGCAGCCCAAATCTGCTGGGTACCATCTGCGACATGATTATGGGCGTGGAGGGTCTGGACGCCTGCATCACCTACTGCAAGCGCCCGGAGGCGGTCAAGCTGTCGGTACGCAGCACCAATCCGGACATTCCGGCGGATAAGCTGGCCGAGTGGATCGCCCGAGACCTGGGCAACGGGGGCGGGCGCAACATCAAAGTGGCTGGATGTACCTTAAATCTGAATCAGCTGGAAGCGGTCTGTGAAAGCGACTTCTGGCTTGGGCGCCGCGAGGCGGTGGGGCAGCTGATTTTCAAGCGGATCACCTCCTACTTTGAGAAGGAGGTCCAGCGTCATGCCGGCGGCGAGGCAGCAGCGGCGGAGGGCAGCGCCATTGATCTGCTAACCCGTCAGGCCCAGCAGGGCGACGCCAAGGCCCAGTACCAGCTGGGCTCCCATTACGCCCAGGGTGTAGGTGTCGAACAGAGCTGGACCGAGGCGGCCCTGTGGTACGCCAAGGCGGCAGAGCAGCACCTCCCCGCCGCCCAGCACAGCCTTGGGGTATGCTACGCCTACAAGAGGGGCGTTCCCAAGGACCTCAAACGGGCAGCAGAGCTGTACCACAGCGCGGCAGAGTCTGGCTATGCCCTGGCCCAGAAGGACCTGGGGGTGTGCTATGCCCGAGGCAGAGGGGTTGACCAGAGCTGGGAGAAGGCCGTCGAGTGGTACAAAAAGGCGGCGATGAACGGAAACGCCCACGCACAGCACAACCTGGCTCAGCGCTACGCCAGAAATGAGGGCGTGGAAAATCAGTCCCACGAGCAGGCCTTCTTCTGGTATCACAAGGCGGCGGAACAGGGCTACTCCTGGTCTCAAGAAAAGCTGGGCGACTGCTACGCCGGCGGAATGGGAACCGACCAGGACTGGGTTCAGGCCGTTTACTGGTACACCAAGGCGGCAGAGCAGGGAATTGAGGACGCCCAAAAGAAGCTGGCCGACTGTCTGAAGGAGGGCCGCCCCGGGGTCCCCCAGGATCTGGAACGGGCCGCTTACTGGCGTCAGTGCATCTATCAGCGCTCCTGATATTCCGTTCCATACATAGCCTCTGAACTTTTACAGGGTTCAGGGGCTTTTATGATGAATCGGGGGCCTCCGCAGTGAAGCGCTATGGTTGCTGGTTCCCCCCCTGGAGAGGGAGGAAATGGGGATAAAATCTCTCCACTCCAAAAACTGGATGAAGCTTGCACAGTACTTCGGAAGGTGCTATAATGCAGTGGGAAAATCTTCCGCGCTCAGATGGAGAAACCGGAATATGGACCAGAACTATATCATCATAGGAGGCCATTATGAAACACAAAATATCTCGCCGTTTCACCCAAATCCTGTGCGCACTGGTTCTGCTGCTGTTATCCGCAAACATTGTGGCAGCCGCAGGCGCTTCCAGATTCAGCGATGTCAAGAGCAGCGACTGGTTCTGCGACGCCGTGGTCTGGGCCGTGGATAACGGCATCACCTCTGGCACCAGCGCTACCACCTTCTCCCCCAACTCCACTTGCAGCAACGCTCAAATTCTTACCTTCCTCTGGCAGGCCGCCGGAAGACCGTCCGCCTCCATCTCTAATCCCTTCCGCAATGTCTCGGCCAGCGACTATTACTATCAGCCGGCGCTGTGGGCTTACGAGAAGGGCCTGGTCTCCGGCGACAGCTTCAACGCCGGGGAGGGCTGCACCCGAGCTATGGCGGTGACCTACATCTGGAAGGCAAAGGGAATGCCCGCCTCCTCCTCCCCGGCCAGCTTTACCGATGTTTCCACGCAGGATGAAACGCTGTCTAAACCGGTTTCCTGGGCGGTGGAGAGCGGCGTCACTTCCGGCACCACCAGCACCACCTTCTCCCCCGACAGCATCTGCACCCGGGCGCAAATCGTCGCCTTCCTGAGGCGGGCCTACGATGAGAGCGCGTCTCAGCCCTCCGAAACTCCTGCCGCCCCCCAGGCCACTGACGAGTGCGCCCAGCTTCTCAAGCTGATTAACGTCCGGCGAGTCGAGGCGGGACTGAAGGAGCTGGAGGTCTATGACAGCCTGGCCCAGGCGGCGAAAATTCGGTCGGAGGATATCTCCAAGGGCTATGTCGAGGTCCGTGCCGACGGTTCCAGCTGGGACAGCGTCATCACCGAACTGCCCAGCACCACCGAAAGCCTGTACGAGACCATAACGGGCGGAAGCGGCACGGCGTCGGACATCTACTCCGTGATGATGAACAACCCCAACGCCTCCGCCGCCATGGTGAGCAGGGACTTTACCCATATTGGTATTGGCTACTACTATAACGCCAATGGCTATGGCGGTTTTCAGGATTTCTGGTCGCTGCTGTACATTGATGCCGGAACCCCTGGCGCGCCCTCTGCTCCTTCCACCAATCTCCCCTCCAATGTTCCCTCCGGCGACGATACCGGCAGCTTTGACCCGGTTCCCATGAAGGATCTAGCCAACCGGAAGAGCCTGCAAAAGAAAGCTACCGATGAGCAGCTGGCTCAGGCCTACGCAGTTGCCCTGGAAATCGTGCGGCCCCTGGCGGGACTGTCTAAAGAGGAGCAGCTTCAGGGAATTGCCATTGCGATCCGGCAGATTTTTGAAAACGGAATGGAGTACTCCATGTCCGCCGACCACTACAACGACCCCTACGGCTACTTTATTCTGGGCTCTGCCTCCTGTGCCGGATGCACCCGCGCAACCGGTCTGTGCCTGAATATTTTGGGGATCCCCTATGAGCATATCAACGAAAACGAGTACTCCCACCAGTGGTGCCGGGTCAACATTGACGGCACGTACTGGATCTGTGACGCCTATGGCCTCTACTGCGGCCCTGAGCCCGCCCCCTATGCCCATCCCTTCTTCTCTTAAATCGGGGAAATGTACCGTTGAGGCCAGCTTGAACACCTCCGGGGAACTCACCCCCTGACGATATCAAGGCGGACGTGGTTTTTCGGTATGTTGGTGACAGCATTATAAATGCCCATATCTTTAGCGGCGACGTTGTGTTTGTGCGGCTACAGCCGGAGGTTGAGAACGGGCAGATAGCTGTGGTCCGGGTCGGCAATGAATACACTTTAAAGCGTGTATATTCCCATGAGGACTACGTGGAACTCAGGCCGGAGAATCCGGTGCATAAGGCTATCATCTTGCGCGGCCACCAAAAATGATGGAACACCGGTACAGCCGGAGCAGGACACGGCCCCATCTTCCGCCCCGCAGCCCGAAAAACCAGCGGCTTCGGATGGACAGCCCACTAATTCAACCACAAATACCAAGACGCAGCAGCCAACTACAAATATTTCCCTGTCTAATTTTCCTTCCGCAAATCCAAGCGGCAACACTCAAAGCGTTGGAAATAGTCAATCCTCCAATCTTAATTGGCCTGAAGGAAAGTTTTTGGCTAGCAAGAATAGAAAAGTGTATCACTGTATGTACTGCGAAAGAGGAATGACTGGAGCAGTGAATATAAGAGAAGAAAATAAAATATGGTTTGACTCAGAGGCAGAAGCAAAAGCTGCCGGAAAGGAGCGTTGCGGAAACTGTTGGTAATGGACCAATCATAAAAAACCGCCAAGGATATCACGGAGCATTATACCCAGATTGATGTCGATTTTTGAAAACCGAAATTTGCAAAATGGCGTAAGCTTATAGCTTACGCCATAAATATGTGCAAAATACAAACGAAAAATCTTATTAAATAATCAGAAACATCAAATGTTTACAATAAAAATTCTGCAAAAAAGTTTACCAGTATTAAAGATAGTTTAAAATAACAGCAGGCTATTGACATAAGATAAAAAGCACGCTATTATTTAAGGCGGGGGGAATGAACGATGGAACAGCGGCAGGACTGCGGATTACTGATAAAGCAAATTAACGATGAGCTGCGGAAAAACGCCAACAACGCACTTCGGTCACTGAACATGACCTTAACCCAGCTGGACGCCCTGGCAGCGCTGAACCCGGCTCCGGAGGGGCAGCGGTCGCTCAAGGAGCTGGAACAGATTTTGCACGTGGCCCAGTCCACGGCGGCAGGAATCATGGTGCGGCTGGAGCAAAAGGGCCTTGTGGAGAGCTTTGGCGATTCTGCCGACCGGCGGATCAAGCGGGTTCGGATCACGCCGGCGGGTATTCAGTGCCTGAGCATCGCCCTGCATCACCGGGCGGAGGCGGAGGAACAGCTCCTCTCCGGCCTGACGGAAACCGAGCGGGACATCTTCTGTACTCTTCTGAAAAAGGTACGGGATTCCCTGTAAAGGGACCGTCGCTAACAGCGTCGGTTGACTTTCCCCAAAATAAAAGCAAGCTATTAACAGTATCATTTTGATTAAGGGAGGATTTTTTATGAATGTTGACACAGTAACTATTTTCGAAAAAGCGCCAGTTCCCAAAGCGGTACTGAAAAACGCCGTTCCCGCAATGGCAGCTATGCTGATGGTGTTAATCTACAATCTGGCCGACACCTTCTTTATTGCCCAGACCCACAACGATATCCTGGTGGCCGCAGTCTCCCTGACAACTCCCGTCTTTCTCCTCTTTATGGCAGTAGGCAACATATTTGGTATCGGCGGCACCTCGGTCATCTCTCGTTCCCTAGGCGGAGGCCGGACCGAGTACGCAAAAAAGGTGTGCTCATTCTGTATGTGGGGGTGTGTGGCGGCAGGGATTGTCATTTCGACCTCCTTCCTGGTTTTTATGGAGCAGATTCTGACCGTAATTGGGGCCAGCGCGGACACCTGGGAGGCTTCAAAGACCTACTTGACCATTGTTTCTCTGGGTGGTCCCTTTGTTCTGCTCTCCAACTGCTATTCCAACATTCTCCGGGCAGAGGGGCAATCCAACAGGGCCATGGCCGGACAGATTTTAGGAAATCTGATAAATGTGGTGCTGGACCCTGTCATGATCCTTGGATTCAACTGGGGCATCGCCGGCGCGGCTGCCGCTACGGTCATTGGAAATATGGTGGGGGCCGGATACTATTTCTGCTATTTTCTGCGGGGTCAGTCCACCCTCAGCATCCATATCAGGGATTTTTCCTTGAAGGATCGGATATGTTCCGGGGTCCTGGCCATTGGCGTCCCTGCCTCTCTGAGGTCTTTGATGATGAGCGTGTCCCAAATCATCGTCAACGCACAGATGGCAGCCTATGGAGATATGGCGCTGGCGGGGATGGGCGTAGCCATGAAGGTGACCATGATGACGGGGATGGTCTGCATCGGCTTTGGTCAGGGCGTTCAGCCGCTGCTGGGCTACTGTGTGGGAGCGCGGCTGTGGGGACGCTTTCAGGGAATCATGCGCTTCTCCATCCTCTTCTCCCTGGGGCTCAGCGCAGCCATGACAGGGCTGTGTTATCTGCTCCGGGACTCCATCATTCAGATATTTCTGACGGAACCGGCCTCCTTCGACTATGCCACCTCCTTTACCGGCATCCTTCTGACCACCAGTTTCCTGTTCGGCATATTCTATGTGCTGACCAATGCCCTACAGGCTATGGGGGCGGCGGTTCAGGCACTAATCATCAACCTCAGCCGTCAAGGGATTATTTACATCCCGGCCCTGTTTCTTTTGCAGGCCGCTCTGGAGGCAAGGGGGCTGGCCTGGGCGCAGCCTGTGGCCGACTTGCTCTCCACGGCCCTGGTCGTACTGCTGTACTGGTGGACCTCACGCACTTTGATGACGGCAGCCAATGGCCCAAAATTTTTAATTCCATCCTTTTCTTTTAAGTAAATTTTGAGTTGCTCCTCTATACTGGGAAATGAACCCAACCCCCGGACAGGAGGTACAGCCGCGAAGGGCGGATTGCCTGATTTTCAGGAGGAAACACAATGCGGATTTTAGTTGCGGACGACGAGCCACAGATGACCATGGTATTGGAAGCCCTGCTCAAACGGGAGCATTACTCCGTGGATGTGGTCTCCGACGGACAGGAGGCGCTGGACTATGGTCTGGCAGAAAATTACGACTGCATTATTCTGGACATTATGATGCCCAAGCTGGACGGCCTCCAGGCTCTGCGGGAGCTGCGGGCCAACCACATCGCCACACCGGTGCTGCTGCTGACGGCAAAAAGCCAGGTGGAGGACCGGGTGGCCGGACTGTACAGCGGGGCGGACGACTATCTGCCCAAGCCCTTTGATAATCGGGAATTTATTGCCAGAGTCCGGGCCCTGACCCTCAGGAGCTGCAAGTACACCCCCCAACATTCTCACTGCCGGAAATGTGACCCTGGACTGCTCCACCTTTGGACTGAAGTGCGGCTCTTCCTGCGTCCGGCTGGGCAGCAAGGAATTTCAGCTGTTTATGCGGCAGACAGGGCGGCTGATCTCCACGGAGCAGTTTATGGAGCACATCTGGGGCTACGACAGCCAGGCTGAGATCAACGTTGTCTGGGCCTATATCTCCTATCTCCGGCGAAAGCTGGAGGCTGTGGGCGGGAACCTTCAAATTACCGTGCGCCGGGGCCAGGGGTATCTGCTGGAGGTGACCACATGATCCCTTCCATCCGCCGCAAATTTATTGTAATCGCTATGGTCTCCATGATTGGAACCATGACTGTCCTCTGTGCCGCCATTGGCGCCAGTAATTACTACGCAACTGCAAACCGGATGGACAGGGGCATTTTTATTCTCTATCAGAACGGCGGAACCTTTTTCCCTCCCGGCTCCCACTCCGACCCCTCCGATTTTAATTTTCAGGTTACGCCGGAGACGGCCTTTGAAACGCGATATTTTATTGGAGACGATTCAAGAGGACGCGGCAGAGGTATTTTCCATCAGCGAGATTGCCCAAGCCAGTGCGGACACCTTTCAGCCGCTGGCCGAGGCGGATGGAAAATCCCTGACGGCGGAGATCCGCATCAGGGGCGTTCAAGAGAATTTTTTCCGCCTGTTCTCCATCCTGCTGGACAATGCCGTTAAATACTGTGACCCCGGGGAACAATCCAGCTGTCCCTATCCATACGGGGACGGAATATCTGTATCTCCGTCTCCAACCCCTGCGCAGGGGTTGACACAGCCCAGCTCTCCCGCTACTTTGACCGCTTCTACCGGGCAGACTCCTCCCGCGCCCGATCCACCGGAGGTTACGGCATCGGCCTGTCTACCGTAAAGGCCATTGTCGCCCGGCACAAGGGCCGTATCTCCAACCGCTATGCGGACGGGCTAATCACCTTTACTGCGGCAATCCCGCAGATGAGCTGACCGCTCCTGTGTTGATATATTGCCGGACGCTCCGGCGGACCCAACAATTTAATTGCAGAAAGGATGAAAGAACTATGAGCATAACCATCAGCGCAACAAGCTACTTCATTAACCCCCAACAAAGCACACGCACCTCCGGTGAGGAGAAGCAAACTGCCAAGGCAGGCAAGACTCAGTACAGCGCGGTATCCGCCAGCCTGGACCAGGTAAACATGGGCCAGGAGGGAATTGCCATCGCCGAGGTCAGCCGCCAGCAGGGCACGGAACAGTCCCACAGAAACAGTCCGCTTTCCCCCAATATGAACACCGTGGAGATCAGTGCGGAGGGCAGAGCCGCCAGCACTAAGCTCCAGAAGCAGTCCGCTGCGGCAGCGGAGCAGTATGAGCTCGAGGACCTGTCCCAATACACCGATACCGAGTTAAAGCAGATGTATTACAAGGGTGAAATAACCCGCCAGGAGTATGAGGGGGAAACTGGCATACTGCTGGAGTAATCCTTTTTGCGGCATATCACCTTGTTTACATGGCCCTCTTCCCTCTCAAACGGCAGACGCTCCCCTGGAGGGTCTGCCGTTTGCCGTCTTGCAGTATGGCCCTTCCAGGGGCTGTAGGGTTCAGTTGTGCGTATTCCACACCGCCATTTCTCCCACAAAAAAATCAGGAAGCTCTCCATTTGAAGAGCTTCCTGATTCTTATGTTACCTAATGCTCATCTGCCGCTGCGTCGTACACAGGCCGCGCCCCTGGAGCCGCAGGCTTTACCGTTGTGCTCGCCGCCGCAGCAGCCCGGAACCGGGAACGGGACTGCTTGATCTCATTATAGGCCTCGGCCACCGCCTCCTCGGTACGGCGCAGGGCGTCCTCGCAGTACTCGTTGGCGGAGCGCTTCAACTCCCGGCTGCGCTCCTCGGCCTGGCGCATCAGCTCGTTGGCCCGCTGGCGCGCCTGGAGCGCCACCGTATCCGTGGCCAGCATCTGCTTGGCCTGGTCCTGGGCTGTGCGGACAATGGCCTCCGCCTTCCGCTTGGCCTCCTGCTCCATCTCCGCCCGGCGGGCCATCATTTTCCGGGCCTCGGTCAGCTCCATAGGGAACTGGCTGCGGATATCGTCGATCAGGTCCAGGGCCCGGTCCCGCTCAATGATGCACTTGTCATTGGTGAAGGGGGCGTTCTTCGCCTCGTCGATTATCTCAAAGAGCATATCCAACAGTTCTTCCACTCCGCTTGCCATCGCTTCAGCCTTCCTTTCCTTCCATCTCTCTCATGCGCCGGTTTACATCGTCCACGATCTCCCGGGGGACCAGCCCTGTCAAGTCCGTCCCATACCGGGCCATCTCCTTTACAATGGTAGAGCTGAGATAGGTGTATTTTTCGCTGGACGCCAAAAACATGGTCTCCAGCCTGGGGTTCAGGTGCCGGTTGATGACCGCCATCTGCACCTCCTGCTCAAAGTCGGATACCGCCCGCAGTCCCTTCACCACCACGTGGGCGCCCCGCCGCTTGGCGTAGGCCGCCAGCAGCTCGCTGGAGAAGTCCACCTCCACGTTGGGAAAGCGCTCGGTGGACTTCCGCAGAAGCTCCACCCGCTCCTCCGGGCTAAACATCCCCTTCTTCTTGGAGTTTACCATCACACACACGATCACCTTGTCAAAACAGGCGGCCGCCCGCTTGATGATGTTCAGGTGTCCCAGAGTCACCGGATCAAAGCTGCCCGGATAAATGGCTGCACTCATCGATTCACGCTCCCGGCCCGGCGGCAGACCGTCAGCTTGATCTGTCCATACCGGTACTCCCGCCCCGCCTCGTAAGGGGGCTCCAGCGCGGGGAGGGTCCACTCCATCCCGCTTTCGCACACTATTATACCATATTCCCGGAGAATGTCAAATCTCGCAATCTTCTCCAGGCACTGCTTCAGCAGATCGGTTTTATAGGGCGGGTCCAGAAAGACGATATCAAACCGCTCCCGGTTCAGGCAGGAGGTGAGAAAGGCCTGGGCCTCCCCCTGGACAAACCGGGACCGGTCCTCAAAGCGGCACAGCTTGATGTTCTCCCGCACCAGGGCGGCGGACTCCTTCCGCTGGTCCACAAAGGTACAGTGCTCCGCCCCCCGGGACAGGGCCTCCAGACCCAGCTGGCCGGTGCCCGCAAAGAGGTCCAGAACCCGCCGGCCCTCCAGCTCAAACTGGATGATGTTGAACAGGGATTCCTTCACCTTGTCGGTGGTGGGCCGGGTATCCACGCCCTGAGGCTCCCTTAATTTGCGGCCCCTGGCGGAACCGGAGATAATACGCATTTCCATCCTCCTTTACTGATTGGATTGAAAATAGTTGTACACCGCCTGAGCGGTATTTTTCGGCACGGCCTCCTGGAGCTGCTCCAGGGTGGCCCCCTTAATGGCCTTCACCGTTTTAAAATGCTTCAACAGCTGCTGGCGGCGCTTCTCCCCCACCCCGGGTATTTTGTCCAGGACGGAGGTTTTTACGTGCCCCGCCTGGAGCTGGCGGTGGTACTCAATGGCAAACCGGTGGGTCTCCTCCTGGATCTGTCCCACCAGGGCGAAAACAGCGGGGACCGACTGGATTCCAATCTCCCTGCCGTCGGGGCTGACCAGGGCCCGGGTGCGGTGGCGGTCGTCCTTCACCATGCCGTAGGCGGGAATGTCCAGGTTCAGCGTCTCCAGGACCCGGGCGGCCACCTTCACATGCTCGTGGCCGCCGTCGATGAGGAGCAAATCCGGCTTGTCCGAAAATTTCTCGTCCCCGTCCAAATACCGGCGGAACCGGCGGGTCAGGACCTGCTCCATGGAGGCGTAGTCGTCGGGGCCGTCCATATCCTTCAGCTTGAACCGGCGGTAGTCCCGTTTCAGGGGCTTGCCGTCCACATAGACCACCATGGAGGCTACAATGTCGCTGGCCCCCGTGTTGGAAATGTCGTAGGACTCCATCCGCCGGGGGGGCTGCTCCAGGCCCAGCAGCCGGCCAAAGACCTCCAGCAGCTTGTTGCGCCGCTCCTCCCGGGTCGTGGCCCGCTCCACCTCTTCCCGGGCGTTCTGGTTGGCCAGCTTGATTAAATCCATTTTTGCCCCCCGCTGAGGGGTCACCAGCTCAACCCGGCAGCCCACCTGCTCTGACAGCATCCGCATCAGGGGCACCTGGTCGGGCAGCTCGCAGGGTGCCAAAATCTGTCTGGGCAGACGGGTCCGGCCCACGTAGTACTCCCGCAGCAGCGAGGACAGCACCGCCCCCTCCTCCTCCTCCATGGGAGTTTCCAGCAGGTCGAAGTCCTTGGCGGCCAGCTCCCCGTCCACATAATGGAGGACCACGAAACAGCTCTTGGCCGTCCCCCGGAAGAAGCCGGTAACGTCGGTGTCCGCCAGGGAGCCGGCAATCACCTTCTGCCGCTTGCCCAGCAGCTCGATGGCAGCGATCCGGTCCCGGAGCTGGGCGGCCTGCTCAAACCGCAGCTCCTCCGCCGCCCGCTCCATCTCTGCCGTCAGGTCCCGCTGCACGTCCTTAAAGCGGCCCTCCAGCAGGGACACCGCCTGGGCAATAGCCTGATCGTGCTGCTCGCGCAGCTCCTCACCCCGGCAGTAGCCGTCGCACTTGCCCATGTGGAAATTGAGACAGGGCCGCTCCTTACCAATGTCCCGAGGAAACTTCTTCCCGCAGGAGGGCAGCCGCAGGGCAGAGCGCAGGGCGTCGATAATGCCCTGAGTACTGTGGCGGCTGGCGTAGGGGCCAAAGTACCGGGCGCCGTCCTCCGCCGCCTTGGCCGCCAGGGAGAACTTGGGGTAGGCCTCCCGGGACAGGCGGATATAGGGAAAGCCTTTGCTGTCCTTGAGAAGGATATTGTACCGGGGCTGGTGACGCTTGATGAGAGAGCACTCCAGTACCAGGGCCTCAAATTCGCTGTCGGCAATAATGACGTCGAAGTGGTCGATCTGGGACACCATGGCCCGGGTCTTCTCGGTGTGAGAGGCAGAGTCCTGAAAGTACTGGCTCACCCGGTTTTTCAGCGCCTTGGCCTTGCCCACATAAATCACGGTGCTCTGGGCGTCCTGCATGATATAGACACCCGGTTTCAGCGGCAGACTGTGGGCCTTCTCCTTCAATCCGTCAAAGGTCACGGTACCCCTCCTCTCTTGGGGAATATCAAAAAAGGCACCGCTGCGCGGCGCCTTTCATGTTTCGCGGTGTTTACTCGGAGAAATCGGAAGAAATCATTTTGTAGAGGGCCTCGACCGCTTCCTTCTCATCCGGACCATCAGCAATCAGCTTGATAGGAGTGCCCTTTACGATGCCAAGAGACAGAACGCCCAGCAGACTCTTTGCGTTGACCCGGCGCTCCTCCTTCTCAACCCAGATGGAACTCTTGAACTCGTTGGCCTTCTGGATGAAAAATGTAGCGGGTCTGGCATGGAGACCGACCTGGTTGTTTACGACGGCTTCCTGACTATACATATCGCGTACCTCCGCCCTATAATTAGGATGTGTGCTTAGCATACCAGATTTATCCCGGTTTCGTCAATGGACAATTGCACAAATATTACTGCAATTTTAGCTGAATTTTACGGCTGTTCTATGGGATTTCACTCTACTTTTTCCATTTCCCGCCGGAAACAGGCATTGTTTCCAGTATTCCACAGCTTTTTCTCAACAAAACGCCGGGGAACATCTCCCCCTGCATTTTCGTCATTTTCACTTCATTTTCACCGCCGTTCCGGTGCGCTTCTGTCCAAAATGGAGGTCCTGTGTTTCTTTTTGCTGTCTGCTGTGAGAAAATCAAGGGAGGACAAGAAAAAAACTCCCATTTTGTGACCTCTGCCCTGGCGGATTCGTTTTATCTGTGAAAGGAGGTTGAGTAATGAAACAACCCATCAGCCCGTCCCAGCTTGAAGCGGCCTACGACGCCTATGGCGCTGCGGTTTACCGGCTGGCCATGGTCTTTCTCAGGCAGCACGCCGATGCGGAGGACATGACTCAGGAGGTCTTTTGCCGCCTGTTTGATCGCTCCCCTGCCTTCACAGATGAGGAGCACAAAAAGCGGTGGCTCCTTCAAGTGACGGCCAACCTGTGCCGGGACCAGCTGCGGAGCTTCTGGCGCAGACAGGTCACGGAGCTGGAGGACACCCTCCCCGCTGCGCCTCCTCAGGAGCTGGAAGCCCTTAGTGCGGTGCTGGGCCTGCCGGAAAAGTACCGGCTGCCAATCCATCTCCATTATTACGAGGGCTACTCAGTGGCGGAGATTGGGGAAATCCTCAAGCTGGGCCAGTCGGCAGTCAAAATGCGGCTGAAGCGGGGCCGTGATTTGCTGAAAATCGAATTGGAGGTGTCCCCATGAACATCAACGACTACCGCCGGGGAATGGACCACATCGCCCCGGCTCCGGAATTGAAGGAGCGTATTATGAACAACTCAAGCCCAAGAAAACATGTCCCGGTCCGCCGGGCGGTCAACCTCCTGCTGGCGGCGGCCCTGGCTCTGGCCTGCCTGTGTACCGTGGCTTTGGCCGCCAGCCCGGAGCTGCGCACGGCAGTGCTGTCCTTCTTCCGCATGGAGGAACGGGAACAGGTGCCCAACAGCAGCGCCAATCCGGAGGGCCCCGACATCAGCCAGGCGGAGATCGGCCAGCTGGTCAAGGCCCAGTATGTCCGTCTGGATGACTACGGGTACGGCTTCTCCGGCGGCCTGGTCAACTACCTGACCTGGAGCAACGACTTCCAAACTCTTCTGGATGCCAAATTCTGGGAGATCAAAGGCAACGAGATGGTCCCGGTTGAGGTAGATTTGAAGACCGCTCCCATTGACATCACATTCAAGGGCATCCACTATCAGGGGGAGTTCTGGTGGTTCGTCCGGGACGGGCAGCTGTGCTACTTTACCGGGGAGAACAACTACAGATACGATGAAAACTCAAAGGCTGGTAGGCCGCTTTGGCAGCTCAATTCTATCCCCGACCGCACCGATGCGGTGTTGCTCTATCTAAACCGAGGAGGATGGACGGATCTCGCCAGTTACCCCTTCCTCTATCACCTGGACACCGGGGAGGCGGAAGATATTCTGGCGGGCACCGGCGTGGATGAACTGGAGCATTGCGCCAATCCCTATATCTGGAGAGAGGATATGCGGCGAGTATTAATCCAGTCCGGGTCCGGCTTGGACGAGGATATGAATTGGAACGTCGATACCTTGCTGTGCAACTTGGATGACGGCACGCTGGTCAAACTGGACGAGCTGGCAGGACTGGAAGCCTCCCTCACCTTCCTGGAGGGGAACACGCTGCTTGTCTACGACTGCACCCGAAATGAAGAGGGAGTTGTCCAGGAGTTGGCAACCTATACCTATGATATTTCCACGGGCCACCTGGACCTCCTTTTGGATTGGTCCCCTAATTACATAAGTAAGCGCGAGGGACTGTTCTGTCTCGAGTACGGAGTATGTCTTGACATCTCGAAAACGGGGCAGGTCCAGCTCATCGACCTGAGAACCGGGGAACGCACTCCGATAGAGGGTTTCACCTTTCAGGACGGGGACGACTTCATGCCAAATTCCTCCGGAACCAAGCTGCTGTATTACTCCCCGGACTACTCCATCGACAGAGGCTTGGGTATCTCCAAACTCGGCGTAATCGACCTGGAAGCACGCACCTTCATCGCCTTCGACCGGGAGGGCTACGAGAAGCTGGATGAATACACCATTGATTGGTACGACGACAACACAGTGGGCATTCGCGCCCAGACCCAGGACGGCGAGACATATTATATGCTTTTGTATCAGTTCTGAGCTTCTGCGGCTTCCTTCCTCCGCCTGCGGAAAGCCCATAGCCCATACGCTCCAATGTAGCACAGCCCAACGCCCTGTCCAACGAAGGCGATTTTCCGCGCCCGGTCCAGGCCGCGCTGGAACTCCTCCTGGCTCTGGGGTCCCTCTCCCTCCTGGAAAAAGTGATAGCCCGCGTTCCGGACCATACCCAGGATGAAATTGGGTTTGTCATAGGCCCGGTAGACCTGCCGCCGGACGTGCTCTTTGTTTTCCACCGCCCGCTGAGCCTCCCGCTGGGACATCCTGCCCTCCCGGAAGCTCAGTCCGCTGCCGTCCACCGCCTCGTAGAACACATAGTGTTTGTCAACGCCCTTTCCCCGGGCTTGACATTTGTACGCCTCAAACTCTATGACCCCCAGATCCTCATAGCCCTCTGCGCTGTACCAGGAGCTGGGAACCATAAACAGCAGAATGGTCATGGGAAGGAACAAGCCGATGAGGAACGTAATGGCCAGCATTTCCTTTTTGGAATACACTCGTTCCTGTTTCTGTTTTTTCATCCGTTTTCTCTCTTTCAACCCAGTTCCCGCCCTGGACAGGGCGGGAACTGTCTGCATTTATTTCAGCTCCGCCACGGTGACACCGTCCTCCCCCTCGCCGTAGCGGCCAGGGCGGAAGGACTTTACATAGCGGCTGCGCTTCAAATAGGTGCGCACGGCGGAACGCACCGCACCGGTGCCCTTGCCGTGGACGATGGTCACCGTCTCCAGCTTGCCCATCATGGCGGTGTCCAGAAAGCGCTCCAGGACAATGAGGGCCTCGTCGGTCATCATCCCCCGCAGGTCCACCTGGGAGGGAACAGCGGCAGTGCGAATGGTGTGCTCCGCCTTGGCAATGATGCGGCGGACGTCCTTCTGGGCCGGGGTCTCCCCCTCCACCACCCGGACCTCCTCCTGCTTGGCGGAAATCTTCAAAATCCCCGCCTGGAGCTGGAGAACGCCCTCCTTGTTCACCGACAGCACCGTGGCCCTGGTACCCATGGACACCAGCTCCACCGTGTCCCCCGCCTTGGCGGGACGGGATGGGGGCGGGGCCTCCACCTCCGGCGCGGAGCCTCCAATGTTCCGCTCCGCCTCGTTGAGCAGCCGCCGCGCCTCCGCCCGACCGTCGTTCACCTGCTGCCAGTCCAGCCGGTCCTGCTGCTTTTTCAGCTCCTTCAGCTGGGAGATGGCTAGGTCGCTGGCCGCTCTCGCCTCCTCGATGATGGCCCGGGCCTCAGCGTTGGCCTTCTCCACCACCTTAGCCCGCTCCGCCTCCAGCTTCTCTCGGTACTCCCGGGCCTTCTCCGCCGACTGCTCCATATCCAGCTTCAGCCGCCGGGCCTCGGCACGCTCCCGCTCCATCTCCTGGCGCTGCTGGTCCAGGCGGGTGAGTACGTCCTCAAAGCGTACATTCTCCGCGTCCAGCCGGGCGGCGGCTTTTTCGATGATATACTCCGGCAGACCCAGCCGCCGGGAGATAGCAAAGGCGTTGGATTTGCCCGGGATACCCAGCACCAGGCGGTAGGTGGGGGCCAGGGTCTCCACGTTGAACTCACAGCTGGCGTTCTCCACCCCCGGGGTGGTCATGGCGTAGACCTTCAGCTCGGCATAGTGGGTGGTAGCCGCCACCTGAGCCCCCATCCCCCGGGCGGACTCGATGATGGCGGCGGCCAGAGCGGCCCCCTCCACCGGGTCGGTGCCCGCCCCCAGCTCGTCAAAGAGGATGAGGGTATCGCCGTCCGCCTCGTCCAGAATGCCCACGATGTTGGTCATGTGGGAGGAGAAGGTGGACAGAGACTGGGCGATGGACTGCTCGTCTCCGATGTCGGCCAGCACCTTGGAGAAGACCCGCACGGTGGAGTCGTCCCTGGCGGGGATGTGCAGGCCACACTGGGCCATAAGGGTGATGAGCCCCAGGGTCTTCAGGGTCACCGTCTTGCCGCCGGTGTTGGGGCCGGTAATGACCAGGGTGTCAAACCGCTCCCCCAACTCCAGGTCGTTGGGGACCGCCTTCTTCTGGTCCAGCAGGGGGTGCCTGGCCCCCCGCAAGTGTAAATACTTGTCAGATAATTTCGGCTCGATACACTCCAGCTTCAGCGACAGCTTGGCCCGGGCAAAGATGGCGTCCAGCCAGATCAGCAACTGATAGTCCTCGGAAATGTCTGTTTTGTGGGCGGCGCACTGGGCGGACAGCTCGGCTAAAATCCGCTCGATCTCCTTCTTCTCCTTGGCCAGCAGCTCCCGCAGCTCATTGTTGGCCTTCACAACCCCCATGGGCTCGATGAAGAAAGTGGAGCCCGAGGAGGACACATCGTGGACCAGGCCGGGAATGGCGTTTTTATGCTCCGACTTCACCGGCACCACATACCGGTCGGATCGGATGGTGATGATGGACTCCTGCAAGTACTTGGACTGGTTGGAGGAGATCAGCTTCTGCAAAATGTCCCGCACCTTGGACTCGGTAGCCCGCATATGGCGGCGGATGGCGGCCAGCTCGGGACTGGCGGAGTCGGCCAGCTCGTCCTCCCCCACAATGGAGTTGGTAATGGTATCCTCCAGAAAGCGGTTGGGGGTGAGGGCGTGGAACAGATGGGAGATGGGGGTCTTCTCCTCCCCCGCTCCGTAGTCGGCGGCAGTGCGGGCCGCCCGGAGGACCGCGGCAATCTCCAACAGTTCCCGGGTGTTCAGACTGCCCCCCATGTCCGCACGCTGGAGACTGGCAGCTACCGGCTTGATGCCCGCAAAGCCGGGGGTCCCCCGAAGAACCAGCAGCTTGACCGCGGCGGTGGTCTCCGCCTGGGCCCGCTTCACGTCGTCCATGTCGTCCATGGGACGCAGGGCCAGCGCCCGCTCCCGACCCTCTTCGGTGACGGCACACCCGCTCAGCAGCTCCAGCACACGGGGCAGCTCCAGGGTTGCCATGGATTTTTCAAATAAATCACTCATTGGCTTGTTCTCCATTTTTGATTATTCTATGTCTCATCGTCGAGGCTCAAGCTGTGGTCATAATCATCCTCTTTATCCAAAATCTCATTGACCAGCAGTTCAAATAATGTGGGCCCCTCGCCGTTTTGGGCAGCCCGTATATTCTTCTGGACCCACCCCCGGTTAGTGGGGTGGCACCTCTGCAGAATCCTTTCCCAATACCCCACCGTCGCCTCATAGCCGAAGTCCTGCCGGCTTTTGGCCGCGTGGGTCCAGGTAAACGCGATCTTCTCGCCGTACTCATGGACCCCGAAGCCGCCCCGCAGCAGGTCGTGGAAGGCACTCATGTTGTGACCGGTCTTCCAGGTGAGGTCTTTGGTCAGCAGCCGGTCTATCTCATCGTAAAATTCTTCCAGGGTTGAAAAGCGGACTCCATCAATTGTGATTTTGATTGCTTCCATCTTCACTGCTCCCTCTGCCACTCCTCTTTCAGCGCCCGGAAGGACTCCGGGATCTGCTCCGGGGTCAGGCTGTCGTGGACAGCGCAGGTGCCCGCCTCCTGGGCGGTCTGGTAGTACCAGCGCTTGTAGTCCAGCATCAGGAGGGTCTCCTCCAGCTGCCTCTGCTGCTCCAGCACCGACTGGCGCTGGTGTTCAATGATCTCCAGGCGGCGGTCGATGGTGGCGTCCCCCTGGCGGGAGTACTCCATAAAGTCCCGAATCTCCTTCAGCGGCATCCCCGCCTTTTTCAGACAGCCCAGCAGCTTCAGCCACTCCATATCCTCGTCCTTGAACATACGGCTCCCCCCGCTGGACCGCTCCACAAAGGGCAAAAGGCCCTCTTTATCATAGTAGCGCAGGGTAGATGGGGCCACATTCAGCTTCTGCGCCATCTCTCCAATGGTGTAAAACATGGTAATCTCTCCCCAAAAGCACTTGACTTCAAGTTTACTTTAAGTTGTATAATAAGCCTACACAGCTATCATACTCGTTGAAACCCCATCTGTCAACCGAAAGGAAGGCCAACTATGATCTACAAATCGTTCCAAGACCTGCGCCTGTCCGCGCTGGGCTTCGGCTGTATGCGCCTGCCCACCGTCGGCGGAGACCTCAACCTCGTCAATGAGGAGGAGGCCGCCAAAATGGTAGCCCGCGCCATGGAGGCCGGGGTCAACTACTACGACACCGCCTGGGGCTACCACGGCGGCAATTCTGAGCTTGTGATGGGCAAAATACTAAGCGCCTACCCCCGGAACAGCTTTTATCTGGCCAGCAAATTCCCGGGCTACGACCTGTCCAACATGGACAAGGTGGAGGAGATTTTTGACAAGCAGCTGGAGAAGTGCCGGGTGGACTATTTCGACTTCTACCTCTTCCACAACATATGCGAAATGAACATTGACGCCTATTTGGACCCTCAATACCATATCTATGAGTCCCTCATGGCCCGGAAGGCAGCGGGACAGATCAAGCACCTGGGCTTCTCTGCCCACGGCGACTATGCTACCATGGAGCGCTTCCTGACGGCCTATGGCAAGGATATGGAATTTTGCCAGATTCAGCTCAACTGGCTGGACTGGGAATTTCAGAACGCCCGGGACAAGGTGGAGCTGCTGAAGCAGTGGAATATCCCTATCTGGGTTATGGAGCCCCTGCGGGGCGGCAAGCTTGCCAGCCTCTCCCAGGAGGACGCCGCCAGACTGAACGCGCTGCGCCCCGGCGAGAAGGTCCCCGCCTGGGCCTTCCGGTTTATCCAGTCCCTGCCGGAGGTGACGGTAACTCTGTCCGGTATGTCCACCATGGAGCAGGTAGAGGACAACCTGAACACCTTCCAGGAGGAGAAACCCCTGTCCGAGGAGGAACAGACGGCACTGCTGACCATCGCCAGGGAAATGACCGGGCGCACCTCGGTCCCCTGTACCGCCTGCCGCTACTGTACGTCCCACTGCCCTCAGGGACTGGACATCCCCGACCTGCTGGAGCTGTACAACGAGTTCACCTTCACCGGCGGCGGCTTCATCGCCCCCATGCGGGTGGGCCAACTGCCCCCGGAGAAAAAACCCAGCGCCTGTGTGGGCTGCCGCAGCTGCGAGGCGGTGTGCCCTCAGCAGATCAAGATCTCCGAAGCTTTCACGGACTTCTCTCAAAAGCTGGGTCTGTAGGGCGGAGGCTCCCAAGCCGCCTTAAATTCCTCAACTTCCACACAAAAAGACACGCCCTCGGGCGTGTCTTTTGATTATCGCTGTTTGCGCTGCAAATCGAAGATGATCTGTAAAATGCGCTCCTCATCCGATGAGTTCAGGCGGAGGAACTGACAGCCATACTCGAAATAGTCGTGTTTGCGCTCTAAAATGCGCAGAATCTGGCAGAAGATCAGGGAGGACTCCAGCTCCTGCAGCAGCTTGGTCTGGAGGATAAACTTGTCCCCCACGTTGTGCCGCTCCTTGGAGCCCACACATACGCCGCCCACACTGAGGTTCAAAATCTTACAGGGTTCCTCCTTATCGCTGAAGCTGCCCATGGCGGTCATTCCTGCGTCGATATTGGTGTCAACCCGGAAAAAGGCGCGGTCGTTGCTCCGCTTGACCAGCACCAAATTCTCCGCCTGCCACAGTCCGTTGGGCTCGGTGCGGATGGTCCCCTCCAGCAGCACTGCCTTGTTCTCCAGGCTGCTGTAGCCCCGGAGGATCACCGGCACGGGCCCCTCGGTGCCGGCCAGCAGGTTGCCATCGCTCTCAGATTGGAGCTGGGCCCGGTCTCCCCGCAGCTCTAACAGCTGGGCGGTGAGGAAAATGCGGCCGTCCTCGGAGGACACCTCCACCCGCATCCCGGAGTAAATCTCCAAATCCTCCTGCTGGGCCCTGCGCCGGGATTCCTCCGCCCTGCGCTCCTTGGCGCTCTTGCCAAAACCCTTAAAAATTTGAAACAGTCCCATAGGGCCCCTCCGGTTTTCAGATTTCATCAGACACCAGCGCCGGACTTCTCCCGCAGCTGTTCCATATGTTCGTTGGACCAGACCACTTGATTGCGTCCAAACCGTTTGGCGTCATACAGCATGGTATCCGCGATTTGCAGGTAAGTATCATAGGAATCACTGTTTTGGGGAATGATAGTGACCCCACCCACGCTGATGGTGACCCAGGGGGATACCTCTGGATTGTGGGGAATGTGCCGCGCCTCCACCGCCTTACACACATCCTTCAAGTGCTTATAGGCGGAGAAGGAGTCGTTGCCCAGCAGGATCGCTACAAACTCCTCCCCGCCATAGCGGGCAAAGAAGTCGGTGTTGCGCCGGAGCATTCCGTTGACCGTTTGGGCCACCTCCAGAATGACCTTATCTCCAGCGGGGTGGCCGAAGGTATCATTGTAGACCTTAAACTTGTCAATGTCGAACATGCACAGGGAGATGGGAACCCCCAGCCGAATGGCATCCTGCCACTTAGTGCGGCAGCACAAATCATACCGCCGCCGGTTGGCCACGCCAGTCAGCTGGTCCACCATGGCCATCCGCTCCACCTGAAGCCGGTACTGATACAGCTTGATATGGGTGTTCACCCGGGCCCGGATGATGGCGTCCCGGAAGGGCTTTCTGATATAGTCCACCGCCCCCAGGGCCAGCCCCCGCTCCTCGCTCTCCAGGTCTGACAGACTGGTAATCAGGATGACCGGTGTATTCCGGGTCAGGACCTCCTCCCGCAGTTTCTTCAGCAAAGAAAAACCGTCCATCTCCGGCATGACCACGTCCAGCAGGATCAGGGAAAAATCCCCCCTCCTGACCAGCCGCAGGCCCTCCTCCGCGCTGTGGGTCACCGTAACGTCATGCTCCCCTGCCAATATGGATTTCAGCACATCGGCTTGGGTCATACTGTCGTCAATAATCAATATTCTTTCCATGTTGCCACTCCTTAAGCGGTACGGCTGCCCGCACACACTTTTTCTTGGGACCGCAGTTTCCATCCGCTCTTCCGGCGGTGGAAAGGAATGGAACATCCATAGATGCTCCAGTATACTCGTTAATACATTATATCAAATTTTTCACAAAAGCGAAAGCCCATTTTTCCATTTTGTCCCGCATCTTGTAAATTTTCTCTTTTATGCCCGTTTTTCCGGAAAACGGCCAAAAAATATCCAATGCCTGTACGGAAACTGTAAAAATACCGGACCCCCCAGTCAGGGCGTCCGGCAAATGGTTGAATTATTTGGCCGTCTCGCGCTGGAATTTGGCCAGATAGGCGTCCTGGAGCAGCTTCAGCCGCTGGGGATCCTTCCCGCCCACGGGGATGCCGTCGATGGACTCCACCCGCATACACAGGGCGCTGGAGCTGGTGACAATGGCCTCGTCCGCGTTCATCAGCTCCACCATGGAGAAGGGCAGCTCCAGTGTGGGAATGCCGTGCTCCTTGGCCAGAGCCAGCAGGTGCTTGCGGGTGATGCCGGGGAGAATCAGCTCATCGGTGGGGGCGGTGCGCAGGACGCCGTCCTTCAGAATGGAGATGTTGCTGTGGGCGCACTCGGTGACCCGACTGCCCCGGTGAAGCACCGCCTCGTCACAGCCCGCCTCCGCCGCCCGCTGGTTGGCCAGCACGCTGGGGATCAGGTTCAGGGTCTTAATGTTGCACAGCTTAAAGCGGTTGTCCTCCATGGAGATCAGCTTATAGGGGATGTCCATGGGCTTCATGGTGTGGGGCTTGACAAAGATCATCAGCGAGGGCTCCACCCCCTGGGGGAATACGTGGTTGCGGGGGCCGTTGCCCCGGGTGATCTGCCAGTAGAGGAAATGGATCGGGGCCTCTTCCGCCGCGTCCAGCACCTTTTGCAGCTCCCCCTTCACCTGCTCCCGCTCCATCTGGAAGGGAATCTCCAGCAGCCGCAGGCTGTTGTACATCCGGTCCAGGTGGTCGTCAATGGCGAAGGGGATGCGGTTGGCCGCACAGGTGGCCTCGTAGATGCCATCGCCGAAGTAGAGGGCCCGATCCCCCATGGGCACCTCCATCTCCTCCAAGGGACCCATTTTCCCATTGTAATAGCCAACATTCTTCCACATTGTTCTCTCTTCCTTCATTTTATATTTCACACACACCGGTGCGTGACATACAGTTGAGGTCTCGCTACTTATTGCCGCCCGGCCCAGAGCGACCGCCCCGGCGAAGTTCATATAACTTCAGAACAAACCCGGCACAATATATCTGCCAGACCAGCCAGGCGCACAGACTTCCAATGACCGCCCCCGCCAGCACATCGGTGGGGTAGTGGACCCCCACGTACAGCCGGGACAGCCCCATACACACCGCCAGCACCGGGGCGGCGTTCCTCCCCCATTTCCAGGGCAGCGCCCGCAGCCAGATCATTCCAGCGGCAAAGGCGGCGCAGGTGTGGCCCGAGGGGAAGGAGTGGGGGTCCCGCTCGGTCACCAGAGGAACAATGGGCCAGTCCAGCCAGGGCCGGGCCCGCTCCACCAGGGGCTTAATGGTCATATTGGTCACCAGCAGCCCCAACCCCATGGCGCACAGCGCCAGCGCCCCTGCCTTTCGGGTCGGCCGGTATGCCAGCATGAGGACAGACAGGACAATCCACAAAAGACCCGCGTCCCCCAGCTTGGTATAAACACTTACAACAGGGTCCAGCCAGGACTGGTGCAGCCCCTGGATTGCCACCAGCAGCTGACCGTCCAATTGAAGCAATCCGTCTAACATGAAAGCCTTCCCTCCGGAAATTTTTGGAGGGCGCGCCCTAGGAGATACGCCTTGACCCCTCCTG
The DNA here is from genome assembly GCF_009911645.1 of Pseudoflavonifractor sp. 60. GTDB lineage: Bacteria > Bacillota > Clostridia > Oscillospirales > Oscillospiraceae > Lawsonibacter. The sequence continues at coordinate 85,627 of NZ_QWKI01000004.1, forward strand.
AAATCTATACTATAATAATAGAGGAATTTTTCCACAAGTCAACACTATTTTTTCGGAGGTCCATTTCCTTGAAGCAAATCCTCTGTCTGGCGAATGAGCCCTGGTCCACCCGGCTTCCAAGCCGCACACAACAATTGCTCTCCCGTATGCGGGATATTCATATTTTATACTTCTCCCCTGCCCAAAGTCCCAAGGACAGATCGTTTCGACAGCGGGGAGCCCAGGTCCGCCCCAATGTAACCGCCTTTACTCTGCCCCCCATCCCCTTCCCCATTCCGGAGCGGCACCACCTGCTGTTCCAGATGGCCTGGAACAAAATAGGCCGGTTCATTCGAAACACTGCCGACCGTCGCCGCTTCTCTGAGCCCCTGCTGTGGACAACCCATCCCCGGCACATCCACCTGCTGGATCAGTTGGAGTACAGCGCCCTGGTCTACGACTGCGACCGCGCCTGGGACGGCCCACCGCCCGCCTGGGAGGGCAGTCTGGCCCAAGCGGCAGATGTGGTCTTTGCTGCCTCCCCCCTGCTGGCCGACCGGCTGTCCCCCTGCAGCGCCAACATCGCTCTGCTGCCCAACGGCATCAATCTGCCCCTCTTCGACCCGAATATCCACCGCTTCGACCCCATGCCGGGGGTCACCGCCCCCATTCTTGGCTGGGCGGGCACCATCTGGGCCGACCTGGACCTGTCGCCGGTACTGTATGCCGCCCAGACCCGGCCCGACTGGGGCTTTCTGCTGCTGGGGGCGGTAGAGAAGGGAAATCCCTTCCTGCGCCCGCTGAACAAGCTGTCCAACGTGTATCTGCCCGGCCCCTGCCCCGCCGCCGAGGTGGCCGACTGGCTGTATCGCTGCCAGGTGCTGCTGGACCTCCAGCGTACCGAGCAGCCCTTTGACGAGGTGGTCTCTCCCCGGCTGTACGAGTACTTCGCCACAGGAAAGCCGGTGGTGTCTATGCTGTGGCCCGACCAGGTGGAGACCTTCCCGGATGTGGTCTACGCCGCCCACGAGCTGGAGGAGTTTGTCACCCTGTGTGCGCACGCTATGGAGGAAGCGCCCCATTTTGTCTCCCAACGGCGGATGGACCGCGCCGCTGAGGCCGCCTGGCCCTGCAGAAGCCTGACGGCGGAGCGCATCCTCACCACTGCGGGCCTTCTTTAGACAACTTTTTCAGCTCCTTTCCGCTCCTTTCTTGTACAAGCCTACAAAAATGCGTTTTCCTCTTGCAACACGCCGGCCTTTCCTATAAAATGGGAGCTGAATTACCAGAAAGGGGTCCACACTATGCTCCACTGTTCCGGCTTCCGATTTCAGGAGTACGACGGCCCCAATCTGCCCAAAATCATCCCCTAATCATCTATCAGGCTGTCTGGACCCTCAGATAGCCTGAAACTTTTTCTCGCCCCTTTCCCTCCGGCAGGGCGAGGATGGAACCGTCCCCTAAGCTTATTATTTTAATAAAGGAGTGCTCTTATGAAAAAAGTGGCCGTGATTATGGGTTCTGACAGCGACTGGCCGGTGGTCCAGGGGGCCTGCAAGCAGCTGGATGAGTTCGGCATCCCCTACGAGGCCCACATCCTCAGCGCCCACCGCACCCCCGCCGCCGCCGCAGAGTTTGCCAAAAACGCCCGGGCCAACGGCTTCGGCGTGCTCATCTGCGCCGCCGGTATGGCTGCCCATCTGGCCGGAGCCTTTGCCGGCAATTCCACCCTGCCCGTCATTGGCATCCCCATGAAGGGGGGGGCTATGGACGGTCTGGACGCTCTGCTGGCCACCGTCCAAATGCCCAGCGGCATCCCCGTAGCCACTGTGGCCATCAACGGGGCCAAGAACGCCGCCGTGCTGGCCGCCCAGATCCTGGCCGTATCCGACGACGCTCTGGCCGCCAGGCTGGACCAGGCCCGGGAGGAAATGGCGAAGCAGATCGCCGCAAAGGAGGCCAAGCTTCAGGCGGAGCTGCACGCATGATCGACCTGGAGAGAGGGACTGTCTCCCTGCGCATGAGCCGGCTTACGCTGGGGCCGGAGCTGACCCTGGAGGAATTTCAGGCTGGCTTTCCCTGTGAGCAAATCTGGCGCAGCTGGCGGCCCTCCACCGGCTACACCTGGTTTTATCTATGTGACAGGGTCTTTGCCGGAGACAAGCCCTTTCTCATCGACCTGTGCTTTACGCCAGACGGACAGCTGTCCATGGTCGACCTCTACCCCCACCTGCCCCGGGACGCCCCTAAAGGGGAGCCGGGCTGGTCGCCAGAGGCCGGACAGAGAAACAAACAGCTGTGTGACCGGTGGCTGGAACAGCACTGCGGGCCGGTCCTCACCCAGCACCGCCTGCACACCGACAGCCGCGCCTATCTCTGGGGAGAGCTCACCACCTACTGGGACCCCAGGGGCGGCAGCAGCGGCATCTGTCTTGGATACCACAATACAACAACATTTTAATCATTTGAAAGGATGTATTTGCCATGAAGAAACTGGAACAGCTCTACGAGGGCAAGGCCAAGAAGGTCTTTTCCACCGAGGACCCCAACGTGGTCATTGTGGACTACAAGGACGACGCCACCGCCTTTGACGGAACCAAGAAGGGCACCATCGTGGGCAAGGGGGCCATCAACAACCAGATGACCAACTTCCTCATGCAGCAGCTGGAGAAGGCCGGTGTGCCCACCCACTTTGTGGAGGAGCTGAGCCAGCGGGAGACCGCCGTGAAGAAGGTGACCATCGTCCCCCTGGAGGTCATCATCCGCAACATCTCCGCCGGCTCCTTCGCCAAGCGGTACGGCGTGGAGGAGGGCATCGTCTTTGACGCCCCCACGGTGGAGTTCTCCTACAAGGACGACGACCTCCATGACCCCCTCATCAACGACTACCACGCCGTGGCCCTGAAGCTGGCCACCTGGGAGGAAATCGAGCTCATTAAGAAGTACGCCTTCCAGGTCAACGACTTCCTGAAAAAGACTCTGGCCGAGTGCGGCGTCACTCTGGTGGACTTCAAGCTGGAGTTTGGCAAGACCGCCGACGGCACCATCATCCTGGCCGACGAGATCTCCCCCGACACCTGCCGCTTCTGGGACGCCAAGACCGGAGAGAAGCTGGACAAGGACCGCTTCCGCCGGGACCTGGGCAACGTGGAGGGGGCCTATCAGGAGATGAGCCGCCGCCTCATAGGGAAATAAGGGATGGATTTTGGTATCATCGGCGGGCAGGACGGCCCCACGGCCACTCTCGTCGGGGGCGACCCCGTGGGGGCTGCCCTTATGCTGTTGCTGGCCGCGGCTGTAATTGGTGGGGCAGTCTGGCTTTTTTGGCGCAGACATAAAAAATAAGGAGGTACCACATGGGTGGTTTTTTCGGCGCCGTCTCCCAGCGGGACGTGACGCTTGACATTTTCTTCGGAGTGGACTACCACTCCCATCTGGGGACCCGCCGGGGCGGTATGATTATCCACGACGCCAGGGACGGCTTCCAGCGGCAGATTCACTCCATCGAGAATACTCCCTTCCGCACCAAGTTTGAGAAGGACCTCTCCTCCTTCCACGGCACCTCCGGCATCGGCTGCATCAGCGACACCGACCCCCAGCCCCTGCTGGTGCGCTCCCACCTGGGGCTGTACGCCATCACCACGGTGGGCATCATCAACAACGCCGAGGAGCTGGTGGAGCGGTACTTCTCCGACCACGGCCACCAGTTTATGGCCATGAGCTCCGGCAAGGTCAACTCCACCGAGCTGGCCGCCGCCCTTATCAACCAGAAGGGTGACCTGGTCTCCGGCATCCTCCACGCCCAACAGGCCGTTGACGGCTCCCTCACCCTGCTCATTCTCACCGGCCAGGGGGAGATCATTGCCGCTCGGGACCGGGTTGGCCGTCTGCCCGTCCTCATCGGCAAAAACGATCAGGGGCACTGCGTCTCCTTCGAGTCCTTCGCCTACCACAAGCTGGGCTACGAAAACGCCTACGAGCTAGGCCCCCGGGAGATCGTCCGCATTACCGCTGACGGCTTCCAGGTCCTCTCCCCCGCCGGGGAAGAGATGAAAATTTGTGCCTTCCTCTGGAGCTACTATGGCTACCCCAACTCCAACTATGAAGGCATCAATGTGGAGGTCATGCGCTACAAAAACGGGGCGGTCATGGCCCGGGACGAGGGCAGCCGGGACACCCTGCCCCAGGTGGACTATGTTGCCGGTGTCCCCGACTCCGGCCTGCCCCACGCCATCGGCTACGCCAATGAGAGCGGCATCCCCTTCGCCCGTCCCTTTATCAAATACACCCCCACCTGGCCTCGGTCCTTTATGCCGGAAAACCAGGAGGTGCGCAACCAGGTGGCCAAGATGAAGCAGATTCCTGTCCCGGAGCTGATTCAGGACAAGAAGCTGCTCTTCGTAGACGACTCCATTGTCCGGGGCACCCAGCTGCGGGAGACGGTGGAATTTCTCTACGAATCCGGGGCCCGGGAGGTCCATATGCGCTCCGCCTGCCCCCCCATCATGTACAGCTGTAAGTACCTGAACTTCTCCCGGGGCAACTCGGACATGGACCTTCTCGCCCGGCGCACCATCCAGGAGCTGGAGGGAGACGAGGGCCAGAAGCACCTGGAGGAGTACGCCGACCCCACCTCTCATCGGGGCCAGTGTATGCTCAAGACCATCTGTGAGCGCTTCGGCTTTGACTCCCTGGGCTACCAGTCCCTGGACGGCCTCCTGGAGGCCATCGGCATCGACCGGGACAAGGTATGTACCTACTGCTGGAACGGGAAAGAATAATCCCTTACTGTAGGGCGTGACGGTCCGGCACGCCGTTTGACACAGGTATTTCCCTTTATGGCGGCGGGCCGTGGTCGTCCTGCCCTGCATACACAATTTCCAATATTTTCAATGATTGGAGGTCTTCCCCCCATGGAAAACTCTCATTCCGCCTCCTACGCCGCCGCCGGCGTGGACATTGAGGCCGGTTACAAGGGCGTACAGCTGATGAAGAAACATGTGGCCCGCACCATGATCCCCGGCGTGGTCAGCGGCATTGGCGGCTTCGGCGGCCTGTTCGCCCCCGACCTGACCGGGATGAAGGAGCCGGTGCTGGTCTCGGGCACCGACGGCGTGGGCACCAAAATCCGCCTGGCCCAGCTGCTGGACCGGCACGACACCATCGGCATCGACTGCGTGGCTATGTGCGTCAACGACGTGATCTGCTGCGGTGCGAAACCCCTGTTCTTCCTGGACTACATCGCCATCGGCAAGAATAAGCCGGAAAAAGTGGCCACTATCGTCTCCGGCGTGGCCGAGGGCTGCGTCCAGGCGGGCTGCGCCCTCATCGGCGGCGAGACGGCCGAGCACCCCGGGGTTATGGCCCCCGAGGACTACGACCTGGCCGGCTTCACCGTGGGCATCGTGGACCGGGAAAAGATCATCGACAGCGCCAAAATCCAAAAGGGCGACTCCCTTATCGGTTTGGCCTCCTCCGGGGGCCACTCCAACGGCTTCTCTCTGGTGCGCAAGGTCTTTGACATCGAACACGCTGACCTCACCTCCCCCATGGAGGAGCTGGAGGGAAAATCCCTGGGCGAGGCTCTGCTGGCCCCCACCAGAATCTATGTCAAGTCCGTCCTGGCCCTTATCGATGGCGGCGTGGACCTCCACGGGGCCAGCCACATCACTGGCGGCGGCTTCTATGAGAACATCCCCAGAATGCTCCCCGAGGGCCTGTCCGCCGCCCTCTGGGAGAAGGAGCTGCCCCGCCTGCCCATCTTTGAGCTGATTCAGAAGACGGGAAACATCCCGGAGCGGGATATGTACAACACCTTTAACATGGGCGTCGGCATGGTGCTGGCCGTCCCGGCGGAGCAGGAACAGCAGGCCCTGGACATCCTCCGGGCCGCCGGGGAGAACGCCAGCGTCATCGGCATTGTGGCCAAGGGTGATTATGGCGTTGCCATCAACCCACCACCTGCGGAGATCATCGAATGAAAAACATCGCTGTTTTAGTGTCCGGGGGCGGGACCAATCTACAGGCCCTCATCGACGCCCAGGCCCGGGGAGAATTCCTCTGCGGGGAAATCGGTATGGTGGTTTCCTCCAATCCGGACGCCTACGCCCTGGAGCGTGCCAAACAGGCAAATATTCCTGGCTACATCCTGCCCAGAAAGAATTGGGACTCCAGTCAAGCCTACACCCACGCCCTGGTGAGCCTCCTCCAGGAGATGGGCGCGGACGTGGTGGTGCTGGCCGGGTTCATGGTCATCCTCACCGATGAAATCGTCCAGGCCTACTCCAACAAAATCCTCAACGTCCACCCCGCCTTGATCCCCTCCTTCTGCGGCAAGGGCGCTTACGGACTCCACGTCCATGAACAGGCCCTGGCCTACGGCGTCAAGGTCACCGGCGCTACTGTCCACCTGGTCACCGCTGAGCCCGACGGTGGTCCCATCGTGCTGCAAAAGGCCATCGACGTCCTGCCCTGGGACACCCCAGAGAGCCTCCAGCGCCGGGTCATGGAGGAATGCGAGTGGGAACTTCTTCCGAAGGCGGTGGACCTGCTGTGCCGGGACAATTTGAAGGTGGAAGGGCGCACTGTACAAATCATAGGAGGACGTGTGATTGTATGATTGACTTAAATGACCCTATCTGGAGCGCCATCCGCAGTGCTGGAGGCTGTGTAGATCAACAACTGCGCCGTCTGCTGGCGGGAGAGGGCGATTTTCGGGAAAATATGGACGAACTGGCCGAAAATCTGGCCCACCAGCTCAGCTGGTACGACGCTACTGCCTACGTCCTGCCCCACCTGGCCCGGCTGTGCGAGACACTGAAGGCGGAGGACAAGCTCTACCTGGTCGCCCAGATCGGCCCGGCTGTCGCTGCTGAGTCACAGGTGTCCCTCTCCCCGGACACCCAGGCGTACCAGGAGTTCCACGAGGGTCTGGCCCCTCTGGCCCAGGTGGCCCGGGAGCTCTTGGAGCACCATACGGATCAGATCAAGGCGCTCCCCAAGGACCTGCCTCTGTTCTTTTCCAACTCCGCTCTGGCTCTGCTGTGGGACCAGAAACACGCCTATTACCTCTACCTCTTTGCCCCCTGGGATGAGTTTCCCGCCCTGTGCCCGGAGTGCGATTGGTACGAGGAGTGCATGGATTTCTCCCTGGAGGAGGAGCCAGAGTTTGTAACCCCGGGAGAGCTGGACGAGGAGGGCGTTTGGCTCCAGAAGCTGCTCATCGAACTGGGCGACCAGATACTGTTGCCCCGGCTGCCCTATCTCTATGGGACCTGTACCTGCCCGGAGTGCGGCGCCAGCGGTCCCCTCTGGGAGTGGATCGACCGCGCATTTGAGGAGGATTAAGATATGGAAGATTTGTTTCAGATTTTGAAGGAAAATCCCTATCCCGGACGGGGTATTGTCATGGGCCGCACCTCCAACAACAAGGCGGTGGCCGCCTACTTCATCATGGGCCGCAGCGAGAACAGCCGCAACCGAGTCTTTGAGAACACCGAGGACGGCATCCGCACCCGGGCCTTTGACGAGTCCAAAATGACTGACTCCTCTCTGATTATCTACCACCCCGTCCGGCTGCTGCCCAACAACCTGCTGGTGGTGACCAACGGGGACCAGACCGACACCATCCAGGACGCCATCGCGGAGGGCCACTGCTACCGCCACGCCCTGAATACCCGGAAGTTCGAGCCGGACGGTCCCAACTGGACCCCCCGCATCTCCGGTGTGATGAAGCCGGATGGGAGCTATAACCTGTCCATCCTCAAGAGCATGGACGGCGATCCCGCCTGCTGCTGCCGGTACTTCTTTGAGTACGACTGTCCCGTTCCCGGCACGGGCCACTTTATCCACACCTACCAGAGTGACGGCGATCCCCTCCCCTCCTTCCAGGGGGAGCCCCGGCGGGTGAAAATTGGTGATCTGGACCATCCTGACGACCTGGCGGACCCCATCTGGGACAGCCTGAACGAGGACAACAAGGTCTCCTTATACGTCTGGCTCAAGGACCTGGAGACAGGCGATTGGAACTCTCTCATCATCAATAAGCACAACTGAAAGAAGGGTATCACCATGGGTCTCTTTGACCGCTTCAAGAAACAAGGCCGGGCTGACCCTCAGCCGGAGCCCCCCGCTCCGCCGGAGGTCCCCTCCCCCGGGCTGACCGACTTCCACCCCTATGACACCGGGCTGGCCCAGTCCGTCCAGACGCTGGAGCAGGACCTTCGTAAGCTGAACACCAACAGCCGCCGCCCCTGTGAACGGGACCAGTTCATCGCTCTGCTGTCGGGCATCGCCGCCCTGCGGAAAACCCCCGGCATCCCCGGCCCCGGTGAGTCCGGCCCCAACTACTTCATCACCCTGCCCAAGTGCGCCGCCCCCGAGGATGAAAGGGCCTGCCGGGAGCACCTGGAAAAGGTCTTCGGCATCACAGACAAGGAGTCCATGCTGGATTTCTGCAACCAGGAAATCCGCTGCCACAACAACTACCTGGACTTTGAGGGCTTCTGGGAGGGCCGTCCCCCCTTCTCCCTGGAGGAATTGGGCCAGAAGAACAAGGACGCCCTGGAGTTCTTTCAGGTGGCCCGGGACTTCTCCGCCCAGTTCTACCCCATTGTGGGCCACAAGGGCTACCTGGCCTGGGATATCAGTGAGTGCGTGGGCCACCTGCGCAGCGGCTATGCCTGCGGCCTGCTCACCCGGGAGGAGCTGGACGAGATGGCGGAGCACTGGATCGTCCAGGCCCAGATCTTTCAGGATTGGACTGACTTCGCCGTCAGCCTGGTATGTGGTGAGCTGTACTGGGACTTCCGCCACGGCTCCAAGCTGCCCGAGCTGAACAAGGGGCTGGAGCTGTGGACCAAGCTGATACACATCCTTCTGGAGGATGGGGCTGCCTGGGCCAGCGGATTGTGGTACGTCCCGCCCCGGAGCAAGGAATTCAAGCTGTGGGCTCCGGAATTTAAGCTGTACCTCCCCGATTGGGAGGGCCCCAACGGCTGTCTCGCCACCGACCATATCACCGTCCTGGGCAGGAAGGTGGGCTGGTGCTACCGGGAACAACCCAGCGAGGGCTACCCGGACAGCGGCTGGCGGTTCTTCTCCGGCGAGGAGGACGAGGCATACACCAGCGACCCCCAAAACACCGGGGTCTACGACCTGAACACCATCTGCAACTACGACCCGGACATTCTCCCCCTGCTCAGCGCCCCCATCGGCACCGCCTATGCCCGGGGTGAGGACGGAAAATTTTATGCGGAGCCCTTCACTCCACCGGAGGATTGATGTGATGTCTACTGGAAAAGAACTGGCAAAAGCCTACTTTGACGGCCTGAAAGAGGCCTATTACAGCTATGACGGCCAGGAGGCCTGGGACCGCTTCGCCTCCACCGTCCAGGGGGCGGACCAGCGGGATCTGGACCGGCTCATTGCCCTCTACCCCGACGCCCCGGACAGCCTGATTGAGCTGCTGAAGCTGGCGGACGGCACCTACTACCGGGAGTACCCCAAGGACAAGGTCCTCTTCTACTTCCTGGGCTCCGACTATGAGGGCTACCCCTACTACCTCCTGTCCGCCCGGCAAATGGTGGAGACCCGCCACCAGGCCAGAGAGTTTTTCGACTACATCGTAACCCGGGAGTTTGACGACCTGCCGGTGGACGAGGGGGTCTGTGACGACCTGGACAAGCTGGACTGGCTCCACTTCTCCGACTGCTGCAACAACGGCGGCAGTTCCCAGCTGTTCATCGACTTCTCCCCCTCCGCCAAGGGCAAAAAGGGCCAGGTCCTGCGCTTCCTCCACGACCCGGACGAGATGGTCGTCGCGGCGGACAGCTTTGACGAATACCTGCAAATGCTCATAGATGACAACTACCCATTCATCAACGAGGACTCTATAGAAGAATAAGAGGAAAAACGAAGTTTTTCCAAAAAGTTCTTTCGCTTCCTTTCTTACAAGAAAGGAAGAAAAAAGAAAGGAGCAGACCATGACCGAATTAGAACTGAAATACGGCTGCAACCCCAACCAGAAGCCGGCCCGCATCTTTATGGAGCAGGGCCAGCTCCCCCTGGAGGTGCTCAACGGCAGGCCGGGCTATATCAACTTCATGGACGCGCTGAACTCCTGGCAGCTGGTAAAGGCCCTGAAACAGGCCACTGGACTGCCCGCTGCCGCCTCCTTCAAGCACGTCTCCCCCGCCGGGGCTGCACTAGGTCTGCCTCTCAGCGAGGTGGAGCGGAACATCTACTTTGCCCCCCAGGGGGACCTCTCCCCCATTGCCTGCGCCTACATCCGGGCCCGGGGCACCGACCGACTGTGCTCCTTTGGGGACTGGGCCGCCCTGTCCGACCCCTGCGACGGCGACACCGCCCGCTTCCTGGCTCTGGAGGTATCCGACGGCGTCATTGCCCCGGACTACACCCCGGAGTCCCTGGAGATTTTGAAAACCAAGCGCAAGGGCGGCTACAACGTGGTCAAGATCGATCCCGACTACTCCCCCGCCCCCATTGAGCGGCGGAGCATCTTCGGCATCACCTTTGAACAGGGCTACAACGACCTGGCTGTGGACGAGTCCATGCTGGAGAACATCGTAACCCAAAACAAGGACCTGCCTCAGGGGGCAAAAAATGATATGCTCCTGGCCCTGATTACCCTGAAATACACCCAGTCCAACTCGGTCTGCTATGTAAAAAACGGTCAGACCCTGGGGGTAGGTGCCGGCCAGCAGAGCCGCATCCACTGCACCCGTCTGGCGGGGAACAAGGCGGATATCTGGTGGCTGCGCCAGCACCCCAAGACGCTGACCCTCTCCTTCCCGGAAACCATTCGCCGCCCCGACCGGGACAACGCCATTGACGCCTTCATCGCCGACAGCCTCACCCGGGAGGAGAAGGCGGAGTGGATCGCCCAGTTGGAGGGCGTCACCCTAGGCTCCGACGCCTTCTTCCCCTTCGGTGACAACGTGGAGCGGGCCCGCCAGTCCGGCGTGAAGTACATCGCCCAGCCCGGTGGCTCCATCCGGGACGACCTGGTGATTGAGACCGCCAACAAATTCGGCATGGTGATGGCCTTCACCGGAATGCGGCTGTTCCACCATTGACGGAAAAGGGGAAACCATGGGAATTTTTGACCGTTTTAAGAAAGAAGCCGCAGCTTCAAAACAGGGCGCAGAGCCTCACGAGCCCGCGCTGGCGGGGATTGCGCGGGTGATTTCCGACGGAGACGAAACCGTTCTTGGTGGGGTTGCCGCCTGTATGGAGCGCCCCGCAGGCTGGTTTGCGGAACACCAGGACCGGTACCAGGAGCGGGGTGTCGATTCCGCTGAGGACGCGGATTTGGTCCAGTGGCTGGGTCTGGTGGATATCCTGGAGGAGCACGGCTGGGTCTGTGAACGGGACTGGAAGGACGAGCTGGAGGATTTTACCTATTTTGTCCAAAACCTTCACGGCTTCCAGAAGCTGGGACTGGAGCTGAACCCGGACTGGCTTACCGAGGATGAGGACATTTCCGCCTGGTGCGGCATCCTGGCGGAAAAGTGGGCCGCCCAGGGGGTGTGTCTGGCCGCAATCGATATCGACAGTGACAGCTATGTCCTCTTCCCCGTTTCTGTCGCTCAGCTTGCCGATTTGCAGCGGTTGGCCAGTGAAATCGGTCACCGCATCGATGCTGCGGAACGTATGTAAAAGGAGGTCCCACATATGAAAGTTTTAGTGGTTGGCGGAGGCGGGCGGGAGCACGCTATCTGCTGGAAGCTGGCCCAGTCGCCCAAGGTGACCCAGCTCTACTGCGCCCCGGGCAACGGGGGCATTGCTCAGGTGGCTGCCTGCGTACCCATTAAGGCCACCGACGTGGATGGCATGGTGAAATGGGCCAAGGAGAACGCCATGGACTTTGTCATGGTGGCCCCCGACGACCCCCTGGCTCTGGGCATGGTGGACGCCCTGGAGGCGGCAGGCATCCCCGCTTTCGGTCCCCGGGCCAACGCCGCTATCATTGAGGCCAGCAAGGCATTTTCCAAGGAATTGATGAAAAAATACCATATTCCCACCGCCAAGTACGAGACCTTTACCGACCTGGAAAAGGCCCTCGCCTATATTCAGGAGCAGGGCGCACCCATTGTGGTCAAGGCCGACGGTCTGGCCCTGGGCAAGGGGGTTGTGGTGGCCTCCACCGTGGAGGAGGCTAAAACCGCCGCCCGGGAGATGATGGAGGATAAGAAGTTCGGGGAGAGCGGCTCCACCGTGGTTATTGAGGAGTGCATGGTGGGACCTGAAGTGACGGTGCTGGCCTTTTGCGACGGGGAGCACCTGGTACCTATGTTGTCCAGCCAGGACCACAAGCGGGCCTATGACGGCAACCAGGGTCCCAACACCGGAGGCATGGGGGCCTTCTGCCCCTCCCCCAAGTACACCCCTGATATCGCCCAGCGGTGTATGAAGGAGATCTTCCTGCCCACCGTTGCCGCCCTGAAAGCGGAGGGCCGGCCCTTCAAGGGGGTCATCTACTTTGGTCTGATGCTGACCAAGGACGGCCCAAAAGTGGTGGAGTACAACGCCCGGTTCGGCGACCCGGAGACCCAGCCCATTCTGTCCATGCTGGAGACCGACCTGATGGACATTTTCCAGGCCTGTGTGGACGGGACTCTGGACAAGGTGGACATCAGATGGAAGGACGGGGCCGCCTGCTGTCTGGTGCTGGCCTCCGGCGGCTACCCTGTCAGCTACAAGAGCGGCTACCCCATCTCCGGTCTGGAGGAGGCCGCCGCTCTGGGAGCTACAGTATTTCACGCCGGGACCAAGCAGGGGGAGCAGAAAGAAGTCCTCACCGCCGGCGGACGAGTACTGGGTGTCACCGCTTTGGGAAACTCCCTGGAGGAGGCCATCGACAAGGCCTACTCCGCCGCAAAGCCTATCTCCTTCCAGGATATGCACTTCCGCACCGATATTGGAACGGTTTAAACTGTGCGGTTGCTGAAATACCGGGCTCAGAGAAGGAGATGATCTGTTTTGGGGCTTGCGGCTTTTATGCTTTTTCTGATGGTCCTAGGTCTGGCGGGACTGGCAGCAGTCTGCTTTCGCATGGGCAGGAGACTGCGGAGGAACCCAAAGCTGCCGCTGCAGGTCCTGGCCATCCTCTTCTTCCTGGCGGGGCTGGTCAGCGCAGCAGCAGCCCTCTGGATAGCCTCTCTCACCTGGGAATTCCTCCATTTTTGGGGATAAAAACAACAAACGTCCCCCGATGCAGCGCCTGTGAGCACTGCTTCGGGGGACGTTGTCTATGGAGCGGCGTTACACTTTTAATGCCGCTGCCCGGTCCAGGGCGGCATCAATGTTGGGGACAAAGCTCTCCTCCCCTACCAAGTCGTACAGTCCGGACTTCCGGAACACCGACATAGGCTGCTCGTTGACGTGGGAGAAGAGGACCCGGATATCCTTCGACTGGCACTCCTCATAGAGCCGCCGCAGGCTGTTCATCGCGGTAATGTCCATGGCGGGCACGGAGCGCATCCGCAGGATCAGCACATTGCGCCCGGTATTGCGTTCCATGTGAGGGATCTTGTCCGCCGCGCCAAAGAACAGCGGCCCGGTGAACTCATAAACCATCACGTGGGCGGGCACCGCTTTCAGGCGGCCCTGGTCGTCCTGGGTATCCTCCACATAGTTCCACTCCTTTACAGAAGCCACATCGGCCATCCGCTTCATAAACAGCAGGCAGGCCAGCGACAGACCCACTGCAATGGCCACCACCAGATCGAAGACCACGGTGAGCAGGAAGGTGACCACCAGCACCGCCACATCGCTCTTGGGGGAGTGGTTGACCACCTTGATGACGGTGCGCCAGCCGCTCATGTTGTAGGCCACCTGGAACAAAATGGCGGCAATGCAGGGCATGGGAATGAGGGCGGCATAGGGCATCAGCAGGACCAGCACCAGAAGAAGCACAACCCCGTGGACCATACCCGCAACGGGAGACCTCCCCCCGTTTTTGATGTTGGCCGCCGTCCGGGCAATGGCGCCGGTGGCGGGGATGCCTCCAAAGAGGGCGGAGGCGGCGTTGCCAACCCCCTGGGCCACCAGCTCCATGTTGGAGTTGTGCCGGGAGCCAATCATCTCGTCGGCCACCACGGCGGACAGCAGAGACTCGATGGCCGCCAGCACCGCAATGGTGAAGGCGTCAGGCAGCACCGCCGAAACGGTCCCATAGGAAATGGCGGGCAGGGTGAACCGGGGCAGGGCGCTGGAAATAGAATACAGGTCCCCGATGGTATTCACTGGCAGGGACATCAGCTTTACAGCTCCTGCGGTAAGTATGACAGCGATGAGCGACGCGGGGACCTTTTTGAAAAACTTAGGCCACACAATCAAAACGGCCAAGGCCAGGACCCCTACCCCCACGGCAGCCAGATTCACCGTATGGAAGGTGTGGATCACCTCCTCCACCTTCTCCATGGTCTCCACCGGGGAACGTGGGAAGGTGAGGCCAAAGAAATCCTTCAGCTGTCCAATTAGAATGGTCACCGCAATACCGGCGGTAAAGCCAGTGGTAATAGTGTAGGGGATGAATTTAATCATGCTGCCCATGCGCAGAACGCCCATAAGAATCAGCATAAGCCCCGCCAAAATGGTAGCCACAGCCAGGCCGTCCATGCCGTTCCGCGCCACAATTCCCGCCACGATGGTGGCAAAGGCGGCGGTGGGACCGGCAATCTGTACCTTACTCCCGCCCAGGGCGGAGATGAGGAAGCCAGCCACAATGGCGGTGTATAAGCCCTGCTCCGGGGACACCCCCGAGGCCAGGGCCAGGGCGATGGACAGCGGCAGAGCGATGATAGCGACAATCACGCCGGAGGTCAGGTCCTTTATAAAATCTTCCTTGGAATAGTGTTTCAGTGAGTGTATCAGCTGGGGTGTCAGCTCTTTCATAGGGGTCTCTCCTTCCTGTTTCAAACACACATCTTCATCATACCTGAGTATGGGAGAGATTGCAAGTTTTTTCCGCAGAAAAGAGTGGGAGCGCGAAATTTTTTCGCGCTCCCGCTGTGTTATTTGGCCCAGAACAGCACCGCATCCCGGAGGAACCGGGCGCAGCCGGGCCGCTCCTGGTCGTAGTAGGCGGTAAACCGCTGGTCCTGCACATACAGCTCTGCCAGACCCCGGTGGCGCTGAACGTCATAGGCGTTCCCGGTAATGGTAAGCCAGCGGCGGTGGAGGGCAGTAATCTCCTCCCCCACCTCCTCCTGGGGGGCGGCCCCGGCAGCCACAGCGGCGGCCAGCTTGTCCAGGATCTCCCTGCCCAGGCGTTCCCACTCCTGGTATTGCTCCTGGGTCAGACCCATGATCTGGGCGTTGGCGGCGTCCACCTCCGCGTCGCCGTACTGCTCCCGAATCTCGCTGCCGTACCGCTTCTCGTTTTCCTCCACCGTATGGCGCTTGAAGGCCTCAAATTTCTTTTCGTCCGACATGATCTCATTCCTTTCCTGTGTAAAGATGGTTTCCTTTACAGCATAAATCAGTCCCTGGACCCGCTCCAGCTCCGCCTCCAGGGCGGTCAGATGGCTGCGCAGGGCGGCCAGGCGGTCATAGGAGGGATTGTCCAGAAATGCTTTCACCTGGGCCAGCTCCACCCCGAGGGCCCGGTAGTACAAAATGTCCTGGAGCCGGTCCACCTCCGCCGGGCCGTAGCAGCGGTAGCCGTTTTCCGCCCTGCGGCTGGGTTTCAGCAGACCGATCTTGTCATACCAGCGCAGGGCTCGGGTGGTAACCCCGGACAGGCGCGACAGCTCTTGAATGGTGTATTCCATCCAATCACCTCCTCAAACAGGATACTATCACTTGACGCAGCGTCAAAGTCAAGGGATTTTTAAAAATAATTTAGGCGGCCCGGAGACCGCCCAAACAGGGTCACTCGTCAGATTTTTTGTCCGGTTCATTCTGCCTCTTCATCTTTTTCAGCTCCCGTTTTCCCACCACGACGGCCACAGCGGCTGCCACGGCCAGAATCACCAGCAGGAAGATGTTGTAGGAGGCCCAGACCAGGAAATCCTGGAGGCCCTGGCCCAGGTTACGGAAGCTGGCCTGGAAGCCCGCCGCCATCCGCGCCCCCAGGGAGGCGGTCTCCCCCACCTCCTGGGTGACCCGGCCCACCTCGTCGAGATAGACCTGGAAGGTAGCAAAG
Organism: Pseudoflavonifractor sp. 60; assembly: GCF_009911645.1. Taxonomy (GTDB): domain Bacteria; phylum Bacillota; class Clostridia; order Oscillospirales; family Oscillospiraceae; genus Lawsonibacter. The sequence goes on from NZ_QWKI01000004.1 coordinate 101,777, forward strand.
CTGATTAGGGCATCGTAGCGGTTCAGCTTGGAGGAGTACTGTTCAATCTGATACTCTACATCACTGAGGGCGCTCTCCAGGGCAATGATGTCCTCCATGGATTCCGCCTTCTCCAGCAGGGCCAGCAGCCGCTCCTGCTTGGTGCGCTGGGTCTTCAGGCGGGCCTCGGTGTCATAGTACCGCTCACCCACGTCCTCGCTGCTCTCGTTCTTGCTGGTCACATAGCCCAGGTCTCCGGTGCCGGACAAAAACTGGTCGTACTTCTCCGCCGGAACCCGGACAGTGTAATCCCCGCTGCGGCTGGAATAGGCATCCCGTCGGCTTCCGCCGTAGAGGTTGGCCGTCTCAAAGTAGCCGCCGCAGCTGTTCACCAGCTGGTTCAATGCCTCTAGGCTCTGGTCAAACTGCTCCGTCTGGATGTTCAGCTCCGCCCGGCGGATCAGCTTGGCCCGGGGGTTTTGGTAGACATCTCCGGAAAGTTGGCTCTCCGACTCCATAGGGAATTCCATCTCCCAGCTGTCCTGGCCGTTCCAGTCCAGCTCCGCACTGGGCGCGGACATATCGGCAGCCGCCCCGCCGCTGGCCATGGAGTTGCCTCCCCCGCACCCCGCCAGCAGCAGCATCGCCGCCATACACAATGCAAAGAGCTTCTTTTTCATCATAATCCTCCCTTTCTTTTCTGTGTGCAGGGCGGTAACGGCGCTCTGCACAATGTCTCTTCCTCTGTATAGACGCAAAAGTCTGGAGAAAGTTGCACCAATTAGAAATTATATTCATAGGATGGGTAAAATTTTGGAGGTGCATCACTATGCCCATCATATATTTGTCCCCATCCACACAAGACTGGAATCCCTACGTCAACGGAGGCACCGAAGAGGAGTGGATGAATCTTCTGGCCGACAAAATGGTCCCCATGTTGGACGCCTCCGGCATCCGGTACGCCCGCAACACACCGGACATGACCGCCGCTTCCTCTATCGCCGCCTCTAACGCGGGGAACTACGACCTCCACCTGGCCCTCCACTCCAACGCCGCCGCCGGCGACCAGGCGGGCAAGGCCCGGGGCTCCATCGTCTTCTACTACCCCGGCAGCGCCGACGGCCAGCGGGCGGCCAATCTTATCGCCGACGGTCTGAAAACCATCTACCCCGACCCCAACAAGGTGCGCACCGAGGCCACCACAACCCTGGGTGAGGTGGCCCAGGTCAGGGCCCCCGCCGTCCTCATCGAGCTGGCCTTTCACGACAACGTGGAGGACGCCAATTGGATCAAAGCCAACCTGGACAACGCCGCCCGGGTCATCGTCCTGGCCCTGACCGAGTACTTCGGCATCCCCTTCTTCGAGACGGAGCACCGCCGCTCCGGCGTGGTGGACGTAGAGTGGGGCAATCTCAACGTCCGCGCCCGGCCCAACACCTCCGCCGCCATTGTGGCCCAGGCTCCCGACGGCGCTCCCATCACCATCCTCAACTCCGCCAACGGCTGGCATCTGGTGAACTACAACGGCACTATTGGATATGTGAGCGACGAATTTGTCACGCTGACCTGAAAGGAGGGGGTTTTCATGGACATCCATGTTGTCCAGCCCGGCGACACTATATACCGGTTGGCCCAGCAGTACGGCGTTCCCATGGAGCGGCTGCTCCAGGACAACCAGCTCCCTGATCCCTCCCGCCTAGTGGTAGGGCAGACCATTGTAGTCCAGTACCCGGAGCTGACTCATACCGTCAAGTCCGGCGACTCGCTGTACTCCATCGCTCAGATGCACGGTGTCACTGTCAGCCAGCTGTTCCGCAACAACCCCGTTCTCCAGGGCCGGGACCTGATCTATCCCGGCCAGGTCATTGTGGTGCGGTACCAGGGAGAGCCCCGGGGGGGCCTCACCGTCAACGCCTACGCCTACCCCTACATCGATCGCAGCCTGTTCCGCTCCACCCTGCCCTATCTGTCCCAGCTCACCCCCTTCACCTACCGCTTCGACGGGGACGATCTCATCCCCCTTCAGGACGAATTTTTAGTGAACACCGCCCTTCAGAGCCGGGTTGTCCCTGTTTTCCACCTGTCCAACCTGGATGACCAGGAACAATTCTCCGGGGAGCTGGCCCACGAGCTGCTGACAGACCCGGAGGACCAACGGGATCTGATTGAGGAAATTTTGGAGACGGTGGACCGGCGGGGCTACCGATGGGTTGATGTGGACTTCGAGGGCGTCCGCCCCGAGGATTCCACCGCCTATGCCCAGTTCCTGGCCCGGCTGCGCCAGGCGCTCACCTCCCGTGGACTGCCCCTCACCGCCGCTCTAGTCGCCAAGACCTCCGCCAACCAACCCGGACGGCTATATGAGGGCATCGACTACCGCCTCATCTCCCAGTCGGTGGATTTTGCCCTGCTGATGACCTACGACTGGGGCAATCTCAGCGGTCCCCCCATGGCGGTGGCCCCCCTGCCCCAGGTGCGCCAGGTGGTACAGTACGCCCTCACCGAGTTCTCCCCCAACCAGCTCTTCCTGGGCATCCCCAACTATGGCTACGACTGGACCCTCCCCTACCGTCCGGGGAGCCGGGCCAGGTCCGTCAGCAATGTGGAGGCCGTCCAGCTGGCCTGGAACAGGCGGGTCTCCATCCGCTACGATGAACAGGCTCAGGCCCCCTGGTTCCGGTATGTGGACGACCAGGGCGCAGAGCACGAGGTGTGGTTCGAGGATGCTCGGTCCATCCAGGCCAAATTGAATCTGGCCTTTGATTCCAACCTGTACGGCGTGGGCTACTGGAATTTGGACCGGCCTTTCCCGCAAAACTGGGTAGTACTCAATTCTATGGCCCAGATCCGCAGTGAGATGTAGATTTTATCCCTCCGCTGTGGTATAATGAGAAAATCAATTCACAAAGGAGGACATTGATATGTCTGTTACAGTGGGCCTAAAAGGCCGGGCCGAGACCGTGGTCAGCGAGCACAATACCGCTCAGGCGGCCTGTTCCGGAGCTCTGCCTGTGTTCGGCACTCCCTTTATGTGCGCCCTGATGGAAGAGGCATCCTGGAAATCCATCGCCCCCCATCTGGAGGCGGGCCAGAGCACCGTGGGCACCAAGCTGAATATCTCCCACGACAGCGCAACTCCCGTGGGGATGAAAATCTGGGCAGAGAGCGAGGTCATCCAGGTGGATGGCAAGCGCATTGTGCTCAAGGTGACCGCCTATGACGGGGAGGGTCTCATCGGCCAGGGGACCCATGAGCGGTTTATCATCACCGACAACCGCTTTTTGGCAAAAACTGCTCAAAAGCTGGAGGGCTGAGGCCGGAAAATATCCAAAGCCGCTTTCACTTCCGCAACACGAAAGGGCCTGCTGTCTGCCATTCACAGACTGCAAGCCCTTTCGTTGGGTTGATCGCTCTTCCGCAGCAAAGCTGTCTAATGTTTCAAAAATCCTTCAGCAGAACTCTCCGCTGTGCGCCTGGAAGAATTTCCAATAGGTCTGAATGTGCTCCAGCTCGGTCCAGCGGCAGGCTTGGACGGGCACACGGTCCAGGTCGTATAGTTTCGCCCCCCGCATGGCCAGCAAAAAGGGCGAATGGGTGGAGATGACAAACTGACAGCGGTAAAACCGTGCGGAGTCCTCCAGAAAGGAGCACAGCTCTTCCTGGAGCTTGGGAGACAGGCTGTTCTCCGGCTCGTCCAGCAGGTACAGGCCGTCCTCCTGAATCTCCTTGGTGAAAAAGGCGAAAGCGCTCTCCCCGTTGGACTTCTCCACCACGTCGTTCATAACCCGGTCCCGGACGTAGCGGGAACCGGTATGCCGCTGGGCGTCCACCACCTGGCGCAGCCGGTCGTAGTCCTCCATGGAGCGCATCTGGAAGCTGGCGTATTTGGCATCGGTGTACTCCTCCAGCAGCTCCCGGCGGCGCAGGGAGATGTTCTCGTTTAGGTACCGCAGGTCCAGGAGATAGTCGAACACATCATCGCTGGTGATGACCCGGCTGTTTTCCTTGGCCCGCTGAAATCCGGGGGCGGTCTCCGCCCCACATCGCTCCAGATAGTCCCCGAAAAAGGAGCTGCGGTTGAACACCGTCCCCCGGCGCAGGCCCAGCTTCTCCCCCATCAGATTCAGAATGGTGGTCTTGCCGCTGCCGTTGCCGCCGCAGAGGATGGTAATGGGCTCCAGCTCCAGTGTGGGCACCGCCCGGTTGAGAAAGACACCGAAGGGGTAGCGGCTGGTGTAGCAGGTGCGCTTATTTTCAAAATTGCGGGCCAGAAAGTTGGCCTCCTGACCCACGCCGGGGAGAGAAAAGCGGCGCAGATAGATCATAGCGGCTCCTTTAAAACCATGACCGCCTCCAACCCGCGGAGGCGGTCATGTTTACTTACTTCTTGCTCTTGATATACTCGTCAATGGACTTGGCGGCAGACTTACCGGCGCCCATGGCCAGAATGACGGTGGCAGCGCCGGTGGCGGCATCGCCGCCGGCGAAGATGGCGGGGCAGGAGGTACAGCCGTTCTCGTCGGCGGCCACACAGCCCTTCCTGTTCTTCTCCAGGCCGGGAGTTCCCTCATAGCTCATGGGGTTGGGCTGGGTGCCCAGGGACATGATGACGGCGTCTACCTCCATCTTGAACTCGCTGCCGGGCACCGCCATGGGACGGCGGCGGCCGGAGGCGTCGGGCTCGCCCAGCTCCATCTTCACGCAGGTGATGGACTGGACCTGGCCCTTCTCGTCCCCCTCGATGGACACAGGATTGGTAAGCAGGTCGAAGATGATGCCCTCCTGCTTGGCGTGGTGGACCTCCTCGGCACGGGCGGGCAGCTCCGCCTCGGAGCGGCGGTAGACGATGTGGACCTCGGCCCCCAGCCGCTTGGCGCAGCGGGCGGCATCCATAGCCACGTTGCCGCCGCCTACCACGGCCACCTTCTTGTTGTGGAGCACGGGGGTTGGGGCGTCGTCCTTGTAGGCCTTCATCAGGTTGATGCGGGTCAGGTACTCGTTGGCGGAGTACACGCCAATCAGGGACTCGCCGGGGATCTTCATGAACATGGGCAGGCCCGCGCCGGAGCCGATGAAGACGGCCTCGAAGCCGTGCTCCTCGAACAGCTCGGTGATGGTGAGCACCTTGCCGATGACCATATTCAGCTCAATCTTCACGCCCATCTTCTCCAGCTTCTCCACTTCCCGCTTAACCACCGCCTTGGGCAGACGGAACTCGGGGATGCCGTAGCTCAGCACGCCTCCGGCCACATGGAAGGCCTCAAAGACGGTGACCTCATAGCCGAAACGGGCCAACTCGCCGGCGCAGGTCAGGCCGGCGGGGCCGGAGCCGATGACCGCTACCTTGTGACCGTTGCTGGGGACAGCCTCGATCTTTTCGTTGTAGCCCCGGAGGTAGGCCCAGTCCGCAACAAAGCGCTCGATGCGGCCGATAGCGATGGGCTCACCCTTGATGCCCCGGACGCACATACCCTCGCACTGGGTCTCCTGGGGACAGACACGGCCCGAGATGGAGGGCAAAGCGTTGGCGGCGGAGAGGATCTCGTAGGCCCCGTTGATGTCGCCGTCGGCCACCTTGCGCAGAAAGTCGGGGATGGGGATACCCACCGGGCAGCCGCTGACGCAGGGACGGTTCTTGCAGTTCAGGCAGCGGTCGGCCTCGTTCATAGCCGCGCCGGTGGAGTAGCCCAGCGCCACCTCTTTGAAATTCTTGACCCGGTTGGCGGGGTCCTGGTCCCCCATGAGGGTCCGTACATTTTGCATATTAGCCATTCATGGCACCTCCTCCCAGGCGGCAGAGGTGGTCCTCTCTCGCCTTGGTCTCCTGTTCCAGATAGGTCGCGTTGCGGGCAATGACCTCGTCGAAGTCAACCCTGTGGCCGTCGAAGTCGGGGCCGTCCACGCAGGCGAACTTCACCTCGCCGTCCACGGTGAGGCGGCAGCAGCCGCACATGCCCGTACCGTCGATCATGATGGGGTTCATGCTCACTGTGGTGGGGATATCGTACTTCTTAGTGAGCTTGCAGGCAAACTTCATCATCATCAGAGGGCCGATGGCAAAGACATGGTCAAACTTCACCCCGCTGTTAATCAGCGCCTCCAGCTTGCCGGTGACAAAGCCGTGGTAGCCGTAGGAGCCGTCGTCAGTGCAGATGTGCAGGTCGGTGCAGGCCTCAGACATCTCCTCCTCCAGGATAACAATTTCCTGGGTTTTAAAGCCGCCGATCAGGTCCACCTGATTGCCGGCCTGGTGCAGCGCGCGGGCCACGGGCAGGGCGATGGCGCAGCCCAGGCCGCCGCCCAGAACGGCAACCCGGCCCAGGTTTTCCACCTCGGTGGGCAGACCCAGGGGGCCCACAAAATCCTGGAGGCAATCGCCCTCGTTCAGCTCATCCAGGGCCATGGTGGTGCCGCCAATCTTCTGGAAAATCACGGTAACCAGGCCGTCCGCCGTGCTGGAGATGGTCAGAGGAATCCGCTCTCCCTCTTCATCAACCCGCAGAATGATAAACTGGCCCGCCTTAGCCTTGGCGGCCACCAGGGGCGCATACACCGAGATTTGACTGATCTCAGGGGTCAGCGCCTTTTTTTTGGCAATTTCGTATTTCTTCACTGTTTCTCCTCCTGTCAGAGTTCTTCCTTTTTCATCAAACTATTTGCCGCGGGAACAAAACCCTTCCATTCCCTTGGCTATCAAGCGGCCCTGCCGCGCAGATCACAATATTACCACTTTTTCCGCCGGTAGCTGCCGTTGTAGCGCCGGCGTTTTCGGGCCGCCTTGACCCATTTCACCAAGAATCCCACCAGCACCAGGGCCAGGACCACCAGCACCAGGGCGGCTACGCCAATCCAGTTGAGGCTCTTCAGCAGTTCAACGGGGTTCCAGCTGCGGCTCACCACCTTGCGCCCATCTCCGGCGGGCCTGGAGTAGCGGGCTGGAATCCCCTCCTCCCCGAAGGACTGGAGGTAGGCGGCCAGGGCGTACCACTCCTTGATCTCATTTCCGTTTTGGTCCCGGAGGATGCAGGTCTCAAAGTCGGTGACCGGACTGCCGTCCGCCAGCTTGGGCTCCAGGGACAGCAAGCCCAGGGATTTGCCCTTCACCGTGCCCAGCATCTGGGCGGAGTACATGCCGGTGACCACCCGGTAGAGCTGGTCGTCCTCGATCTCTTCATACCAATCTATGATATCGGCAGGCACAGGCACGGCACTGCCCTCAGCGTCAACGACTTCCACGTCAGGTGCGGCGTTTACGACCTGATGCAGCTGGATATCCATAACCCGGTTGAAGAACATCCGGTGGGTGTTGAAGGAGTAGTGCAGCCCCGACACATACAGCTGGGCGGCGGGCATAATGGGCGTCACAGAGGCGTCCACCTCGGCAATGGCCTTCAGCTCCCTGCCTGTGAGGTACACCCCCACCAGAGGGAAGCCGGAGGTGCCGTCGCTGCCCACTCCCATGGACAGCACGTCAAAGGCCATGGAAGTGGTAATCTCCCCCGAGGACAGGGGTGCGCGGAGCACTCCGTCGGCGGTTACAGACACCGTGAATACATCCGGGCTGTCCGCCTCCAGATTCTGCGTGGCCCAGAGGAAGGCGTCCGCCACCAGCTCCCCCAGGGAACTGCCCTGCTGAACTCCGGATTCCGGCGTGGGCAGGTCGAAATCGGTGTGGGTGAGCACCTTATCATAGGTCAGGCCGTAGCGGCCCAGGTAGGTCCCCCCCACCAGCCCCTTCCACCGCTCCACTATGGCGGCAATGTCCGGGTCCTCCGGCAGGGTCTCGTCAATGGGGGTCAGGTGGTAGTCCGTCAGCTTTTTTTCGCCGTTCTCCGACCACTCCAGGGTTATAGACCCCAGATTCTGGCAGTAGGGCCCGGCGGAGATGATATAGGTATTGTTGACAAGGATGGGCTCGGTCAGCGTCGTATGGGTGTGACCGGAGACAATCAAATCAATCCCGCTCACCTTCTCCGCCAGCCGCTCATCCTCCGACAGCTTCTTTTTCTCATTCGTCCCCGAGTGGGACAGACAGATGATGAACTGGGCCCCTTTCTCCTTGAGGGCGTCCACACACCGCTGGGCATTGCTCACCATATCCCCCAGCTCAAAGCCGGAGGAGGGAGCGCAGGCGTGGGAGTCCTCCCCCATCAGGCCAAAAATGCCGTAGGTGACGTCCCCCCGCTCCAGCAGGATATAGTCCTCCACGTCGTAGGCAGCCATAGCGCGCTGGATGTCCAGCCGGTCCGGATTACTGGCGCTGGGTTTGTAGTTGGCCATCACCAGGGCCGGGGTCTTGTCGCCGCTGTCCAGCGCGGCGCTGAGCATACTGGCAAAGCCGGTGCCGGTGTGGTCAAACTCGTGGTTGCCGGCGGTCACCACGTCGTAGCCCATGGCGCCCATGGTGCGCAGCTCCGCCGCCTGGGTCGTATACAGGGTCTGAATCAGCGAACCGATGGAGAAGTCGCCACCGTCCACCGTCAGGGCGTCCGGGTGGGCCCGGCGCTCCCAGTCCAAGGCGACCCTCAGGCGGGCGTAGCCCCCCGACTCGCCCCCCTCCCCGTCCGCCTGGGGCAGAAAATGGGAGTGGAGATCGTGGGTAAACAAAACGGTGGTACTGTAACGCCCGGACTCCGCCGCTACAGCGGGCAGCAGAGAGAGCAGCAGCAAAACCGCCAGAAAAAACGCAGAAATTGGGCGCGAACGCTTCATCGGGGCCTCCATTCAGTCTTAAAAATTCCAAATTACTCTTGTCTCATTGCTTGCCACTTTTTCCAATTGGACAGGCTTCCCCAAACCAGGGCAGCAATGTACACAGCCGCAAATAGACAGAAAACCACCTTATCTCCCCAATTCACCTGGCTGGTAAACACATCTCTGACTCCCAGCGTCATTAAAATGACAACAAACAGGCTCAGAATACTAAGAAAAACATTAACGGGCAGCTGAATTTTTTTCCACAGTGGTGGATTCATCTTCTTTAACATAGCATCGCCCGCTATCAATAAAATCACAGCACCTACTGATATCCAATTCATAACCCCCCTCCACAGGCCTGTCAGCGAATCAAATCACACTGGACCGGGCGGTAAAACAGCTCCCGTACCTGTTCCGGCTCTCTGGTCTGGCCCAGGACCCACATCAGCTTGGCGGCGGCGGCCTCCAAGGTCATATTGTAGGCCTCAATCAGAGGAAACTTCTCCTTCACCTGCTGGCCCACCTGGTAGACCGACATATCACTGCCCTCATAGGGCACCTGAGTCATCATTACAATGGTCTTGCCCGCCTCCAGCCACTCGCTCATGGCCTGAGCCAGGGGACCGCTCCCCCCGCCGGGCAGCCCGCCAACCCCGAAGGACTGGAGGATCACCGCCTGGTAGCTGTCCTTCAGCAGGCCCAGGGCCTCCGCTCCCATGCCCGGAATCAACGTGAGCAGCAGGACCTTGTCCTCCAGACTATCGTAAAACACCGGCTCCGCCCCGTAGGAGTAGGCCCGGGGCGCCAGATAGCGGATCAGCTTCCGATCCCGGATGACAGCAATCTCCGGATAGTCCACGCTTGAGAAGGCGTTAAAGCTCTTGCTGCGCTCCTTCCGCGCACGGGTCCCCAAAATGACCCGGCCGTCAAAAACCAGGCTCACGTCATGGGACTGGCGGTCGGCGGCGTAGAGGACACTTTGAAACAGGTTGCGCCGGGCATCGGTGTCGTCCAAGCAGATGGATTTTTGGGAGCCGGTGATGACAATAGGCTTGGGAGAATCCTGAATCAGGTAGGACAGGGCGGCGGCGGTATAGGCCATGGTGTCAGTGCCATGGGTGATGACAAACCCGTCATAGTCCTCATAGTGCTCCCGAATGGCCGCTGCAATTTTCAGCCAGTGACTGGGCCCCACGTTGGTGCTGTCCAGATTCATCAGCTGGACCGCCTCCATCCGGCACAGCTCTCCCACCGCCGGCACGTAGCTCAAAATTTCCTCCGATGTAATGGCCGGGCTAAGTCCCTGTCCGCTCTCCTTGGAGGCGATGGTGCCCCCGGTAGCCAACAGCAGAATCCGTCTCATTTGTCCTGTCCCGCCTTTCTCACAGACACTGTAAATATTTCCCGTACAGGGTCATGGACAGCTCCGCTCCAATGGCGTGGACCTGCTCCTCGCTGACCCAGCCCTCATAAAGAGCCAGCTCCTCCAGACAGCCCACATAGCGGCCGGTGGTGTCCTGAATTTTCTTGATGGTCTCCCCCGCCACCAGCAGACTGTCAGCTGTGCCGGCGTCCAGCCAGGTAAAATTGCGCTCCAGGGGGATCACCTGAAGCTGGCCCCGGCGCAGATACTCCAAATTCACATCGGTAATCTCCAGTTCCCCCCGGGGAGAGGGCTTCAAGTGGTTGGCAATTTCCATCACCTGGTGGTCATAGAAGTACAGACCGGGGATGATGTAATTGGATTTGGGGTAGCGGGGCTTCTCCTCAATGGAGATGGCCTTGCCCTCCTTATCAAACTCCACCACACCAAAGGGGCGGGGGTCCTCCACCCAGTAACCGAATACGGTGGAGCCCCGGTCATTTGCGGCAGCCCGCTTTAAGGTGGCGGCCAAGGTGGGGGCGTGGAAGATATTGTCCCCCAGCACCAGGCACACCCGGTCGCCGCCCACAAATTCCTCGCCGATGAGCAGGGCGTCGGCGATGCCCCGGGCCACCGGCTGTTCGGCGTACTGAATGGACAGCCCATACTGACTGCCGTCCCCCAGCAGAGCCCGGAAGGTGGCCGTCTCCTCCGGCGGAACGATAATCAGAATCTCCGAGATGCCCGCCTGCATCAGGATAGCGATGGGGTAGTAAATCAGCGGCTTATCATACACCGGCAGCAGGGGCTTGCACACCGGTTTTGTCATAGGGTACAGGCGGGTCCCCTTCCCCGCCGCCAAAACAATACCTTTCATATGACCCTCCGTCTGGCCCTCATGCCTGCCTTACAGGATTACAGCCGATTTTCATTTATTTTAACATAGAACCCATCTCTTTTCAAGGGAAAGTGTTCCCTAACTATAACAACCGACGGGGCATAACAGCCCCGCCGGTTTGTTGGATTTATCAAATTGGAAGGAAGATACCGTCCTCAGGCGGCGGTGATATGTTTTGCACCCATGCGCTGGAAAATGACCACACCGGCCACGACCACCAGGCCAATCACGTCGGTGAGCTCACCGGGGATCATCATGCACAGGCCACCGGCGGCAATCAGAATCCGGAACAGGGGGTTGATGGGCCGGTAGAGATAGCCGTTCAGCGCAGAGGCCACGCCGAAAAGTCCGGCCAGAGAGGTGACAATAATGAGGACAGCCTGAACGATCTTCATAGTCATGGTAGTGCCCTCCTCAAACTGGAAGAGCATGGTGGGATTCAGCGCGAAGATATAGGGCACCACAAAGGCGGCAATGGCCAGCTTTGTGGCGTTGAAAGCCGTCTTCATCGGAGTAGACTTGGCGATGGCGGAGCCGGCGTAGGCGGCCAGAGCCACAGGGGGCGTAATATCGGCCACGATGCCAAAGTAGAAGACGAAGAAGTGGGCCGCAATCATGGGCACGCCGATCTGCTCGCTCATCAGGATGGGGGCGCAGGTGGCAGCCATGATGCAGTAGTTGGCGGTGGTGGGCACGCCCATGCCCAACACGATACAGCACAGCATGGTGAGGAACAGGGCGATGATGGTCACGCCGCCGGAGACAGACACAATGGTCCGCAGCAGGATATTGGCCAGACCAGTGGTGGTGATGCACCCGGCCACCAGACCCGCCATAGCGCAGGCGGCGGCCACGGTGATGGTGCCCTTGGCGCCCGCCTCCAGGGAGTCCAGCACCTTCATAAAGCTGATGTTGTCCGTCTTGTCCTCGTTCCCGGTCAGGTGGTTCACCACATTGTTGATGAGACCCACCACAATGGTGACCAGGATGGCAATGGCAGCGGAGAACTGCATGGTCCGGGTACCGCTGGACACCATCGCCACCAGGATAATCAGGGGCAGCAGCAGATAGATCTTGGGCAGCAGCTTCGTGAATTTCGGCAGCTGCTCCTTGGGGATGCCCTTCAGACCCAGCTTCTTGGCCTCCAGATGGACGGCGATAAAGATGCCGGTGAAGTACAGCAGAGCAGGCAGAACGGCCAGCAGAGCGATCTGGGCATAGGGGAAACCGGTGTACTCAGACATGAGGAAGGCGGCGGCGCCCATGATGGGGGGCATGATCTGACCGCCGGTAGAGGCGGCGGCCTCCACCGCACCGGCAAACTCGCCCTTGTAGCCGGTCTTCTTCATCATGGGGATGGTGACAGAGCCGGTAGTGACGGTATTGCCCACTGAGGAGCCGGACACCATGCCGCACAGGGCGGAGGAGATAACGGCCACCTTGGCCGGGCCGCCGGAGGCAGAGCCGGCCACACAGTTGGCTAGGTTGATAAAGAAGGCGGAGATTCCGGTGCGCTCCAAAAACGCGCCAAAAATGATGAACACCACGATAAACTTCTGGCAGGTGGCGATGGGGGTTCCGATGATGCCGCTGGTGGTGTAGAACAGGTCATAGATGACCTTGCCGAAACGGACCTGGGTAAAGGCGTAGATCAGCAGCACGCCCACCACGCACAGGATGGGGATGCCCACACTGCGGCGGCACAGCTCGATCATGGCCAGTGCGCCCAAAATCGCCAGGGTCAGCATCATGGGGTCCTTGGAGGCGGCTACCGCGCTGGTAGTCTTGATGGTGGAGGCATTGATGGCGAAGTAGAAGAAGGGAGCGGAGCCCACCACCATAATGATAATATCATACCAGGGCAGGCTGTTGGGCTTGACATTGCCCTTGCGCATGGGGAAATTCAGGTATCCAATCACAACCACCAGGCCCACAAACATGGCCAGGCGGAATTCAGGCAGACGGGTGTCCCACAGGGTCAGGTACAGGCAGAAGAGGGAGAAGCCGATAAAAATGCACTTGACCGCCCACTTCTGCCAGCCCTCCCATATGCGCACGTTGGACTCCCGGTCATACTTTTTCATGACCTCTTCCAGGTCAGCGGCACTGCCAGTGTCCTGGCTGTCCACAGCCGCCTCGCTCACTGGAGGAGCAGATCCCTTTTCTTTCTTCCAAAAGCTCACATTCTTCTCTCCTTTCAATCTTTTCCTTCCAACCCGCCCAGCGGCCTAATCCCTCCCAGGAGGACAGGGACAAATTTGGAAGCTCCTTTCCTTCCGATCCTGTTTCCTGCTCCCCGCCTCTCCCCCGGCGCCGGGAACACGAAACAGGATCGGAAGCCTGATAACAGATGGACTGCGGCGGAACAAATCCACCGCAGTCCGATGGCTGCTCGAAAAATTTAATGGGTTAATTGGTGGGAACAGTGAAGCCCTTTTCGCTGAAGTACTTGGCAGCGCCGGAATGATAGGGCACAGCGGTAACGCTGGCGGCAAACTCCAGGCTCAGCTCGCTCTTCTTGTCGTGGCTCAGCGTATCGATGCTGTCAAAGATGCCAGCGCAGACGTTGTAGATGTCGTCCTCGGTGCAGTCGTTCCGGGCGATGATAACGGCGCCCACGGCCACGGTGGTGGCGTCAGCGTCCAGGTTATAGGCGTCCTTAGAGATGACATTCTTAGTGTAGTAGGGGGAGGCGGCGATCAGCTTGTCGATGTGCTCGTCGTCCAGCTCCACCACATAGACGTCGCGGGTGGCGGCCAGAGCGGTGACGGCGGTGGTGGGCGCACCGGCCACGATGAACGCGGCGTCGATCTTGCCGTCCTGGAGGGCGTCAGCGCTGTCGCCGAAGGACTGGTAGGTGGGGTTGATATCGTCCAGGGTCAGGTCGTAGGCGGTGAGCACGTCAATGGCGTTGAAGTAAACGCCGGAGCCGTTCTCGCCCACGGAGACGTTCTTGCCGGCCAGGTCGGCAACTGTCTTGATCTCGGGGTTCAGGGTGATGATCTGGACCTGCTCCATGTACAGGGCGGCCACGGTGGAGAAGCTGTCGATCTTCTCGGTGAACAGGCTGGTGCCCTCATAGGCGTAGGCCATAACGTCGGACTGGACGAAGCCCAGCTGAGCGTCGTTGGCGTCCATGTTCTCGATGTTGCCCTTGGAGCCGGCCCCCACAATGGCGTTGACGGTGGTGCCGGTCTTGTCGCTGATCTGGCCGGCAATGACGCTGCCGAAAGCGTAGTAGGTGCCGGACTCGCCGCCGGTGGTGAAGGTGAGGGTGCCGCCCTTGGCGCTGTTGGAGGGCTGGCTGCCGCCGCCGGCACTTCCGCCGCCGTCTTGGCTGTTATTGCCGCCGCAGGCGGTCAGCGCCAGGCCCATGGTCATCACCAGGGCGAGGGCAAATGCAAGTTTTTTCTTCATACTCTTTCCTCCATATTTCAAATTGGCGTTGCTCTCACCTTTATAAGGTGAGAGCAAAAAGCGCTAGCGCTTTTTGCCGTTATCCGCGGGCACCCCTGCCCGCAGCTACAGTATACTACATCTTACCCAAAAATGCAAGATACTTTTTCGCTCCGCCCCTGGGCCCGAGCCTGTAAATAAGTTTTCATATAACTCAGAAAGTATCACCCGGTACAAAACAGCAGAGGGATATAAAGCCGAGACCAGAGGAGCCGCCCAAGGTATCAGGGCATTCCGCCAGTCTGCTTCTGCATTTCGGTTAAAAGGGGGCTCACTGCACTGGAAGTTCCAATAAAATCACATCCTGCCGCTAAATTCGGCCCAGCACCCCATCCTCTCCTCGTGATGAATTTGTTTACACTTTGGACGTAGACTTTTCCCGAAAAATTGGTTACAATGAAAAGTACGATATTAAGTAAAAGGAGGCTCAGCCATGAGAACTCTGTCCCGCTGGCTGTCCCGCTTCAGCTATAACCACCCCAACCTGCGTGTGGAAGGGCTGATCCGCTACATCATTGCCGGCAATCTGTTGGTCTTTATGCTGGACCTGTTTACCCACGGCGCGTCCACCTACTGGCTGTACTTTGTCCCCAGCCTCATTTTCCGGGGACAGGTTTGGCGGCTAATCACCTTCATTTTTGTCCCCATGAGCTTCAGCCCCCTGAACTTTGTGCTGTCCACCGCTTTCTTCTACTTCATGGGGACCCGGCTGGAGGCCGCCTGGGGCGCCGCCCGGTTCACCGTCTACTATGGCCTGGGGGTTATCCTGAACATCGTGGTGGGCCTGCTGCTGGCCCTGATTAACCCCGCCTACCGGGCTTTTGTCACCGCCGATATGCAGTACCTCCACCTGTCCCTCTTCTTTGCCTATGCAACCCTCTACCCCGACCTCCAGGTGCTGGCCCTCTTCTTCATCCCCATCCGCATCAAGTGGCTGGCCCTGCTGGACGCCGCCTTGTTTGCCTATGAGATTCTGGTCTACCTCTCCTACGGACAGTTTGCCATGGCACTGCTGCCCATTATCTCCATTTTTAACTACCTGATCTTCTTCTGGGATGATCTGATGGATTACCTGAACCGCGGGAGGGCCAGGGTCCAGCACCAGCGCTCCTCCCAGACCATCAACTTCAAAAAGGCCCAGCGGGAGCTCCAGCAGCGCCGGGGCTATCTGCACAAGTGCTCTGTGTGCGGCGTCACCGACCGGGACAACCCGGATATGGAATTTCGCTACTGCTCCAAGTGCAACGGCTACTACTGCTACTGCGCCAATCACATTAACAACCACACCCATGTGCAGTGACAATCCTCCAGTTCCCCGTCTCCATAACACATCCCCCCTGATTTTGTACTCATCAGGGGGGATTTTTTCCTATGTCCAGTTTTACGGCGGATGTCTTAGAGAATATGGACCGACTCCGGGTCGAAGACCAGGGAACACTGCTCGCCCACCTGGTAAATACGCTTGTTCTTGGGATTATAGTCGGTGAGCTTCACCAGAGTATTGCCCACCTTCACATGGTAGTTCTGATAAGAGCCCATAAAGCAGGACAGGGTCACCTGGCAGGGCAGTCCCCCCTGGTCCCGCAGCACGGCGGACTCGGGCCGCAGTACCACGGTGTACTCTGTGCCCGCTGTCATGCCGGCCTTGGCGGGGACCCGGGTGGGAGAGCCCTCCACCTTCAAAATGGCGTGGTCGCCGTCCATCCGTTCCAGGGTCCCCTTGAGAAAGTTGGCCTCGCCGATGAAGTCGGCCACAAATTCGCTGTTGGGATGGTAGTAGATCTCCTGGGGGGAGCCCATCTGGGCCACCACACCCTTGTTCATGATAATAATGTTGTCGCTGAGGGCCATTGCCTCGCTCTGGTCATGGGTCACGTAGATGGCGGTGATGCCCACCTCCTGCTGGATGCGGCGGATCTCGGTGCGCATGGATACCCGCAGCTTGGCATCCAGATTGGACAGGGGCTCGTCAAAGAGGAGGACGGAGGGCTCGATCACCAGCGCCCGGGCCAAGGCAACCCGCTGCTGCTGGCCGCCGGAGAGCTGGTTGGTCATGCGGCCCTCCATGCCAGTGAGCTCCACCAGGTCCAGAATGCGCATGACCCGCTTTTGAATCTCCTCCTTAGACACCTTACGCAGCTTCAGTCCGTAGGCCACGTTGTCAAACACGTTGTAGTGAGGCAGCAGGGCGTAGCTCTGGAAGACCATGGCCGTATCCCGCTTGTTGGGGGTGAGGGCGTTGATGGCCTGGTCCCCCAGGTAGATCTCCCCCTCGTCCGGGCTCTCAAAGCCGGCAATCATACGCAGGGTCGTGGTCTTGCCGCAGCCGGAGGGGCCCAGCAGCGTGACAAAGGAGCCCGGCTCGATGGTCAGGGAGGTGTCCTTCACCGCGTAAAAGTCCTTACCGGTTTTGGGGTCCTGGTAGATTTTGGAGATGTGGTCCAGCCGGACCCCCTTTTTCACTTTGGACATGGTTTAGCCCTCCTTGATTTTTTTGCTGGTGCCAAAATACTTGATAAACAGATTCATCAGCCGCACTGAGCCGTAGGTAATGAGAATCAGGATGGTGGCAAAGGCGCAGGCGATGGAGTAGGCGCCCTTCTCGGCAAACTCGTTGATCTGGACGGTGATGAGGTAGACGCTGGGGGTCACCAGCAGGATGATGGCGGAAATGGCGGTAATGGACCGGACAAAGGCGGTCACCAGGCCGCTGAGGAAGGAGTCCTTGATGAGGGGCAGGGTCACCGTCATAAACACCTTAAAACTGTCCGCCCCCATGTCGTAGGCCGACTCCTCAATGGACTTGTCAATCTGCCGCAGGGCGGAGATGCCGCTGCGGGTTCCGGTGGGCAGGGAGCGGACCACAAACACGATAATTAGAATGGCGGCGCTGCCGTAGAGCCCCTGGAGGAAGCCGGTGTGGAACACGCCCCCGGAGAAGCCCCGGATGTAGCCCACGCCCAGCACCGTCCCGGGCACCGCCATAGCCAGCATGGACACCGCCTCAATAAAGCCCTTGGCCTTGAACCTGCGCTTGACCACCAGGTAGGAGATAATCATGGACAGCAGGGCGGTGATGGGGGAGGCAATGAGGGACAGGACGAAGGAGTCCCGGAAAGCCTGGAAGCCGTGGTAGCGGGTAAACACCTGGCTGAACCACTTGAAGGTGAGGGGGGTGAACTTGTAGCCCCAGGTGGGGAACAGGGCGCCGATTGGGACACAGGCGTACATCAGAATGACGAAGAAGGCCGCCAGGGAGCAGAGAAGAGTCAGGGGGATGGTGACGCTCTTGTCCTCAATGAGCATCCGGCCCCGGGAGGCCTTACCAGTGAGTGTGGCGGCGGTTTTCGCCTCTAAATAGTATTTTTGGACAATGAACATCCCCAACGTAATACAGAGCAGCACCACAGCCATAGCCGCTGCACCCGCCTTGTCATAGGCGCCCGTAATCTGGAGGTAGATGGTGGTGGCCAGGGTGTCGTAGGAGCCGCCGATAATCATGGGGTTGGCAAAGTCGGCGATGGACTCAATAAAGGTCACCAAAAAAGCGTTGCCCAGGCCGGGGAGAAGCAGGGGCAGAGTCACGGTAGTGAAAACGGTCCACCGGCTGGCCCCCATGTCCCGGGCGGCCTCCTCCAGAGAGGGGTCGATGTTCTTCAGTAGGCCCTTGAGCATCATGTAGCACACCGGGAAGAAGGTGAGGGTCTGAACAATAACAATACCCCAGAAGCCATAGACGCTGTTGTCATAAATGCCCAGCAGAAAACGGGTTATGATGCCTGCCTTGCCGAAGAGCATAATCATAGACAGGGACAACACAAAGGGAGGCGACACCACGGGCAGCATGGACACCACCTTAAACAGACCGCCCATAATATTGGGAGTAAAGCGGACAGCCTTCCAGCCGACGGGCATGGGAATCAGGAACACGGAATCGGAACCGGGCACCTTGACATAGACCTCCACATAGGCAAAGAGCAGCCCCACAATGGTGGACAGAACACCAACCAGAAAGCCCACCTTCAAGGTGTTGCCAATCGCGGTGCGGAAGGTGGGCATGGCCATTACCTTTTGGAAGGTGGCTGTGGTAAAGCCCTCTCCGCCATAGAAGCTGTCCACCAGCAGAATGGCCAGAGGATAGAGGATGAACAGGGTCAGAAATGTGATAAGGACTACAATGGTGCCCACCAGAATGGGATCGGCCATCAGCTTTTTTCGGTCCAGAACCGCGCTCTGACTTCTTGCCATAGGAACCCCTCCTTATTTCAGAGTAAATCGCCGGGAAACAGGGCGTGACGGCCTGCCGCGCCGTCTTCGGGCGGGTCCGCCGCGCCGGGGCGTCGCGCCCTGTGGGATGAAAAGCAGCGCGGAGGACGGCGCATACCGCCGTCCTCCGCTGTTTGCGGTATGTTACTCGGTCTGGAAGCGGCCGGTATCGCCAGTGTTGGCGCCGGCAGAAGCCAGGGCGGTCATAACCTCTTCGATATAGGTGCTGATGTTGGCGGTAGCATCCTCGAAGTCGTAGTCCATCACGTTGTTGGGGTCCAGCCCGAAGTCATAGGCGGCCTGGGGCTGCTCGGCGTTGTCCAGAACCAGGAACTGGTAGGAACCCACCTCATCGGCCTGGTTCACGCAGTCGGGAGACAGGGCATATTCAATCCACAGCTTGGCGGCGTTGGGATGGGCAGCGCCCTTGAAGATGGCAGTGGCACCAATCTCGCAGGAGGTGCCGCTGGAGGGGATAATCAGCTCGATGTTCTCATAGCCGTTGTCCAGAATCTGAGTAATGCCGTCGTGGAGGAAGCCGATGCCGATAACGCACTCGCCGGTGCCCACGTTTTTGGAGGGGCCGGAACCGGACTTGGTGTAGACCTCGATATTCTTATCCAGGTCCACCAGGTACTGGATGCCTTCGTCGTGGCCGTACTTCTGGATCATGGTGTTGATGACCAGTTTGGCGGTGCCGGCGGTGTTGTAGTTGGACAGCCAAATCAGTCCCTGGTACTCGGGCTTGAGCAGGTCGGGCCAATCCTGGGGGGCCTCCAGATTCATCCGGGCCAGCTCGTCCTTGTTGACCATGAAGCCCAGAATGCCGGTGTAGATGCCGTGCCACATATTGTCGGAGTGCTTATACACATCCTTGGTGATGTGGGAGGCGTTGATGGCCTCATAGGGCTCCAGCAGACCCTCGGCAGCCACCACATTGTAGGGATCGGTGGTGCCGCCAAACCAGACGTCGGCGGAGGGATTGCCGTTCTCCTCCTCAATCTTGGCCTGGACCTCGCCGGTGGACAGGCGCTGGAAGGTGGTCTTGATGCCGTACATCTGCTCAAACTTCTCACAGGCTGCGGCCAGGTAGTCCTCCTCGCAGGAGCCGTAAACCACCAGCTCGCCCTCGGCCTTGGCGGCCTCGATCAGCGCGTCCATCCCGTCGGTGGGAGCAGGAGTGCTGGAGCCGCCCTGGGAAGAGCCGCCCTGACTGCCGCCGCTGGACTGACCGCCTTGATTCCCTGAGTTTCCTCCGCCGCAGGCAGCCAGAGACAGAACCATGGCCGACGCCAGCAGTATGGATAGTACTTTCTTCACGTTTCATTCCTCCATTTTCGTTTTCATCCCTTGACTTGCAGGGGGTGCTGCCCCTGTTCCGCAGGACTCCCTTATTGTAGAACGCTAAGGAAAAAAGTCAAGGAATATGCAGCATTTTCCCTGTAAAACTCTTGTAAAGACTCCCGGTCAATGGGCATTATGACTAATTTTTCTTCCTTAAATTTCCTGGACACGTTTCAATTAGCAAAGAACGAAAAAAGGTCTTTACATTTTGAAAAAATCTGCTATAATAAAGGAGCTGCGGCTGAGGTGAATTAGGTCTGACACGTTGCCGGAAGTACAAGCGTGCCAGCTGTATGCAGCGCATTTTGGAGCGTAACTCGAATGGTTGCCATTCGGTTTACATCCGCAATTTCTGATTTGTCGTTATTACCACCAAAATTTCATACGGGCTCGTAGCTCAGTTGGGAGCCTGCGGGCTTCGTTTAGCAGACCCTAAGCAAGTGGCAGCAGCACCTTACAAAATGGAATAATTGAAAAAATTTGGGCTTGTAGCTCAGCTGGGAGAGCGTTCGGTTCGCATCCGAGAGGTCGAGGGTTCGAGTCCCTTCAAGTCCACCAAATCCCGCAAAATCACATGGTTTTGCGGGATTTTTATAAGCAGATTTCAATTCGATCATGGGCATCCATCTTCCATGATGCCGGAAAACTGGAGAGAACGAATTATGGCGGGATCGGAAAAGAAGCCACCGAATCCGGATGTTAAGACGATCCAGTCCGTGGACCGGGCGCTGGACATTCTGGAATGTCTCTGCTTTCAAAACAGCTACAGGCTAGGTGAGCTGGCGGAGCGGTGTCACTTGAACAAAACAACGGCCTTTCACATCCTGAAGACGCTGGAGAGCCGGGGATACGTGGAGAAAAGCTATGACACCTCGGTCTATAAGTTGGGCTGGCGGATCTTCGAGGTCTTCGCGGCCATCTACCAGAGCATTGACATCAAGCCCATCATCCTGCCCTATATGGAGCGAATCCGGGAGCAGACCAACGAGACCGTCAACCTCAACTACTTTGCCAAGATGGAGAACTACTACGCCAGCATCAATTTTATTCAGCTGGAGTCCTCCCACTCCCTGAAATACTCGGCGGACATCGGGACCCACACTCCCATCCACTGTACCGCCGCCGGAAAGGTCCGTTTTCTGGGATACTCCCAGGCCATGCTGGAGGAGCAGCTCCAGTACACCCCCTTTGACCGCTATACCGAGCACACTGTCACAGACCCGGAGGTGTTCCGCGCACAGCTGGATGAGATCCGGAAGCAGGGCTTCTGCATTGAAAAGGAGGAGTATCTGCCGGGGATCTGTTCCGTGGCGGTGCCCCTGTTCAAATACACGGGCCGGGTGATCTACGCCGTCTCTGTTTCGGTGCCCACCTTCCGCGCCTCGGACCAGCGGCTGCGGGAGATTGCCGTCGGGATGATGGATGTGCTGAGCAGCTCCACAACCTGCCCGGATTTGTTATTCAAAGGGGCCCCTATTCCCCCCTGCCCATAACATTATACATGAAAAACGGCCTGTCCGCTGTCTGCGGGCAGGTTCTTTTTTACTCCTCCATATTTTATATTATAAAACAATAATTTATATTATAAAATTTTTCTTGACAAGCACCGGGATTTATGGTACTAATGAAATGAAGCTTGGTCCAAGAAGATTTTCAATGGCAGTCCATACTCCACTAGCGCTGGTGGAGAATAACCTGCCGCGGCAAAGAAAGGAGCGTGAAAGGTGATTACACCTCAACAGATCATTCATATGGTGGACGCCTGTCAGGACGAGGCAATTCAATGCCTACAGGAGGCGGTCCAAACGCCCAGCCCCACTGGGGAGGAACTGGCCATCAGCCGGCTGTTCACCAGATGGATAGCGGACTGCGGGCTGACCGTGGAACAGTACGAAGCGGAGCCGGGCCGTCCCAACCTCATCGCCCAATGGCATGGCAGCCGGCCGGGGAAGCGTTTTCTGTTCAACGGACACCTGGATGTATTTCCCCCGTCGGATGGGGATGGCGGCTGGTACGGCCCCTGGTCCGGCAAAATCGCGGACGGCTTTCTGTATGGACGCGGGGCGGTGGATATGAAGGGCGGAGACTGCGCAGCCCTGATGGCGGTGCGGCTGCTGCGCAGGATGAACTTTGATCCCAAAGGCAGTGTGATACTCAGCTACATGGTGGACGAGGAGAACGGCGGCTGGAAGGGCGTGCGGTATCTCATCGACCAGGGACTGCTCAAAGCGGACGTTGGCCTGTGCATGGAGCCAACCAACGGTCGCATTCTCCACCGGCACCGGGGGATTCTGAGGATGAAGTTCACCTACCGGGCTCAGCCCCACCACGCCAGCACTCCCCACCCCACCTGCGATGCCCTGCAAAAGGCGGTCACCGCTATCCAGCGGCTCTACGCCCTGAACGAAACCCTCCGCGACCGGACCGACGAGTTTGGCGCCCCGTCCCGGTGCCTGTCTGTCACAATGCTCCACGCGGGGAACACGCCCAATGTTCAGCCCGGCCTGGCGGAATTTGTGGTGGACCGCCGGGTGGATTTGGACGAGGACCCGGAGCGCGTCAAAGGGGAAATTCTAGATATCTTTGACGGGCTGGAACGGGCGGACCCGGAGTATCACTACGCGTACTCCATCCTGTCTGACCGCCCTGTGCTGACGGTGCCGGCGGACGACCCCTTTATCCTGAGCGCCGCCCGCTCCTATGAGAAAATCATGGGCCGGCCCGCAAAGCTGTACACCCGGGCCGGCGGCTCCGACGCCGCTTCTCTCTACCAGGCGTACCGGCTGCCCATCCCTAACTTGGGGGCAGCCCCAGACTTTGACGAGCGAGGCGCGGCTGACCCCTTCGGCAGCGGGACGCCCAATGAGCGGCTGCGGCTGAGCGACTATTTAGACTCCATCAAGTACTACATGATGATTGTTGCCGACACCCTTTCCTGATATAATTTGGAGGTGGTTCTATGACAAACGCAGAAATCAATATTTTTTTCCAGACGGTGGCCATCCTGGCGGCGCTCCTGCTGCTGGGGACCTTTCTCCGCGCGAAAGTGAAACTCTTCCAAACGCTGTTCCTGCCGGCCTGTGTAATCGGCGGTGTAATCGGGCTGATCCTGGGCCCCAGAGTGCTGGGCCTGCTGCCCATCTCTGAGGAGATCATGACCACGGCGTCCAACCTGCCCGGACGGCTGTTCGGCGTGATCATCGCCGCCCTGCCTATGTGCGCCCAAAAGCTGAAAAAAGAGGACCTGATGAATCAGACAGACGGTGTACAGCTTGGAATCATCATCACACTGATCTCCGCCTTGCAGTTTGTAGTTGGATTCGCAGTCAATGTGGTATCCAACGCCATGGGACTGGAGCTCTACGACGGCTACGGCGCCGAAATGATGCTGGGCTTCTGCGGCGGACACGGCACCGCGTCCACCATCGGTACAAACTTCCAAAACCTTGGGATGGACTACTGGGAGCTGGCCCAGGGCTGCGGCATGACTTTTGCCACGCTGGGCATGGTGGGCGGCATCCTGGCCGGCATCTACATCATCAACCGGTACGCCAGAAAGGGCCTGACCAACTATGTGACCAACCCCAAGGACCTGCCCAGGGAGATGAAAACCGGTCTGTACAGCGAGCCGGAGGAGTGCCCCAGCGCCGGGCGGCAGACCACCGCCGGAGGCTCAATTGATACCCTGGGCCTGCACTTCGCGCTGATTATGTTCGCGGTGGGCGCCGGATACCTCATCAGCAGGCTGATCAAAACCTATCAGATCCCTCTGCTGATCTATATGGCCGACTGGTTCTGGATGCTCATCGCCATGTACATTATTTGGCCGGTCATCCGCCTACTGGGATGGGATAAATATTTCGACCCCAGCATCAAGAGTAAAATTCAGGGCTGCTGCACCGATTTTGTGGTGGCCTCCGCCATTATGAGTATGCCGATCTCCATGGTGCTGGAGCTCTGGCTGCCTATCCTGGTCAGCGCCGTGCTGGGCTTCCTGGTCACCGTCCCCGTCGTCCTGATCCTATGCAGGCACTATATGCACGAGGACTGGGTGGAGAAGTCCATGGGCCCCATCGGTATGCTGACGGGGGACTTTATCACCGGCGTTCTGCTCACCCGGATGCTGGACCCGGACTTCAAATCCACCGCCATGGGCGACTTCTCCATCGCCTACTCCCTGAACACCTTCTACTGCGTGGTCCTGGCGGCGGTGATCTTCCCCTATGTGGTCAACAACGGAGCCTTCAGCGCCATGCTCTTTGTGGGCTCCCACGCGGTCGTGCTGGCCATCCTCATGGTGGTCTTCGGGCGCATTACCAGGAACAAAAAGCGGACTGCCTAGAACGCGGAATATGGGAGGCTTTTATGAGAAAAGCAGCGGGACTTACCGTAATTGAGTGCAAATACTGCTACAACAAATGGAGAGTAGACTGTTCCGGCGGGACCCCGGTCTTTACCTCTGAACTGAAGGAGTTCCAGCAGCCCAGAGAGGTGGACCTGTACCACGCCTGCGGCGCGTACAGCGCCATGGGGGTGCCGGTGGAGATCCACAATGTGGACTATGAGAACTACAGTCAGTACGCGCCCTACGCGGGGGTGACCCGGGACTACTCCGACGCGGTGTACAGCGCCCTCTCCCAGGGGCGGGCGGTGCTGGTGGCGGGGGGGTATTGCAACTACGCCCCAGCCATTTTGGGCGGACTGCAGCGGGCGCTTGGCGCGGACCGGCGCATCGGCGTGGTATGGATCGACGCCCACGCCGACTGCAGGGTGCCGGAGACCTCTCCGGAGCCCGTTCGCCTGGTAGGGGTCCCCCTGTCCACCATGGCCGGGCTGACTCTGCCTGTGTACCGCCGGGAGGTGTGCGGCCTGGAAACGCCCTGCCGTGGCGAGGATATCCTGGCCAGCGACCTGCGGATGATGGATGAAACCACAGCCGAAAATCTGTGTGCGGCCAACATCGCGCCGGTGGACGGCAGCATATTTGAATCGGAGGCCCTCTGGCGGGAAAAGGTCTCCGCGCTGGCGGAGCGGGTAGACGCCATCTATCTGTCCGTGGATGCGGACATCCTCAAGCCGGACTATGTCCCCGCCTATGAGAAGCGGGTCCCCTTGGGGCACGACCTGGACGTGGTGGCCAGAAATGTCCAAGCCGTGATGGAAACCGGAAAAGTCGGCGCGTACTCCCTGTTCTGTTTTGATTTTGACCACTATGAGCAGGGCGGCGAGCGAACCTACGCCAGCGGAAAAACACTGGTGACCGCCGGACTGGAGCGCTGGAGCATGATCCCATAGACAAAAATCCCCCTGCCCAATCGGAGCAGACCTGAAGCGGTTTGCCGGATTGGACAGGGGGTTCCTTGACACACGGGTATTATACTATTTCTTCAGAGTTTTGAAATACCTTTGTATTGTTTAGCCCTTTGCCGCCCTACGAGACGCCTGAGGCCATTGACATGATTTGTGCCAGCTATAATCGGGTTCTTGATACCCAGGAGATTGATCCGCTGATCCTGATTCCAGTTGTGATCCACGATTTTCTGTGTGTCCACCCCTTTAACGACGGAAACGACAGAATGGGCCGTTTGTTGACCATACTGCTGCTCTACCGCTCTGGATATCATGTGGGGAAGTATATTTCACTGGAAAGTAAGATTGCCAAGAACAAGGATTTGTACTATGATTCGTTAGAGGCCAGCCAGGGCGGCTGGTATGAGAACGCAGACGATCCAACACCGTTTATCAAATATTTGCTCTCGGTCATCCTGGCGGCTTATCGGGAACTGGATGAGCGGTTGGAGTTGGTTGGGGACAAGTCCCCAGCTATTGAAGTAGTGCGGCGAGCTGTGGAGAGCAGGCTGGGAAAGTTCTCAAAGACTGATATTTTGGAGCTCTGCCCCACGCTGGGAAAAACTTCTGTGGAGAGCTCTCTCAAAAAGCTGGTGGAGCAGGACATTCTTGTGCAGCACGGAAAGGGTCGGGCGACCTTTTATACCAGAGCTTGTTGAAAGGTACTCTCTGCGCTATAATAGAGGAAAGTTTTGCCTGCTCTGTAAGAGAGCTATATGCCGGCAGCGGGTGAAGCGATGAAACAGGCGGAGGTATGTTACATGACGGAGAAAATCACGTTTCCCCTGGAGCTTGTTCTGACGCCAGACGGCTTTGTCCCGGAACTGCCGGGCAGCCGGCACACAGAGGAGGGAAAAGCCCTGCTGGCCCGGTGGAAGGAAAACCGCTGCAAAGAGCTGTACCATTTGGGCCAGCGGGAACGTCCCGAAGGGCTGTCCCCATCGGTGTTGTACTTATATACGGTGGCGGAGGCCTTCTTCCGCGCCCTGACCTCCCTGCCCGAGCTGGAGCTTTTGCGGGAGAGAGCGCAGGCATTGCTCTCCGATGAGGAGACGGCCAGACTGCTCCAGGCGGTCCCCTTTGTCATCGGCGCGGAGTATGTAAACCGAGCTTGGCTGGAAGGGCTTTTTCTGCGCTTGAACGAGGTATTCTCCGAGGAAATCGGAGCCTATACCGGAACGGTGGCCTTCTATCTGGCTGAGCAGAGCCAGCGGCTGAGGGTTCCGGAGCGGGTCTTTTTCCACATCGTGGAGAGCGGAGACGAGGCGTTTCCCTTTGCCTTTCTGGCCACCTACGCCACAGAGGGGAAGAACAGGCAAATTTCCCATGTACCCCTGCAATATGCCCTGACCGAGTACAAAAATGAGCGGGAAAAGCTGTTGGAGCTGCTGGCCTGCCTGAACCGGGCGGCGGAGGTCTCGCCTCTGATCGGGGCGTTCATGGAGAGCGGCGAACTGTTCCATCCCCTGAAACTGACGGCGGAGGAGGCCTTTCAGCTTTTGAAGCACACCATGGAATTTGAACAGGCGGGCATACTGTGCCGGGTCCCCAACTGGTGGCGCAAGCGCAATGCCGCAGTCAGTCTGTCCATCAGCCTGGGCGGAAAGAAGCCGTCTATGGTGGGCTTCAGCGCCTTGGTCTCGGTTCAGCCCGAGCTGGCGGTGGATGGTATCCCCCTGACCCGAGCGGAAATCCAGGTTCTGTTGGCCCAAACCGAGGGCCTTGCCCTGCTCAAAGGCCGGTGGGTGGAGGTGGACCACCGCCGGCTGCGGGCGCTGCTGGAACAGATGGACTCCCTCCCCGATGAAATCACTCTGTTAGACGCTCTGCGCACGGAGTTGGACAAGCCCTGTGCCGATGTGGGGGGCACCATAACCCACGGCGCGTGGCTGGGGGAGCTGTTGGCCCGCCTGAAGGAGCCGGAGGCCATTCCCACCCCTGAGCTGCCCAAAAGCTTTCATGCCGATCTGCGCCCCTACCAGCGGACCGGTTTTACCTGGCTGCACTATATGAGTTCCCTGGGCTTTGGCGCCTGCCTCGCGGACGACATGGGCCTTGGAAAGACGGTGCAGGTGCTGGGATACCTGGAACGTCTGCGCGGGGA
Organism: Pseudoflavonifractor sp. 60; assembly: GCF_009911645.1. Classification (GTDB taxonomy): domain Bacteria; phylum Bacillota; class Clostridia; order Oscillospirales; family Oscillospiraceae; genus Lawsonibacter. The sequence continues at coordinate 129,233 of NZ_QWKI01000004.1, forward strand.
CAAGCCATCGGCCCGGGTGCTGCTGGTGGTTCCCGCATCCCTGCTGAGCAACTGGAACAAGGAGACTGCCCGCTTTGCCCCGGAGCTGGAGCCGCTGATTCTACACGGCAAGTCCTCCGCCGCGCTGGAAGAGCTGCTGGAGAACCATCCGGTGTTTTTGACCGTGACCACCTACGGTATGGCGGCACGGATCAAGGGGCTGCAGGACATCACCTGGGAATGTGTCATTCTGGATGAGGCCCAGGCCATTAAGAACCCCCTGACCAAACAGACGCAGGCGCTGAAAAAGCTGTCCGCCCATATGCGCGTGGCTATGACCGGCACACCGGTGGAGAACGATTTGACCAATCTCTGGTCTCTGTTCGACTTTTTGAACAAGGGGCTTCTGGGTTCCTCTCAAACCTTTAAGATGTTCTGCAAAGGCCTGGACGAGCGGCCGGAGGGCTACGCCCGGCTGCGGGCCATGGTGGCCCCCTTCCTGCTCCGGCGGCTGAAAACGGACAAACGGATCATTGCCGACTTGCCGGAGAAGCTGGAGATGGTGGAGCATATCTCTCTGTCCAAAAAGCAGGCGGTCCTCTACCGCAAGGCGGTGGCGGATATGGAGCGCAGGCTGGAAGACGCAGAGGGCATTGGCAGGAAAGGGCTGGTGCTGTCTACCATTCTGAAGCTCAAACAGATATGCAATCATCCCGACCAGTACCTGGGTCAGCAGGGGTTTGAGGAAAAGGACAGCGGCAAGCTGACCGTTCTAAGAGAGTTGTGCGAAACCATCCGGGATAAGCGGGAGCGGGTATTGGTGTTTACCCAGTATCGGGAGCTGACCAGGCCGCTGGCGGAATTTCTCACCGGCATTTTCCACGCCCGAGGCCGTGTTCTTCACGGCGGTACGCCGGTGAAAAAGCGCGGGGAAATCGTGGATGACTTCCAAGGGGAGGACTATGTCCCCTTTATCGTACTGTCCCTGAAGGCCGGAGGGACGGGACTGAACCTGACAAAGGCCAGCCATGTGATCCACTTTGACCGGTGGTGGAATCCGGCGGTGGAGAATCAGGCCACCGACCGGGCCTACCGCATTGGGCAGACCCGAAATGTTATGGTACATAAGCTGGTCTGCGACGGAACCATTGAGGAAAAGATCGACGCCATGATCCAGGCCAAGAAGGAGCTGGCGGCGAACGTGCTGGGCGGGGGCGGAGAGAAGTGGCTGACCGAGCTGAGCAACGACGAGCTGCTGTCTCTGCTGCGGCTGGATGGATGAGAGGAGGACGTGATGAGTCGTTATTGGGAGGATGGATTTTACAGCCAGCCCACCACTTCGGAACTGAAGCGGAAATCAGAGGCCAGCCGGGCGAGTGCGGAGAAGAAGGGCAAGCGCCTGGAGCCTGTGGTCATTCAGGGCCGCAATATCGCCAAAAGCTGGTGGGGAAGGGCATGGTGCAATAACCTGGAGCGGTACGCTGACTATGAAAGCCGACTGGGCCGGGGCAAGCGGTACGTCAAAACCGGAGCGGTCATTGACCTGAACATCTCAAAGGGCAGGATTCAGGCCAAAGTGCAGGGGTCCCGGAAAACGCCCTACAAGGTGGAGATCCGCATCAGCCCCCTGTCCGAGGAGCGGTGTCAGGAGATCCTCCAGAACTGCGGAAAGCGGGTGGAAACACTGGAAAAGCTTTTGGCTGGAGACTTTCCTGAGGAACTCAAGGAGTTGTTCACCCAGCGGGACGGACTGTTCCCCTCATCCAGAGAGATCAGCTTTTCGTGCAGCTGCCCCGACTGGGCGCTGATGTGTAAGCATGTGGCGGCGGTCCTCTATGGGATTGGGGCGCGGCTGGACGAAAATCCGTCCTTGTTTTTTGAACTGCGGGGAATCGAAATGGGCCGCTTTATTGATGTGGTGATTGCCAACCGGGTGGAACAAATGCTGAAAAATGCCGACCGGACCAGCGGCCGGACCATTGACGAAGGGGATATCCGCGGACTGTTCGGGATATAAGAATCCTTATATTCGACCCTGAACTGATTGCCATTCAGTGGCAAGGTAAGTATGGGCGTGGTGCGCTCCACGTTCATCATTGACGAGAGCGGTATGATCGAAAACGTGATGCCCAAGGTAAAGTCCGATACCAACTTGGCGGATATTTTGGCGTATCGGAATGCAGAATGATGAGTTTCCCTGGTGCATCACTACAAGCCAGTGGGGAGGGAGCACATAAAATGAATCGAATTTACACTATCATCCAAAAAGAGAAAATGAAGCGTGTTTCAGATGAAATACTTGCCTCTCTTTCTAAACTTGAAAAAAGGGAGGCTTTGGCAGGTGAAACATCTACATACAGCAAGCAGGAAATTATAGACATCATATCAGCATTTCTCGATCCGTCCAAGCCAAGTACAGTGGAAAAATGTTGGGATTTTAGCCAGGAAAGGACAAAGCCGGTTTTCATTGCGGATGGAACAGTCCTGCTGCGCCCGCTCTCCGCCAGGGATGCGGAATTTTACGCAGCAATTCGGGAGCAGTATTCCATTTTTCACAAAGATCTTACTATGGCGCAATTAATTGAATATTGGAGTCCGGAGATCAGGAAGACTTCTGCGTTTTACTGTGTAATAGAAGTTGAGGATGGCAGCCATGAAATAGGCTATATCGCAGTAAAGGATACCTCCAAAGAACTTTGGGAAATTGCGATCGAGTTGGACAAGACCCATTGCGGCCAGGGTTGTGGCTCAAAAGCAATCACGCTGTTTTTGAAGCGGCTGAATGAAATAACCACCAAAAATCAGTTTCAATTTCTGGTGGAAGTGGATAATATTCCCTGCCAGAGCTGCATGAAAAAAGCCGGTGCAGAATTGACCGGCTTGCATAATTTTGCCTTTGACAGCGAAGAAGCAGCAGAACAATTTGAGGAAACCCACTTGGCTCTAATAACAGAACATATGCGCACACTTGCGGCAAAGTTGGGCGTGGAGCCGCGAAAGCTGCTCAGCCATGTACTGGATTACCGGATCAACATTTGATGAGACCCCCAAAGGCATCCTGACTTCCATCAGAGATTGCTTCAATTTGAGGAAACCCACTTGGCTCTAATAACAGAACATATGCGCACACTTGCGGCAAAGTTGGGCGTGGAGCCGCGAAAGCTGCTCAGCCATGTACTGGATTACCGGATCAACATTTGATGAGACCCCCAAAGGCATCCTGACTTCCATCAGAGATTGCTTCAATTTGAGGAAACCCACTTGGCTCTAATAACAGAACATATGCGCACACTTGCGGCAAAGTTGGGCGTGGAGCCGCGAAAGCTGCTCAGCCATGTACTGGATTACCGGATCAACATTTGATGAGACCCCCAAAGGCATCCTGACTTCCATCAGAGATTGCTTCAAAAAGTAAAGTATACAATATGGATGGGTGATACAATATGGCTAACATTCATACTTTCACTCACCTCTGGCCGAAATAAATTCCTACCCGACAATACGTCTGCTTGTACTTCTGGTTCCTGCCTGATATACTGTAGACATCATAAAAGAGAGAGTTGATATCATGCCGCTTTCGGACACAATTACAAAATTGGTAGTCAACGACTACTTAACCCCCAACATCAGGGCAGAGGTCATCCTGGACACGTTACTTACGGAGTATATCACACAAATCATCAAAGACCAAATGGGACTCAAAGTCGGAGAGCTGTCCTTTCTGACAAAAGAGATGTCTATCTTTGAACTTGGAAGCGCCAGCAATCTTGGAGCGAAGATCGACTATGTCCTTGCTGATTCAGATAATGTCTACCTGGTTGAACTGAAAGCCACAGACAGCAGTATCAATGACAAACAAGTATCCCGTTACGCTTTGCTTGCAGAGGGAGAACCGAGTTTCGGGAAAGTGCTGGGAGGGCGTTTGCTTGATATCTTAGAAGGTGTGTTTCCTATTGCACTGAACCGTTCAGAGGAGAACTGATCGAGACCGTCAATCCGAAGGTCATCGTGCCTATACACACCGAGCGGGCGGACGAATTTGCTACCATCCCCGAATTTGCCCCCTATAAGGACCGTGTAAAGGTCCTGAAAGACGGGGAACCCCTTAACTTGGACGTGCTGTAAAAGGCGCGTATCCAGAATACGACAATACGTTTGTCTTATTCAGAGAAGGCAATATGTTATACTGCCATCAGAACGCCGACGAATATAGGATGAGGATTGGGATATTCTTCTTCCGCCGGTCTATCAGCACCTCAGCAATATACAGACAGCGTGGTTCTCGCCAAAAAAGGATGATTGCTGGGGCGCCTTTCTTTTGTTCCGCAAAAAAGGATTTTGGGAGTATAAGAATCGATGACTTGTCGATGATGGAGAAGATGAGGACTGAAGGAAATTACCAAAACCAGCCGGGTGCTGTCCGTCTACCACCTATTTCTAAACTGTGAGGAGGTTTCGTTTCAGGAGTTTACGCTGAATTTTGGCGTCAGCCGGCGCACCGCCCTCCGGGATATCCAGCTGCTGCGGCAGGCTGGAGTCCTGGGGGTTCAGTGGGACAGAGCAAGGAAAGCCTTCGTGCCCGTGACACTGGAGCCCTTTCCCCTGGAGAACCAGGAGAACCAGACCCGGCAGAAGTATCTGGAGAAGCTGCGGCGGCTGTGTATCCTCATGTGCCGGATGAGCTGGGAGGACTATGAAGACGGTATGAACAAGGTGGAGCTTTATCGGGAGATTTTGCCGGGCATCCCCGACCGCACCCGCCAGCGAGATTTTAAGGAACTGGAAAAACTGGGCTACAGTGCCTGGTACGAACCGGGATATGACGATGAACCCGGGCGGTGGTATTATGAAATTCCCAGCACCTACGGACTGAAAACAATTCCGCAGCTGAAACCGATGGAGTGCTGAGAGGAGATGTTTCATGGAAAATATTGAGAAAACAATGGAATCCATCAACGGAACAGTATTTCTCTATTGCGCGCTCAAGGATGAAAAAAACATTTCCTTCTATGACCGTGTTGTCCCTGTCCCAATTATCTAGGCTGTCTTTCGCAATTACCTAAGATGTTATTTATAATGTATAGGGGAGCCGCCTGCTGGCGGCCCCCATGGGTGCAAAGCGGGGTGCGATCAATACCCGGTCTTGGGCAGAGGGGTGGGCTTGCCATAGACGGTGGTGACCTAGCGGGAGATGGCCTGCACCTAGACCCCGTTGTACACGCCGCCCACATCCGCGATGTTGACGAAGCTGCTCCTGGCAGACAGGCCGGCGATGGCGGTACACTTGATCTGGGGCTTCTCCACCTGGGCGAAGCCAGCGGGGGCCTGCCCGAACACAACCATCACTTCCGTCACCCGCTCATTGGCTGCGAGGCCCAGAGCGGCGGGGGATGCCTGCAGGGTATAGTTCTTCTGCGTACTCAGGTTGTCCGCCAGGGTCCGGTACTCGCCGCCGTTCACCCGGTAGGTGATCTTATTACACGCCGGGGAAGTTGTAGGTCCCGGTGACCACAGTGTTCAGCCGCACCTGGGCGGGAAGGGTAATAGCGATAGGTAATCCGCCGCTTTTACCGTTCTCATAAGAGAGTGGCAGTCAGAGCGGATTTTCCCCCGCTTCGCACCGTGCATGCGATTTTCACCGCACACGGCGCTCCATCAATGCAGATTGATTGTTGCGTGTAAGGTCAGTACGCATAAAGGACAAGCCAAAAAACAACATATAATAAGGCAGTTACCGAAAAAGCAAACCTTTGTGACAAAATGAAACAAGCAGAAAAACGCACGATTTGACAATCAAAGTCAATCGTGCGTTTTTCACTTTCAAAAAGGAGGGCAATCTATGCCGAGCGTAACTTTATCAGACTATTTTTGCGGCGATGAAGAAATACAGTTTTCACACTTTCGCATCCCCCGCCAGCTTATCACCCATCCTCATTTCAAGCCCCTGTCCACTGATGCCAAGCTACTATATGGTATGCTACTGAACCGCATGAGCCTGTCCGCAAAAAATGGCTGGCACGACAACACCGGGCGGGTTTATATTTACTTCACTGTAAAAGAAGTCTGCGAAGCCATAGGCTGCGGGCGAAACAAGGCCATGCGGTTATTGGCAGAGTTGGATACCAGCAAAGGAATCGGCCTGATTGAGCGCGTCAAGCAGGGCCAGGGCAAGCCGGACAGGGTTTTTGTCAAGCGGATCACTGTACAGGAAGATACGGAGGCACCCGGCCAAGGCCCTGCCGCACCCATTTCATCGGCTGATTTTTCCGACATCCAGAGGTCGGAAAAATCGACTTCAAGGCGTCGGGAAAATCGACCTCTTGAGGTTTCAAATGCAAACCCAAGTTATATTGATAAAAACCAAACTAATTTTATCCATACTAATCAATCTATCTATCCCCCTACCCCCATCGCGGAACGACTGGAGATGGATGGATACGAGTTAAGAGAGGAACGCAGATCAAATAGTACGTATTATGAGCATTTACAGTTTTTCTACTGTTCAGCACGATGTTGGGGAAATGCGTCTCACCGTGAGACGCATTACTTTTGTGGAAAAAACGCCGTTAAAAAAGGAATCACCTACCCAGCGGCACCACAGCGGACAGCGCCGCCAAAAGGCGGTGCTGTCCGAGCAAGTATGTCATTTGTTAAACACAAACGACCCTTGTTAGGGGGCACACCCCCCTTAAAACCCCCAGTCTACGGAAAATACGTCTCACCGTGAGACGCATTATAAAAAGGAGACTGCCATGCGAAAACGCGAACATTTTATCGGCCTATGGTTGGATGATATAGAATATAGGCATTTACTGAAACAATGTGTCCTGTCTGGCCTCAATGCCAGCACCCTGATCCGGCACAGTATTATGGACGTAAACATTCAGCCGAAGCCACCCGACACCTACGCCGCCCTGCTGCGGGAGTTGTCGGCAATCGGGAACAACGTAAATCAGATTGCATATTGGGCCAACGCCACCAAAGGCAGCGGAAAAGCAGAGATTGCAGAAGCTGTTGCGTTAGTACAGCGGGCGTGGCGTTTGGTGAAAGAGATGCTGTAACATGATAAAGCGTCACAATGCGGGGTATGCCCCCTCAATGTGCCAGATTTTACACCACCGTCCTTTGTCCGTCAAGGCCAAGACGAGCCGCGCCGGACGCAAGCGTCCGGCGCGGGCCTTGACAGCCAAAGGCCGTCGGTGCTTTTGGTGGTTAAGGGGGACATACCCCAAAACCGGCTTGCGCCGGTTTTTTCGTTATGGGCAACGCCAGCGTTTCCCGGAACGTGCGGCGGTTATCGTCAGGCAAAGGCGGCGGGCGCTTATGCGCCCAGGTATCCCTATAAATGCGTCTCACCGTGAGACGCATTTTCAATCCCTCGGATAGCAGGCGGCGATGCCCTTTGACGGAAACACCGAAAACTGCTATAATGATACTGACAATTTTGCGGGGAGGTGACTGCCTATGTACCGTATTGCGATATGCGAGGACGAGCCGCTGATGGCGCAAGAAAATGAAACTATGCTCTGCCGTATTCTGGAGAACCGCCATTTCCGGCGGGATATTGACTTTACCGTTTCCAGCTTTTCCACAGCGGGGCCGCTGTTGACCGCTCTGCGGAACCAGCCCGCGTCTTTTCATCTGCTTTTGTTGGATATTAGGCTGGCGCAGGAAAATGGCGTGGAGCTGGCCAACTATCTGCGGGAGTCCGATATTGGCTGTTCCGTCATCTACATCACCGCCTATACGGAATATATGGAGGACGCCTTTTCTACCTATACGCTGGGGTATTTTTTGAAGCCGGTGGACGAGAAACGGTTGGCAAAGGCCATCGAATGGGATCTGCGGAAAAACTACCGCCCGGAGCAGATCGCGCTGCCCGTCAACGGCGGCTTACGCAAGGTAATGGTCCAGGATATTCTCTACGCGGAGGCGGTCAACCACAAAGCCGCCGTGTATCTGCCGGAAGAAGTCATATCCGTCAACCTGAGCTTTCGGGCGTTGCTTTCCCATTTGCAGGGGGACACGTTCTGCCGCTGTCACAACAGCTTTGTTGTTAATTTGAAGCACGTCCATAAGCGAACCGCGCGGGGATTGCTTCTGGACACCGGAGCAGAACTGCCAATCAGCCGCGCCTATCAGCAGGAGACTACCAAACGATTCGTCGCTTTTATCCAATAGAAACCGCCCTCTCTGTGGATCGTCACAGAAAGGGCGGCTTTTTAATCTGGCATTTGCAGGGCGGTAGCAACGGAAAAGGCATTGTCCGGGAATTTCAGCAGCAGCTCGCTTTGATACTTCCGCGCTATGGTCTGAACTGCTTTCAGGCCGTAGCCGTGGGCGGACTTGTCCTCTTTCGTTGTGCGGCACAGGTCACGCTCCGCGTCATAGTCCACTGGAACAAAGCGGGAATTTTCCACCCCGATATACAGATGGACACCCCGGATATGGAGATCGACCCGAAGCCATTTCCGAACCCCCTCCGGGGCCAGAGCGTTGGCCTCCAGCGCGTTTTGCAGTAAATTCATCAGCACCATGCAAAGCTCCGTGTCCGGGAAGGGCAGCGTTTCCGGTACGTCGATCCGGCGCTCCACCTCTACGCCTTGTTTCTGTGCCCGCGCCAGCATGACCGTCAGCACCGCATTGATCGCCGGATGGGGCGCGTAAGTCAGAGCGGGAATAGAGGACACATCGGATGCCAGCTCGCTCAGATAGGCGTCCAGCCGCTCCGTCTCTCCCGCGCAGGACAGGTTTTGCAGGACCAGATAATGATTTTTCACCTCATGGCGCAGCTCCCCCAGGGCGGCGGCGCTCTCCAGCACGGTGGCAAGCTGCTCCCGCGTCAGACTTTCACGGGCGGACAGCACCTGCAATTCCGTTTCCTGTTCGCTTCTGCGCCGGATGTAGGCCGCCGCGCTCTCCAAAAAGCATAGGGCCAGCAGCAGGCTGTTCCAGTAAAACAGCTCTGTGTCGATCCAAAGAATCGGGTCATCCAGGAACGCCCGCAGGATGGAGGCATGGGAACCTGCCCGCCCCGCCGGGAGCATACTCAGCAGTACAATGACCACAGCACACCCTCCCAGCCAGGGCAGGAAACGACGGAACACAGGATTGCCGTCCCGGTATTCCAGAGCGGAACAGACCGCCAGGGCGGCGATGGTAAAACAGAACATGATCCCGGCGTGGACGGCAAAATTGGAAAAGAGCGGGAACACCGTCTGAAATCCCGCCACAACCCAATAGACCAGCGCGGGCAGGACGGCGAAAGGCGCAAAGACCTTTCGCCGTTTTTTCATCCCAAGCATCAAATACAAAGCTGGTGCGGCGAACAGGAGCGCACGGGACTGGTACAGCGCCAGCCCGTAGAGCGCGGGCGGCAGGCTGAACAGGGAGAAGTTTTGCAGATAGAAGTACGCCGTCTGGCCCAGGGCGGCGGCGCAGAGCAGCAGTACCGGCCAAGGCCGGGTCCCCTCCAGCCAGCCATACAGGAACAGGCCCAACGTCAGCAGAAAGACCGCCCCGAACACGGCGGCGGGAAAGGCGCGGAGGCTGGTATCCGCGCGGGCCTGTTCGTTGAGCAGAACGCTGTCCAGGAAATACAAGGACGGCTCCGGGTCCTCCTCCCCCTTGTCCATAATGAGGGTGAGGGTCTTGCCCGCCCACTCCCCAGGCAGGGTCACATACAAGCGGCCCAGGCCCGCCGGGAGCTGTTGAAACGGCGCGCCGTCCAGCCGCAGCTCCGCCGCCGCAAACAGTTGCCGAATCTCCAAAATCGGGCGCAGTTTTCCCGCCTGTGCCGGGAGAGTATATTCCAGCTCCAGCGGACCCGCGTAGAGGTACAGCCCCTCCAGCTCCGGCGCACCGCTCACGGCCTCCGGCGTCAGGCGCACAGGCTCTTGATTGGGAACTGTCTCCATTGCCAGCAGCCACACCAGCCCCGCCGCGCACAGCAGGAACAGGCCCATTGCCAGACAACTGGCCCACCGTTTTCCGATCCGCATATTCCGCCCTCCTCAATCCTGTTTGCACTTAGCGTAACCGGGAAAATTGCCGCTGTCAAGGGGCGGGGGATGTTAATTGGTAGCAAATCCTGCATTCTGGTCGAGCGGTCTTGTTTTTTTAGAAAGTTTTGTGTATGTTGTGAAATAGAAAACTGCGGCGAAAATGGATTAAGAAAGGGGTGCGCCCCTTTCTCAGTCCCCCCATGGGGGAACTAAATTTCCTCTGCCGCATGAGGAGGCATACTGCATGAAACGCAAACTATTCAGCATCATCACCGCTCTGGCCCTGTGTTTGGGGGTTCTGCCGGGGACGGTCCAAGCAGCGAATAAGACACTTACAAAGCCGCTGGATTTTACCAACATCGGAGAAGGGGAAGGCCAGACCCCGGCGGAAGGTCCTGGATATCAATTGGAAGGAGATGCTCAGAGCGGCTACACCCTGACACTGGACGGATTATCCTTGAATGTTACAGAATACACAGAGGATTGGAAATGGCGGGAGCGTACAGCGATCTTACTGCCGTCGGACGGCCCGGTCACTGTAGTATTGAAGGGGAAAAATACCATATCCGCAAGCTCTGCTTGGAACGATGAGCGCGCGATTTATGCCAAAAGCGCCTTTGACCTTACGGTAGAAGGCACCGGAGAGTTGGAGGCCAACGTGGCAAATGAACCGGTTTTTCTAGGCATGCCAAGCGTAAGCGGCAGTAATTCAGGCAATATGACAATAAGAGGCGTAACCATAAGAGGGAACACCATCGGAGGCGGTATTTTTTGCAACAAAGGAAACATTACCATTGAAGATGCCGCAATCATGATCTCCACACAGGGTACAAATATTTGCGCAATTCATACTTTGGGGGACATAGTAATCAAAAATAGCGATGTCAATCTTTCGTGTGCAGAGTATCCTGGAATCAATGGGGGGAACATCAGCATAACGGGAGGAACGTTTACAGCCTCTGGAGGCATCTACGATGGCGCGCAATACCCAGCAATAAACTGTGCAAAACTCACGGTGAATGGACTGATTGTCATTGAACCAGCCGGAGGAACCATAGGAGAAACAACAATTCGAAATAGCGACGGGTCTGCGGCCGCTTCCGTAAAACTCGGCTCAGTAACCCTCAACATTCCAGCAAGTCCCCCCACCTGTACCTACGGCGATACCGACACGCTCAAGGTGACGCTGAGCACCACCCCCGCTGTCACATCCACTGTGGAGGTGTTCAGCGGCACGGCCAAGGTGGGCGAGGGGAATCTGAACGAAGAGATTACCATTGATACCAGCGGTTTGCCCGCCGGAGACGCGACGCTCACCGCAAAACTGCCAGACGGTCTGGGGGAAAAGGAATTTACGGTAAAGGTGAACCCCAAGCCCCTCTCTGTCACCGGGGCCGCGGCCGCGGACAGGGCCTATGATAAAACAAATGAGGTATCCATCACTTCCGTAGACTTGGGCGGCGTAAAAGCGGGCGATACCGTCTCGGTGAACACCGCCGGTCTCAAGGGCACGATCACCGGCTCCGACGCGGGTACATATTCGTCCGTCACTCTGCCCGAATTGACGCTGACCGGCACGTCAGCCGGAAACTACATCCTGACCCAGCCGGACGGAGCGGTAAGCACCAGCGTGACCATCTCAAAGGCCAGCTACACCGGAAACACAACCGGCGGCAGCGAGGGCAGATTTGGCGTAACCAAGACCTTTGATTTGAAGGACTTGCTTCCGGCAGGGTATGTGCTGGGGGGAATCACTGTGTCGGATGATAACGGGATTTTTGTGGATACGCCCACTGTGGACGGCACCGTACTGACTTATAAGCTGGTGAACGAGGAGGAAAAGGTGGGCAAAACCGGCACGATCACCATTCCCGTAATGGAATCCACCAATTACAACAGTTTTAGCTTGACTATTACCGTCACTGTGAAGGATAAGTTTGTGCCCAACTTGACCATCGACCCCATCACAGTCATCTATAACGGTGAGCCTGTCCCAAACACAGCCATCCGGGGCACAGCGGTGTCGGAAGGGGTCTCCGTCCCCGGAGCTTGGAGCTTTGCTGGCGGGCAGGAGCTTACCGCCGTGGCCGACAGCGGCACAAAGAACGTGATCTTTACGCCCGTGGACGGTGAGAACTATGCGCAAGCCACCGGCGATGTATTGGTGACCATCAACAAGCTCACGCCCAGCCTGACCCTCACGCCGTCCCCGGCCACCCTGCCCAACGGCGGCACGGTGACGCTGGCCCTCTCCGGTCTGCCTTCTGGCGGTTCGGCCACCGTGACCTGTTCGGATGAAACCATCACTGTGACAAAGGGGAGCGGCGATACTTGGACGGCGGAGCTGCCCGCTGGCGGAGCGTCCTACACCTTTACCGCCACTTACGCCGGGGACGGGAACCACAACGGCGCGACAGCAAATTGCACCGTCAGCGTGGAGAAGATCACGCCGGTGCTGTCCCTGACAGCCTCCCCGGCATCCCCGCTGATCGGCGGCGGCACGGTAACGCTGACCCTCTCCGGCCTGCCTGCCGGCGGAATGGTTTCCGTGACCTGCTCTGGCGGCATCACCGTGACAGCGGGAGCGGGCGGCACTTGGACGGCGGAACTGCCCAACAGCACCGCAGACTATACCTTCACGGCCTCCTACGCAGGAAACGACAGCTACCACGGGGCAAACGCGACCTGCACCGTGGAGACAAAGGAAGTGGTGATCCTGCCGAATCCGCCCGCTGATGATGGCAGCACAAAATTCCAGTT
>NZ_QWKI01000005.1 GCF_009911645.1 Pseudoflavonifractor sp. 60
TATGGAGAACGGCATTTCCGAGGTCCCTGCCGGATTGCAGAGCATTGAAACGCTGAATACCCTGGAAAAGCTGGAAGCCGCCATGAAAACCGCTATTACACATGCCAATTCCGGCGTTCCCCAAGCCAACACCGCCGTCTATGATGTGGAGCTGCAAATCAGCACCGACGGCGGCACTACCTGGACGAAGGCGACTGCCGTAAACTTCCCCGCAAACGGCCTGACCGTTACCCTGCCCTATCCGGCGGGAACAAACAGCAGCTACACCTTTACCGTGGTGCATATGTTCACCACCAGCGATTTTGGCAAAACGCCCGGAGATACGGAAACGCCCCACGTCACCAACACGGCCAGCGGCCTCCAGTTTACCGTTACCGGCCTGTCCCCGATCTCCGTGGGCTGGACGGCCCCCGCAACCACGCCTGATCCTCCCACCGGCGGCAATCATGGCGGCGGTGGTTGGAGTTCCAACACCTACGCTGTCACCGTGGAGAAGTCGGAACACGGCAAAGTGACCTCCAATCGTACCAACGCCAGCAATGGCAGCACTGTCACCCTGGCCGTCACCCCGGACAGCGGCTATATGCTGGATACCCTCACCGTCACTGACAACCGGGGGAATGAAATCAAGCTGACGGCCCAGGGCGGCGGGAAGTACACATTTACGATGCCCGGCAGGGCCGTGACGGTCAAGGCCGCCTTTGCACCCCTCCCGGATGATAGGCCGAAGCCCTGTGACGGCGGCACGGATTGCCCCTCTCGCGGCTTCACTGACTTGGGGGGCGTAGGCATATGGTATCATGAAGCGGTGGACTATGTGCTGCGGAACGGGCTGATGGGCGGCTATGGCAACGGAACTTTTGGTCCCAACAACAATCTTTCCCGCGCCCAATTTGCCCAAATCCTCTTTAACAAAGAGGGCAGGCCGGTGGTCAATTACCTGCTGCAATATGGCGATGTGGCGACCGGCGCATGGTACACCGAGGCCGTCCGCTGGGCTACCAGCCAGGGCATCGTGGGCGGCTATGGGAACGGGATGTTCGGCCCCAACGATAACATTACCCGGGAGCAGTTGGCCGTCATGCTCTGGCGGTACGCCGGAAGCCCCGCCGCCACAGATAAGGAGCTGCACTTCACCGACGCGGACAAGGCCAGCGGCTACGCGCTGGAGGCCCTGCGCTGGGCGGTGGAGAACGGTGTCATGATCGGCAAGGGCAACGGACAGTTGGCACCCCAAGGCTTGGCAACTCGCGGACAGGTAGCGCAGATGCTTATGAATTTCTTGAAAAACAGATAAAACCTTATAAGAGCGGGACGGTTCACACTTGCCGTCCCGCTCTTTGTATAACAGGTTGTGCGGAATTTGTCGATAAAATACGTCTCACCGTGAGACGTATTTAAGAAAAGCTGTCGTTTTTTATAACCTTTTAGGAAGTTTTGGAAGTTCCTGCGGATAATGAGCAAAAAGCAATTTCCAGGGATATTAAGGAGTAGAAGCAGGTATTTTCCGTTCAACAGGGAAAGGGCTTGACTACAACTGAATAAGGCAATCAGATACATTCTGTATGCGCGGAGCCGGGCGGCGGGTACGCAGGGATGATCCCCCGTGACAGGAGGCCGGACACCGGGAGGACGGAGCGAACGGGGCCAGCGCCGCAAAGCTGCTATGGCACAGCAGCGGGCCACGAACTGCATATGGGTATGATGATACTTGCGTCGGCTATGCGTCACAGCGTAGGACGCCCCGCCACGGGAATGGGGGGAGGCACGATAAATCCTATGGAGCGGCCCTGCCAGCCGCCGTCTGATCCTGCCTTGTTTTTCTAATCGTGAACAACGAAATATAAAACCGCCAACCAATGCAAAATTTGTCGTTAATGCGTCTCACCGTGAGACGCATTTCTTATTAAAGTAGTCTACCCGCGAGGGAGCTACCGTTTCTGGAAAACGATGCGTTTATTTGACAGAGAAGCAATACATCAATCCCCGCTGAATTTGTCGAATATTTGACGTTTTTCTTGATATTAGGTATAATTATGAGTGTTACAAGGCCAGAAACGGTAACTGCCAGATTGGAGGCTGAAATGATTAGGCAGTCAGGCAATTTGAATGAAAAATGGACGGCCCTCTACGTCCGGCTCTCCCGCGACGATGAGAACGAGGGGGACAGCAACAGCATATCCCATCAAATCGAAATCCTCACCAGGTATTGTCAAGACCGGGAAATTTCCAGCTATAAGGTTTACAAAGACGACGGATGGAGCGGTACAAATTTCAAACGTCCCGGCTTTATGGAAATGATGGCCGACATTGAGGCGGGGCTTGTCAGCATGGTGGTAGTCAAGGATATGTCCCGGTTTGGCAGGAATTATCTGGAAGTCGGGTTATATACGGAACTACACTGGACAAGGGCATAAAAAGATAACGTTCTGACGGTATGCCCGCCGTCAGATTTTCCACTCAATTTGCAGCTTCTCACTGGTGGCGCGAATGACGGTAATCATCAAATCCACCACCTGCTGCTTGTCCTCAAAGCTGACATTCTCCCAATCATCCAGATAATTGGAAATCGTGTCAATCTGCTCCGGGGACACGGCCTCGGCGGTCAGCTTGGCAATCTCGCTGGCAAGGGCCTGACGGCGGCTGTCCAATTCCTCAATCTTGGCGTTGGCGTA
>NZ_QWKI01000006.1 GCF_009911645.1 Pseudoflavonifractor sp. 60
CGTCAGCGTGTCCAGCAGCTTTTCAATCTCGCTTTCCACCTGGGCCAGCTCCATCTGCTTTGTCGTCAGCTTCGGGCTGGCGGCTCTTTTCTTTTTGCGGCCCGTCAGCGTCTTATAATCCTCCAGTTTCTTCACCATCTGCTGGTAAACTACCGCCTCTAAATCGCGGAGACGGATTGTACCGCAGCCGGAACAAAACTTGCTGTCAGCGTGTTTCGTACAGCGCAGATAGAGATACCCGCAGGAGTGGGTCGACATCAGAGCATAGCCACATTTGCCACACTTGATTTTCCCCGCCATCCAGGTGTTGCGGGCTTTCCTGGCCGGTTGATAGGTCTGGTTCGCCATCATCTTCTTGCGAACTCTAAGCCACAAATCAGACGGGATAAAGCCCTCGCTGGGGGCCAGCACCAGCGTCTGGCCTTCCAAGTGCGTGTGCTTATTCTCGGTGCTGTCCTTGCTCCGGTAGTAGTAACATCCGTTTGTCCCTACGAAGTCGGCGGCATCATTGTAGATGTTCGTCCCTTGGCTCTTGAAAAACTCGTAAATATCCAGGTCAGCCATGGTGTAAATGGGATTACGAAGCATGATGCTGATGGTCGCCCTGGAAAACGGTTTGCCGAAGTATGTCCGCATCCCCTGCTCGGTAAGCTGTCGGGTGATGTCGTGAAGCGACACCTGGGGGTCAATGTACATCTCGTACATCTTCCGCACGAACGCCGCCTCGGTCGGTTCAATCACCAGCTTCTTTGTATGGATGCCGTCAATAATGATAGGCTCCGTCCGAAATCCATAAGGCGCACGCCCACCCATTTTGAAACCTCGCTGACACCGGGCGTACCATGCGTCCTGCACCCGTTTCTGGATGGTTTCTCGCTCCAACTGTGCGAACACAATGCAGATGTTCAGCATCGCCCGGCCCATCGGTGTGGACGTGTCGAACTTCTCCGTGGAAGAAATAAATTCCACGTTGTACTCCTGGAACAGCGCCATCATGTTTGCAAAGTCCAGAATGGAACGGCTGATGCGGTCAAGCTTGTAAACAACTACCCTGGCAATCAGCCCGCGCTTGATGTCCTCTACCAGCATTTGAAACTGGGGCCTGTCCGTATTCTTACCACTGTACCCCTTGTCTTGATACTCCCGGCAGCTTCCACCCCTCAATTCATATTTGCAAAACTCAATCTGACTTTCGATAGAAATACTATCTTTCTTGTCGATGGACTGTCTTGCATAGATCGCGTCAATTCGATTGTTCATTTTGCGCTCCCTTTCTGAAAAGAAACGGAGCTGCTGACAGCTTCATTATACCGTCAGCAGCCCCGCAAATCAATCTCTATCTGAAAAAATCACG
>NZ_QWKI01000007.1 GCF_009911645.1 Pseudoflavonifractor sp. 60
AGTGGGCTTCTCCCTCTGCTGGTACTTGCGAAACACCTCGTAAAGCCGCTGCTCCAACTCCCAGCGCTTCGCCGCCTCCTGCTCCGGGGAGAGGATGGGGGTGAGGTTTTCCAGCGGGATTTCCCGGCCCTGGAAATTGACAATCTCGGTCTGCTTCTTGTAGCTGATATGCTCCATAGGCAACTCCTTGTTTTCAAATTTTCAAACGGGCCTGTGATGTAGCTGCGGACA
>NZ_QWKI01000008.1 GCF_009911645.1 Pseudoflavonifractor sp. 60
CGTTTGTCCGAAAAGTGGGCGCTATTTACTCACACTCGTTTTATTTATACTTGTTATTGTTCTTATAGTTCTTATTAGAGGACAGGTTTTTTGCCTGCGTCAGCCGGGTTTCTGCCCTATTACAAGAACAGTTTTCCGGCCATGGTGAAGGACAAGTTTTTATCCATCAGGGGCGGCTAAATTTTTGTCCATCAGGCAGTTTCACATAGATATGATTAGGCTTGGAAAACTGCTGCCGTTTGCGTTCAATCAGACCCGCCGCCTCCAACTCAGCCAATACGTTCTTGGCAGTGGTCATGCTCTTGCCGAGCATTTCGGCTATCTTCTCAATCGGGAAGATGATATAAACTCTCCCCGCCTCGTCCGTCCACCCGTTGAGCTGGGACAACCGCGCCCGGTCAAGCAAAAGGGCATAGGCCAGCTTGGCGGTAAGGGTCAAGCCCATGTCCATCAGGAACCAGGGAAAGAAGAAATAGGGCGGCAATTCGGTGGTTACCTTCATGTAGTCGGTCATGGTATTAGCCTCCTTGGTGTGGGGCTGTCAGACCGCCGCTGTGGGCCGTTAGAGGCCCGTTTTCGGGGTCGGGAAGGAAATGTATCAGGCCCCCTTTGAGGGCGGTCTTGAAAGCCCTGATATTACTGCGTTTTCAGCGGGTACTTTTTCTACACTCCATCCCGGTTTTTCCTGGCCCATGTGCGTTTGCTCCGTTTCACCCGTTCTGCGGCACAGGTGGAGCAATAGAGAGTGTTGTGCCTGGGCGGGGCAAACGGCCTCCCGCACTCCCGGCAGTGCCGCCGTCTGACAGAGGAAGGCGGGAACAATGCGGCGCACAGGCCGGCGTCCAGCGGAAGGACGGCGGCGCGGAACCATTTGCAGATTAGGGAGTAGGTGATACTCTGTGGACAGATACATTCCTCGCCGTTGTCCAGGAGCAGGCAGTTGCCGCAATCGTAATTGCAACACTCATGCACCAGCCTCCGGGTTGTACGGTACTGCTGGTAGGTCATGTGAGGGATTTTGGATAGCGCCATTTCACACGCTCCCCCGGTAAAATCCTAAAAACGTCAGATTTGCGTTTTTAGCGTGAGTGCCAATCTGGCACTGACGATACCTGACCCGCAGGAAAGGAACAGACGCAAAGCGGGTGTTTCTTTCCTGCGGGTGTGCAAGGGGTTTGGGGAGTGCAGCTCCCCATCGCGTCCGAAGGACGCAACGCCCCCGGCAGGGCGCACGACACCGGAA